>JAUWHX010000048.1 GCA_030605695.1 bacterium | reverse complement strand
GAGCTTGAAATTAAAAAGCTGATGCAGGGACTCTCGGAGCGGAATATAAGCACGGATAAGTGTATTTCATTTCTTGGGGCTGGCTCGTATGACCATTATATCCCTCAAGCAGTGGATTATGTGATAAGGAGACCGGAATTTTACACTGCCTACACTCCTTATCAAGCAGAGGCGTCTCAAGGGACACTTCAGACGATTTATGAATATCAATCAATGATTTGCGAGCTTACGGGAATGGAAGTTGCAAATGCGTCAATGTATGATGGGGCATCAGCACTTGCCGAAGCTTGTTATATGGCACGAACTATGAAAGAGGGCGAGATTTTAATCTCCGAGGGGGTTCATCCGTCATATATACAATGCGTTGAGACTTATCTTGGGAAAGTGCATCGTATTCCTCTTAAAGATGGCAGGACGGATATAGATGCTCTTAAAAAGGGCATATCGCAATATGCCCCTACCTGTGTTGTGATTCAGCATCCTAATTTCTTTGGGGTGCTTGAGCCAGTTGAGGAACTCGGAGCTTTGATTCATAAGAATAACTCACTTTATATAGGAATTCCGCTTCCAATTTCTCTTGGAATGCTTGCTCCGCCTGGGGACTGGGGTGCTCACCAGCACTGGGGTGCGGATATTGTTGTGGCTGAGGGACAATCTCTTGGAATATCTCAATCTTTTGGAGGACCGGGGCTTGGGATTTTTGCTACTCGTCGTGAATGGATTCGCCGAATGCCGGGAAGAATAATCGGAAGAACAGAAGATGTAGAAGGCAAAAGGGGCTTTGTTATGACACTCCAAACACGCGAGCAACATATAAGAAGAGAGCGTGCGACATCAAATATATGCACAAACGAAGGACTGTGTGCCATCGCTACTTGCGTATATCTCACAGTAATGGGAGCTCAAGGGATTCGTGAGGTTGGAGAGCTTTGCTACGAGAAGGCACATTACTTAGCTAAAAGAATCTCCGAAGTCCCTGGATTCAGTTTAGCTTATGATGCTCCGTTTTTCAATGAATTTCTTATCCATACACCAATAGAGGCATCTCAAATTGTGAAAGAGTTACTTAAAGACAATATCTTTGCAGGAGTGCCAATGAGTAAATTCTATAAAGAGCGGACTAATGAGCTTCTAATAGCAGTAACAGAAAAACGCACTCGCGAGGAACTTGATTACTTCGTAGAGAAATTAAATCAAATAATTCAGTAACCACAGATTACTTGTTAGGCAGAGATAGAGACTTCTATTATGTGGAAAATCTATTTTGATGAAATCAAAAAACACGCCTGTTCTAAACCCGATTATACAGAACTTACTTTCCGAACTCCTTTAGAAAACTTACTTAATAGTTTAAAACCATCAGGAATTACCATAATTCACGAGCCAAAAAGAGAAAGGGGATTTGGGGCACCTGATTTCAAGATTGTCAAAAGTGGTAGTATTATTGGGTATGTTGAGGTTAAAAAACTCGGCGAGAAGCTGGATGATATTCTGAAAACAGACAAAGACCAACTAAAAAGATACAAGCAACTAAATCCTAATATCATTCTTACAAACTACAACGAATTTATATGGCTGAAAAATGAAGATAAGCCTGAAAGAGAAACTTTATTTTATATAACAGACCTTTCTGATAGACGAAGCAGTTTGAAACCCACAAATATTGCTAATATTGAAGCAATATTTAATAAATTTTTCCTTGAGGCACCTGAAAAGATTGGGACTCCAAAAGAACTTTCCGCTCAGTTAGCCTGTCGGGCACAGATATTAAGAGAATACATCAATGAATTGTTAGAGCAAGAAAAAGAGAAATCCACAAAGGACGAGTTCTGGGGACTTTATGAAAGTTTCAAGGATACACTTATTGAGGATTTAAGTGTTGATGAATTTGCCGATGCTTATGCTCAGACTGTTGTCTATAGTTTATTCCTCTCTTATTTGCATAATGAAAAACCAATTACTAAAGAAAGTGCTCACGAAAATATCTCAGGTTCATTTGCTCTTTTAAAAGAGTTTTTCAGGTTTGTTAGTCAATATCCCCTACCTTCCCATATACAATGGATATTTGAAGAGATTATCAATGTAATTAACAATATTGACCTACATTTGCTTTATACAACTCTTTCCTTTTCAATTAAAAAGAAAGAAGGAGGTGAAAAAGACCCTTATATTTATTTTTATGAGGATTTCTTAAAACAATACGATAAAGAAAAACGGAAGGCAAAAGGCGTTTATTACACTCCTCCTGCAGTAGTCAGTTTTATTATTAGTTCTCTAAATATTATACTTAAAGAAAAGTTTGGCAAGCAAAATGGATTTGCTGACCATTCTGTAACAGTTCTAGACTTTGCTTGTGGGACAGGGACTTTTTTGGTCTATGTTTTTGAAACTGTTTTTGAGGAGTTAAATTCAATGAAAAGTGCGGGGAGTGTTGAAAAAGCTATTGCAGAACACTTACTTGAACATATTTATGGATTTGAGTATTTAGTTGCTCCTTATGCAGTCGCACATTTAAAACTATCCCAATTTTTAAAAGACAAAGGTTATAAGCTAAAAGGTTCTGACCGCCTTAAAGTATTTTTAACAGACACGCTTGATAATGCCGAACATAAAATAAATCTTTTAATGCCTACCTTGTCTGAAGAAGGTTCACAAGCAAATAAAATCAAAATTAGAGAGCCGATTTTAGTTATTCTTGGCAATCCACCCTATAACAACAAATCAAGAAACAACAAACCTTGGATAAAAGACCTTATAAAAACATATAAAGAAGGATTGGGCGAAAAGAAAATCAATTTAGATGATGATTATATTAAATTCATCAGATATGCTCATTGGAAAATGGAAAACACAGACAGAGGAGTAATTGGAATCATTAGCAACAATTCTTTTATTGAAGGACTTACGCATAGGAAGATGCGAGAGACTCTGAAGAACAGTTTTGATGAAATTTATATCTTGAATTTGCATGGGAACTCAAATAAAAAAGAAACTTGTCTTGATGGAAGCAAAGATAAAAATGTGTTTGATATAAGAGTTGGTGTTTCTATTTCATTTTTTATAAAGCGGAATAAAGAACCAAAGGACTGCGAAGTCTTTTATTATGAGACTTATGGTGAACGGGACCCAAAATATGAGTTCCTTTTTTCAAATGATATAAATACACTTGAATGGGAGAAATTACCTGCTAAAGAACCTGATTTTTGGTTTATAAAAAGAGACTTTTCAAATAAGGAAAAATATGAAAAATACATACTTATGTCGGATATTTTTGAGTTGTCAGGAACTGGTATAAAAACAGAACGAGATGAAATTACAATTCATTTTGAAGAGAAAGATATAGAACCAGTGCTTGATGACTTTGAAATTCTACGTGAAGAGCAAATAAGAAGTAAATATAAACTTAGAAAAGACTCCAGAGACTGGAAAATAAGAAATGCAAAAAATGATATCTTGACCAGCGGTAAAAAGAAAGAATACATTAAGAAAATACTATATCGCCCTTTTGATTATCGAATAACATATTATACAGGAACTACAAGAGGATTTATTGGTACGCCTGGGAAAAGAATTGCTGAACAATTCAACAAACCCAATTTGGGCATTATAGCTAAAAGACAGAATAAAAACGACCCATTTTCATATATGT
Source organism: bacterium (assembly GCA_030605695.1). Taxonomy (GTDB): domain Bacteria; phylum Hydrothermota; class UBA3073; order JACQXS01; family JACQXS01; genus JAGMCN01. The sequence continues at coordinate 15,229 of JAUWHX010000048.1, read as the reverse complement.
ATGTTACAGCAATGCCTCCTGAAAGTTGTTTATTTGAAAGTGCTTATGCAAATATTTCAGTATTTCCTTTGTATCAGTATAAAAAACATAAAAATCAAAACAAGTTGTTTAAAGACAAAGGTTATTCAAATAAATTAGCAAATTTCAAGGATAGTTTCAGAGAATATATTTCTTCAAAATATAATAAATCCTATACTCCTGAACAAATATTTAGCTATATCTATGCAGTTTTGCATTCAACAACATATAGAGTGAAGTATTCTGAGTTTTTTAAGACAAACTTTCCAAGAGTCTCTTTTGTAGAGGATGAGGAAACTTTTAAACAATTATCAAATTTAGGATTAGAATTAGTTGAACATCATTTAATGAGAAAGACTTATGCAGTAAATATTGCTAATTATCCTGTTAAAATAGAGTCAGAGAAGGATGGAGCAGTTGAAAAAGTTAGATATGTTGAGGGTGATGGAGGGAAAATCTTCATAAATGACAAACAATACTTTGGCAATATTTCCCTGGAGATTTGGGAATTTCAAATTGGTGGTTATCAGGTTTTAGATAAGTGGTTAAAAGAGCGGAAAAAACATAACAGAGCACTTTCTTATGGTGAGATTCAAACATTTTTAAAGATTGTAAATATTTTAGATGCCACAATAAACTTGATGTTTAAAATTGACGGCTTGACAAAAGACTGGATTTAAATGGTACAAGTGAGAGTTCACACCTACCGCTGTACTCTCAATTGTGTGAGGACACTCATAAGAGCAGAGGGTAAAGTAAATGCAGACTGATTTTTTGGTCATAGGAAGTGGGGTAGCAGGACTTACATTTGCTCTTGATACCAGAAATTATGGTAGAGTAGCTGTCATTACGAAAAAAGAGAGCAACGAGACAAATACAAATTATGCTCAGGGGGGAATAGCTGCTGCCATATCTCCAGCTGATTCCATAGAATCTCATATTAAAGATACATTACTTACAGGTGAAGGGCTTTGTAATCCTGATGCTGTGAAGTTAATGGCTACTGAAGCACCTCAAGTAATTGAGGAGCTTAGTAAACTGGGTGTAGGATTTACAAAATCTCGTGGAGCCAAATTTGACCTTGGAAGGGAAGGAGGGCACTCGGCACGGAGGATTGTTCATACAAAAGATGCGACAGGAGAAGCAATTGAGACAACGCTTATTAAAAGAGCTCAGGAACGAGGAGTTGATTTATTTGAGAATTGGCTTGCAGTGGATTTAATTTTAAAAGATGGAAGATGTGTAGGTGTCCGGGTTTTTGATACTCACGAGAATAAAGTCTTGCCTTTTTTTGCAAAATCTGTTCTCATCGCGACTGGTGGAATAGGAAGCATTTATTTACATACAACTAATCCCAGAATCGCCACAGGCGATGGTATAGCGATGGCTTATAGGGCAGGAACACCTATTGCAAATATGGAGTTTGTTCAGTTCCATCCAACTTCATTTTATGGCAAGAAAATTGATGGGCGTGCACTACTCCTTTCTGAAGCTGTAAGAGGAGAAGGTGGGGTTCTAAAGACTAAAGATGGTAATGCATTTATGGAGAAGTATGACTCCCGAAAAGAGTTAGCTCCAAGAGATATAGTTGCAAGAGCTATTCATTCGGAGCTAAAGAAGAGAGGTGATAATTATGTTCTTCTTGACATTACCGGGCTTGGGTCTCGTAAAATACTTGATAAGTTTCCAAATATCTATAACGCTTGCCTCAATTTCAGCATAGACCCAATAAAAGAGCCAATTCCAGTTGTTCCTGCAGCTCATTATACCTGCGGTGGCATTGTTGTAGATATAGATGGAAAAACTAATATTCCAGGACTTTATGCGACTGGTGAGTCTGCTTGCACAGGAGTTCATGGTGCAAATCGGCTTGCATCAAACTCACTTTTAGAATCAATTATTTTTGCTCACAGAGCAGCTAAAACAGCAATCGGGGATTCAAAGATTAGAATATCAAAGATTGAAAGATTAGAAAAGAATCTGCAATCTTCCAATCTTGAATCTTTCAATTCTCTTGAAAAAGAGCCCTGCAAAGAAGATGTAATTTCAGACTATTTATTAAAAATTAGAGAACTGATGTGGGAGCAAGTTGGGATAGTGAGAAACGATAAGGAATTGAAAGAAGCAAAAGATAAGATTTTAAAATATAAATCTGAAATAGAAAAAATTTATGAGACCCATAAGATTAGTTTCCAACTAATTGAGTTGCGGAATGCTGTAACTACTGCTTCGCTTGTGATAGAGTGTGCACTCAAACGAAAAGAATCAAGAGGTCTTCATTTTAATATTGACTACTCAGAAAAAGATGAATTACATTATAAAAAAGATATAGTTTTAAAAAAACTTGACAAACGAATAAAGCTTAATTAGAATTGAAAAGATGATAACGAAAGAGAAAAAACAGGAGCTTGTAAAAAAGTTTAGAGTTCATTCGAAAGATACAGGTTCTCCAGATGTGCAGATTGCATTGCTTTCGGATAGAATGAATAACTTATCTGCTCATCTGGGAGTCCATAAGAAGGATAAACATTCAAGGAGAGGTCTTCTTATGATGATTGCAAAGAGGAGAAAATTGCTTAAGTATCTCTTGAGGGAAGAGCCAAAAAGATACGAAGAGATAATAAAATCGCTCAACATAAGAAGAATTAAATGAATCTTAACTTTGGGGGAAGAGACCTCTCTATTGAGACAGGCAAATTAGCACTGTCAGCAAATGCTTCTTGTACAGTCAGATATGGAGATACTATTGTTCTTGTTACAGTCTGTAGAGATGTAAATCCACCTGAATCCCCACCCGATTTTCTTCCATTAACTTGTGAATTTATAGAGAAGAAATATGCCGCTGGTATGATACCGGGAGGGTTTTTCAAACGAGAGGGGAGACCCACTGGCAAAGAAACCTTAACTTCAAGACTTATAGACCGTTCCATAAGACCCCTCTTTCCAAAAGGATGGAATATCCCTGTGCAAGTAATTGGAACTGTTTTGTCATCGGACAAAGAGAATGATGGAGATATTTTAGCAATATTAGGAGCTTCTTTTGTATTGAGGAGTTCTGATATCCCATTTCAATGTCCTATAGGAGCCGTGAGAGTTGGCTTGATTGGCGATGATTTTGTATTAAATCCAATTACGAGTGAAAGAGAAGAATCCAAACTTAATCTTGTAGTAGTAGCTTCCAAGGATGGAATAACTATGATAGAGTCAAAAAACAAAGAGATTGAGGAAGAAACTATTATTCGTGCTCTAAAATTTGGGGTCTCTGAAATTCAAAAGCTTATAGAATTTCAGAAAGACATTCCTGATGGTTCAAAAGAATGGACTTTCGATGAGCAAGGAAAAGAATTAAAACAACTTATAGAAAGCAAATTCCTGCCTGATATTGAATCTGCACTTAAAATCAAAGAACGCTCACCAAGAAGTGCAAAACTTCACGAAGTCAAAGACAAAATCATTTCAGAATTTGCTGGAGAATCTTCAGAACAAGGGAAATATGAGAAACGCGATATAATAAGGGAATTTGAAGATATAAAACGAGGTATTGTTCGAAAAGAAATTCTTGAAAACAAATCTCGCATTGATGGACGCAAACTAAAAGAAATTAGACCTATATCTTGTGAAGTAGGTTTACTGCCAAGGACTCATGGGTCATCTTTATTCACAAGAGGAGAGACTCAATCTCTATCAGTAGTAACTCTTGGTACTGTGATGGATGAGCAGAAAATAGAAGAACTTACAGGTGAATCATACAAAAGTTTTATGGTTCATTACAATTTTCCTCCATATTCTGTAGGAGAGGTTAAATGGCTTCGGGGTCCCGGAAGAAGGGAGATAGGACATGGGTCTCTTGCAGAACATGCACTTGAGCCAGTAATTCCTTCATCAGACGATTTTCCTTACACTATACGGATTGTTTCTGACATTCTCAGTTCAAACGCAAGTTCCTCGATGGCAACTGTATGTGGTGGGTCACTTGCTTTGATGGACGCTGGGATTCCTATAAAATCTCATGTTGCTGGAATGTCAATTGGACTTGTGGAAGATACTATACTTGTGGATATGATTGGTGAAGAAGACCATCTTGGAGATATGGATTTCAAACTTGCAGGTACCCGAGAAGGATTAAATGTGATTCAGCTTGATATTAAAACTAAAGGACTTGAACTTGATGTAATTGAACGTGTGCTTAAAACTGGAAAAGAAGCGAGACTTAAAATCCTTGAACATATGAATTCTGTAATTTCTGAGCCAAAGAAAGAAATCTCAACTTATGCTCCAAAACTGAGTGTTATATCGGTGCCGAAGATTAAAATAGGTCAGGTAATAGGACCTGGAGGCAAAGTTATAAGAGATATAACAGAAAGGACAGGAGCAAAGGTAGAGATTTCAGATGAAGGCAAAGTAACAATTAGTGCAGATACCTGGGAAGCAACTGAGTCTGCTAAGAAAATAATTGAAGGTATAATAGAAGAAGTTGAAGTTGGCAAAAGTTATACTGGGAAAGTTACGCGAATGTTTCCTTTTGGAGTGATAGTCGAGATTTTACCTGGCAAAGATGGTCTGGTTCATATTTCACAACTTGCCAATTATAGAGTGAAAACTCCAGAAGATGAAGTGAAACTTGGAGATGAAATCCAGGTAAAAGTGTTAGGGATTGATGAACAAGGTAAAGTCCAGCTTTCACGCAAAGCTCTCCTTCATTAAAATCGTTAATCGTGTAATCGTTGTTCGTATAATCCATCCCGATTAACGATTTCCGTTTAACGAATAACGAATCTTAAATGGCTTATCGCAAGAGTGTTCTTCCCAACGGGATAAGAGTAGTTACAGAAAAAGTTCCTCAAGTGCATTCTGTGGCACTTGGAGTTTGCATTACTCGGGGATCAAGAGACGAAAGCCCTGAGGAGAATGGACTTTCTCATTTCATTGAGCATCTTTTCTTTAAAGGCACTGAGAAGAGGTCGGCAAGAGATATTGCTATAGAAATGGATGAAATAGGAGGGGAGCTTAATGGATTTACAACAAAAGAATTTACTTACTACTACGCGAGGTTTCTGGATGAACATCTTGACAAGGTATGGGAACTAATAGCTGATATTTTAAAGAATTCTAAATTTGACCCTGCACAAATTAAGCTTGAAAGAAATGTAATATTAGAGGAAATAAAAAGTTTTAATGATTCTCCTTCTGACCAAGCTCTACATCTTTTATCTTCTTGTTTGTTTGAACCTCATTCGCTTTCTCGCTCAATTATGGGACCTGAAGAGAATATCAATAAATTTAACCGTGAAAGCATTTTAAAATTTCAAGAACGGCATTACAGAGGACCTAATATAATTATAGGAGCATCGGGTAATATTGAACATAATAGACTTGTTGAGCTTGTAGGGTCATCTCTTGAATTTGAAGGAAAAGCAGAGTCAAGAATAAAGAATGAATTTCAAAAAATTGCCCCAAAGTTTAAGAAGTTAAGGAAAAAGGATATTTCACAGGTTCATGTAGCTCTTGGAACAATAACTATTAAGTATAAAAATAAACTCAGGTATCCATGGCTTATCTTAAATACCTTTTTAGGCGGCGGGATGAGTTCAAGACTTTTCCAAAGGCTTCGTGAAAAAGAAGCTCTTGTCTATGAGATTACGAGTTTTATGGAATTACTTTCTGACACAGGAGCTTTTGCCGTATATTTTGTTACTGACCCCAGAAATGTGCAAATTGCAATAGAATGTATTTGGGATGAATTCAGAAAATTAAACAAAAATGGGTTAGAGTTTGGAGAGCTCAAACGGACTAAGGAGCATTTAAAGGGAAATTTAATGTTAAGTCTTGAGTCTATGACATCTCACCTGATGCGTCTTTTAAGCAATGAGATGCACTTGAATAGAAATATTTCTTTAGAGGAAACAATAAAGAATATAGAAAATGTGGATGAGGAAGTCTTGCGTTCTATTATTAAGGATTATCTTATTCCTGAAGTTTATTCAATCTCAAAAGTTGGACCAAAAGTTTAAAATACAAAACGCAAATAGAAATTTATAGAGACTGGTAGAAATTAAGTGGGAATTACTTGTGAAATCTCCACTAATTTCTATTCGTAGAATCCTGTGGACAAATTTCTATTAATCTCTGATTTTGTGATTTTTAATTGACAAATTAAAATTACGAGATAAAATATGTAAGAGATGAAAGGTAAGAAGAAGGAAAAAATAGTTGAGGGATTGGTATCAGCTAATCTTATTAGTAAGGAAGAAGCAGATAAACTGAATAGGCATTTTAAAGTTTCTAAGGATAGTCTTGAAGAAGCAGTTGTGAAGCAGGATATTTTGCAGGAAGATAAGTTCATTGAGTTCTTAAGTAAATACCTTGGAGTTCCAAATATAGATATTTCTGAATTTGAGGTCCCGGATGGAATAATTCAATTGATTCCCGAGGACTTTGCGCAAAAGTCTTTGTGCATTCCAATAAAAAAGAGAGGAAAAATTCTTGGAGTAGCAATGGTAGACCCTACAGATATTGCTTTAATAGATGATATAAAGTTCGTTACCGGTTATGAAATAGAGCCATATATAGTAAGCAGAAGACAAATAAAAGAATTTATGAATCAACATTATGAGACAAAAGATGATATAGATGAAATAATGAAATATATGAAAGATGAGGAATTGGAAGTAGTAAAGGAAGAGGAGGATAGCACAGATATGAAGGCACTTGAGGCAGCAATAGAGGAAACCCCTGTAGTAAGATATGTAGATTCACTAATAGCAGGAGCAATAAGGAAAGGAGCATCAGATATACATATAGAACCTTATGAGAAGATTCTACGGGTGAGAACGAGAATAGATGGTGTCCTTTTTGAGGAACCTTCTCCTCCATTTAAATTAAAGAACTCAATTATATCAAGGATAAAAGTAATGGCAACGCTTGACCTGGCAGAGCACAGGATCCCGCAAGATGGCAGAATAAAAATGAGATTGCGAGAGAAAGAAGTTGACCTTAGAGTTTCAAGTATACCAACACTTTATGGTGAAAAGATAGTGATGAGGGTACTTGACAAAAGTGCTTTGAATGTTGACCTTGAGAAAATAGGGTTTGAGAAAGATGGATTGGATAAATTTCTTCGAGCGATTCAAGCACCGTATGGATTAATACTTGTAACAGGTCCTACTGGAAGTGGAAAAACAACAACACTTTACAGTGCGCTATCTCGTATAAATACACCTGACACGAATATAATGACAGCAGAAGACCCTGTTGAATATAACTTTGTTGGGATAAATCAAGTTCAGATGAGAGAAAAGGTAGGTTTAACATTTGCATCTGCATTGCGCAGTTTTTTAAGACAAGACCCGGATATAATAATGGTGGGAGAGATAAGAGACCATGAAACTGCCTCAATAGCAATAAGAGCAGCATTAACAGGACATTTAGTTTTATCTACTTTACATACAAATGATGCTCCAAGTGCTATTTCAAGATTGTTAGATATGGAAATAGCACCGTTTCTGGTAAGTTCATCATTAGTTTTAGTAGTGGCACAAAGATTAGTGCGAAAAATATGTCCTAAATGCAAAGAACCAACCTCTGTGCCTCGTGAAACACTTCTTGAGGTAGGTATACCTGCTGGGGAAATAGATAAGATTACTCCGTATTACGGAAAAGGTTGTTCTGAATGTAATAATGGATACAAAGGTAGAGGAGGGTTATACGAAGTAATGACTATGAGCCCAAAAATAAAGGAGTTGACATTAGAAAAGGCATCTGCTACTAAAATAAAAGATTCTGCAATAAAAGAGGGTATGCTTACATTAAGAGATATGGCTATTTTAAAATTTAAAAAGGGAGAAATTACATTGGAAGAAGTTCTGCGGGTAACAAGCGTAGTATAAATTATATGATTTCTATACATGATTTATTGGAAAAAGTAGTTCAAAAAGATGCAACTGATTTACATATAACTTCAGGAGTGCCACCTGAATTCCGTATAGACGGACAACTCACACCATCTGATGATGCTCCGCTAACACCTGAAAGTTGCAAAGAACTCATTTATTCACTTTTAACAATAGAGCAGAGAGAGAAAATCGAGGCACACAAGGAGGTAGATTTTGCTTTTTCTGTTGAAGGACTCTCGAGATTTAGAGGAAATGCATTTATGGAGCGAGGTAGAATTGCTTGTGCTTTGAGGCGAATTCCTTTTGAGATTCCTACTATGAGAGAACTTGGTTTGCCTTTAATTGTGGATTCAATGATTGGAAAAACAAGAGGACTTATTCTTGTAACAGGACCTACTGGAAGTGGAAAATCAACAACATTAGCCGCTATGCTTGATAAAATAAATCAAGAGAGTGCTTGCCATATAATTACAATAGAAGACCCAATTGAGTATATACATGAGCATAAACGAGCACTGGTTCAACAACGTGAATTGAGACAGGATACAGATTCATTTGCCATTGCATTGAAATATGCACTCAGGCAGGACCCTGATGTAATACTTGTGGGTGAAATGAGAGACCTTGAAACCATTGGTAGTGCTCTCACTGCAGCTGAAACAGGACATCTTGTTCTTAGTACACTCCACACTGACTCAGCAACAGAATCTATTAATCGAATGATAGATGTTTTCCCGGCTCATCAGCAACGACAGATAAGAACACAGCTTTCATTAACACTTGAGGGAGTTATAGTGCAACGACTATTGCCAAGAGCAAGCGGGAGAGGACTTTGCCTTGCACTTGAGATAATGACAATAACTCCTGCAATAAGGGCACTTATAAGAGATAATCGAGTACATGAGATATATGGAACTATTCAGACATCAGGACAATTTGGAATGCAAACAATGAATGTGTCACTCGCAGAACTGGTAAGACGAGGAATTCTCTCTTGGAAAATTGCTCAACGAGCATCCCCAAGTCCTGACGAATTAAAACGAACAAAGGAAAAAAATGTTTAAGAGAGGAGTGCCATCGAAAAAAGTAATGGTTTTTACTCGCCAGTTCTCGGTAATGATAAAGGCGGGTGTACCAATAGTTAGATGCCTTGAGATACTTTCAGAGCAGACGCGACATAAAAGGTTCCGACAAATAATACTTGAAGTTACCAGAAGTGTAGAAACAGGAAGCACCTTGACTGCTGCTCTTGCAAAACACCCTGCAATTTTTGATACGCTTTATGTATCAATGACAAGAGCAGGAGAAATGGGAGGAGTTTTGGATATTACGCTTACTCGCGTAGCAGAATATTTGGAGAAGTCGGAAGTACTTAAAGGGAAGATAAGAAGTGCTATGGCTTATCCTGCTGTAATATTTACGGTTGCTATGGGAGCCGTTTTCTTCTTGCTGACATTTATTATGCCTACTTATGCTCAATTATTTGAAGGTCTCGGAGCAGAATTGCCTGCATTAACCCGAGCTGTTATGGGGCTATCAAATTTTATAAGAAGTAAATTTTTTCTGCTATTTGGTTCCATTATTGCTATGATTTTTGGATTCCGTTATTATCTTAAAACCGACCGAGGCAAACGACAATTTGATAATTTTACGCTAAATGTACTATTATTTGGTCCACTTATCAGAAAAGCCGCTGTCGCAAGATTTTCTCGAACCTTGTCAACACTCACGGCATCCGGAGTCCCTATACTTTCCGGACTTGAGATTACAGCCACTACTGCGGGAAATAAAATTATTGAAGAAGCAGTCCTTCAAGCAAAAGAAAGCATAAGTGGAGGAAAAACTATTTCCGGTCCCCTTGAAGAATCAGGGGTATTCCCTCCTCTTGTTATTAGCCTCGTGAGAGTTGGCGAAGAAAGTGGTTCACTTGGAGAAATGCTTGAAAAAATAGCTGATTTTTATGATATGGAAGTTGACACTGCAGTTGCTACTCTTACTTCCCTTATAGAACCAATTACTATTGTTTTCCTTGGCGGAGTTGTCGGTGTCATCCTTGCCGCAATGTATCTCCCTATGTTCGAAATGGCAGCAATAGTGCAATAAAACCATTCAGCATTTAGTCTTATTGTGCTTTAACGATGAAAACAGATGTCCAAAACCCATTTAGATGGGTATCTTTGTTCAGAATAATTGCTATCTCAGTAATTCTGGGAATCGGAATCTATTTCCTTCCTAAAGACTCTACCATTCCTCTATGGATTATTATCACAATTACTTACATACTCACTTTTACATATTACATCGCATTTAAAAAAGAAAAACTTACTAATTTCATCCTTTGGATTAGCATAATTATTGATACTTTTATTATCACTGGAGTTATCCATTACACCGGAGGTATTCAGTCAGAGTTCTATTTCCTTTACTTCTTTCCGGTGATAGTCGGAAGTATCTTCTTCTTTCTTAAGGGAGGAGTATTTATTGCTACATTTTCCATTTTGCCTTATGCCGCTCTCCTTCTTTTAGAATACCATAAAATTATTCCTATGATTTTCCCAGCATCTCAAGAAATAGACCCTTACACACTTTATATGCGGCTTTATCTCCAGGCTACTTTCTTTTATCTTGTTGCAGTTACATCGGGTTACCTGGCTGAACAACTTCGCCGAAAAGGAAAAGAGGTTGAACAGGTTAAACTGGATACTTCAACTATACTTCAATCAATAAATTCCGGAATAATTGTTATTGACCATCTCGGCAACTTACTCTATAAAAATGAATCTGCTGAACAAATCCTGAAAACTTCCATACATAAAAACATTAAAGAACTACCTGACGAATTCGCAAAACTATTAGATGATAATTTCAGAGAAGGATTTCAAGAAATTGCTTTTAAATCTAGAATATTAGGACTCAATATATCACGACTTAAGACTACTCGCGGAAAACAAAGAGGAATAGTCCTCATATTCCAAGACCTCACAGACTCTAAAGTCACAGAAAGATTGGCGACTATTGGTAGTTTCTCGGGTGACCTTGCTCATGAAATAAGAAATCCTATAGCCGCTCTTCAAGGTTCCTCTGAACTCATCAAAGAAGGGCTCCCCAAAAAACAAAGAGAAAAACTTATAGACAATATTATATCTCAATCCGAACGCTTAAATACTATAGTTACAAACTTCCTCTCTTTCACCAAACCTACTCCTTTAAACCTTGAACTTGTTGAAGTTGGTGAAATTATAAACGAATCAATTGAGCTTGCGAACATTGATGAAATCCCAATAGAGTTTATTCGCAATTCCCCAGTGCAACTCATTTTAGACAGGGAACAAATAAAAACTGTTTTTTTAAATCTCATAATCAATGCTCTCCAATCAATGAATTCACCTGAAAATGTAGGGACACAATTTATTGTGTCCAACAAACTCAAAATAAAAATAATTCCACCTTCCCATAAATATTCAATCTTTGAAGAGCAGATGATTACCGGTTCAGACGAAACAGTCATTATTTTTCAGGACTCAGGTCCTGGAATCCCTGACCATGAACTACAACAAGTCTTTACGCCTTTTTACACTACAAGAAAAGGTGGAACGGGGCTCGGTTTATCAATTGTCTCAAAAATCGTTGAATCACATAAAGGCAGGGTAGAGGTTAAGAGCAAACTTGGGAAAGGGAGTTGTTTCATAATCCATCTCCCTTATAAATGCTAAATGCTTTCAATGAGTTACTATAAGTTTCAACAAGTTACTATAAGTTACTTTTTAATCTGTAATTTGCAATCTATAATCTGTAAACTATAATTATGTCTCGTATCCTTGTTGTAGATGATGAAAAGGGAGTTTGCGACTTCCTTCAAGTTATGCTTAATAAAGAGGGTCATAAGGTCTATATCTCTCAAGACCCAACTAAAGTCGTGAAAATCCTACAAGATTGGATGCCTGAAATTATATTACTTGACCTCCGCATGCCAGAACTTGATGGACTTTCACTCCTGTCACAAATAAAAAAACTTGACCCTGCTGCTATTGTTATCCTTATCACTGCTTATGCCTCCTTTGAATCTGTTATTGAGGCTATGCGAAGAGGCGCTTTTGATTATGTTACTAAACCTTTCAAACTTGAGGAAATTAGATTGGTCATCCATCGCGCTATTAAAACTTACCTCCTGAAACAAGAAAATATAAAACTCCAGAATGAAATAACTTCCTTGAAAATAACTGAAAAACTTGTAGGCTCATCTGAAACATTCCAAAATGTCCTGGACCTCGTTCGCAAAGTTGCTTTAACTGATTCAACTATCATTATTCAGGGAGAGTCAGGCACTGGCAAAGAGCTTGTAGCTCGTGAAATCCATCGTCTCTCCAAAAGAGCTAAAAACGCTTTTATACCTGTAAATTGCGGTGCTCTCCCAGAAACCCTACTTGAATCTGAACTCTTCGGATATGTAAAGGGCTCTTTTACCGGAGCTACCCGCGATAAAGATGGCTTGTTCAAAACAGCTCATCAGGGAACTCTATTCTTAGATGAAATCTCCACTGCTTCACAGAAAATTCAAATTGGTCTCCTTCGTGTCCTTGAACAACACGAAATTACTCCTGTTGGCTCAACTCACTCTATTCCTGTAGATGTCCGTCTCCTCACTGCTACAAATAGAAACCTCGAACAATTGGTTCAACAAGGTGAATTCAGAGAAGACCTTTATTACCGTATAAATGTCATTCCTGTTCAAATCCCTCCTCTCCGTGATAGAAAAGGAGACATACCACTACTTATACATCACTTCTTGAAAAAATGTAGTGCTAAACACAAGATTTCTCTTAAAAAGTTTTCATCAGGGGCTACAAGACTCTTGCTTTCCTACAATTGGCCCGGCAATATCAGAGAACTCGAGAACACAATAGAACGAGAAATAATTCTCACAGAAAGCTCTATAATTGATGTTCCGGACCTCCCAGACAAAATAAAAGAATCCACTCCCAGCATTCTGTCCCCGACACTCGACACCCGACATCTGACATCTGACATTCAGCATTCAGCATCCGACTATCGGACCATAAACCTCTCTGACCGCCAAAAACAAATACTACAATACCTACATTCCAATCCTAAAATAACCTCCAAAATTTGTAGTTCCCTCTTTAATATCTCTCAACGAATGATAAGAAACGACCTACAAGCACTTGCCAACAAAAAACTCATCACCCGCAAAGGCACCTCAAAAAAGAACACCTACTATACTCTACCCTCCCCTCCCTTAGACCTTTGAACCCTTAATATAATTTTTCTTTTCTCTGTGTTCTCTGCGTCCTCTGCGGTTAATCTTTTTTGTAATCTGTAATACCTCTCTTAACGGAAACTTAACGGAAAATACTTCCATTAAATGCTGATAATCGGTTACAAGGAAAATAGTTGAATAATTTTTATAAATCTTTACTTTTTAACCCTTTAACCCTTTACTCCTTCAACTTTTTAACCAATTTGGTATAGGATTTGCTATAATATTAAAATGAGGGGGATAAAATGAAAGACAAAAAGGGCTTTACCCTAATAGAGCTTATAGTGGTTATTGTGATTATTGGTATTCTTGCTGCCATTGCTATCCCAAGATTTATGGGTGCTAAAGACAGAGCAAGGATAGGAGCTTGCCAATCAGACCTCGATTTGATAAGACAATCACTTGCATTCTTTGAAATAGACCATTCCGGATACCCCAGAGGTTGAGGCAAGAATTGGTTATGGTTGCGGGCGCAACTTAAAGACTTTGCAGGCAATTGGTATATATCAACTTTACCAGAAGTCATAAATAATAACGAGTCTAACAATTTTACAAATTTCAAATACGATGGTCCCTCGTGCGGAGATAGTTGGGCACATACATATACAATTGAGTGCCGAGCCAAAGATATTAATAGCACCCTTTTTACTGCTACACCCCAAAAAGTTACACATTAATAAACCTACATTATTTCATACCTTCCAGTTTAACGGAAATACTTCCGATAAAACTTTAGTTCATAATTAAGTAGTAGTTAGTCCAGCAATATTTATAAATGCTTACCATTTAACTCTTTAACCCATTAATTACTTAACCTTTTAACCAATCTGGCACAAAATTTGCTATAAAGTTAAAGTGAAAGGGGGTGAGTAAAATGAACAAGAAAGGCTTTACCTTAATAGAGCTTATAGTGGTGATTGTAATTATTGGTATTCTTGCCGCTATTGCTATTCCAAGATTTATGGGAGCACAAGATAGGGCAAGAATAGGTGCTGCACAGGCTGATGTTGATGCAGTGAGAAAGGCTCTTGGCTTGTATGAGATAGATTACTCGAGTTATGTGCTTACTGCTGATGCTGCTGACTATGCAACGTTGGTAGCTGCGCTTGTAATGCCTGCTGCTCTTGGTGGGGGCCCATATATGTCACTGCCTGATGGATCAAACTGGGACGGTAAGAATTTTTTTAGTTATGCGGGCGATAAAGATACTTATACTTTAGTAGTGAAAGCAAAGAATAACGGTACAACTGCAATAACTGGTACGCCATCGGGGTCATCAATTCCAGTTCCATAACTGGTACACTTACGACGTCAGGAATATAAGCTTTTGTGTGGGCTCTCCGGGTTTACGGAGAGCCCTCTTTGCTTTCCAGAGTCACACAATTCTCTCATACGAGTCTGCGACAGACTCTGTGAGTGGTTAAATCTGTAATTCCCTTAAACTCTTAAACCTTTAAACTCTACAATCGTAATCTGCTGTAATCTGAAATTTTTATTGACAGTTCTAAACTTGACAGTATTATTTTTATATGCAGTTAAACTTTTCTACCATTGAATGGAAGGACGGAAAGATTAGAATCCTTGACCAGACTCTCCTCCCCGGAAAAGTAATTTACAAAGATATAAATACTGTTCAAGAGATAGCAGAGGCGATAAACATGCTTAGAGTGAGAGGAGCTCCTTTAATAGGAGCAGTAGCTGGTTATGGAGTTGCTCTTGCTGCACAGAAAGCAAAAAATATAAAAGAGATTGAAGACGCAATTATTCTCCTTGAACAAACTCGCCCAACTGCATATAACCTGTTTTCTGCCTTAACCCGAATGAAAAAGATTGTAGATTCAGTTCGCGAACTGCTCTTACTTAAATCTTGTATCCTTGAAGAAGCTCATAAAATAAAAAAAGAAGACGAACTTCTGTGTGAGCAAATAGGGAAAAATGGAGCATCTCTTATTCCAGAAAAAGCTCAAATCCTTACTCATTGCAATGCCGGGGCTCTTGCGACTTGTGGAATTGGAACTGCACTTGCTCCAATCTATATTAC
>JAUWHX010000051.1 GCA_030605695.1 bacterium | reverse complement strand
GTTTTTTCATAAATAACTCTTTATAGCTTAAAAGGTTATGAAATACGCGTCAAGTTTTTTTCCCAAGTTTTTTTCCAAAATTTATTCCGGAATTTCCAAAACTCTTCCGGAACAGAGATTGAATACATCAAGAAATACTTGGCAAAAAACTTTTCCCTGCGATAGTCTTTACTCCGAAATACTCTCCTATTGTAGCTCCAATATCTGCAAAGCTCTTTCTTACTTCAAGATTTACGCCAGAGATTATCATATCTCCATACGCTAATATAGGAATGTATTCTCTGGAATGGTCGGTTGAAGAAGTAGTAGGGTCAACTCCATGGTCAGCAGTTATGAACAATATATCCTCTGATTTCAATTTGCTTAAAAGATTCGGGAACCACTTATCAAATTCTGAAAGTCCTCTTGCAAATCCTTCTGCATCGTTCCTGTGTCCCCACAGCATATCAAAATCTACAAGATTAGAAAAAACAAGTCCTTCTTCCTGACTTTGCATAACCTCCAGAATTTTTTTCATCACTTCTTGATTATTGCGGGTATGAATAGCTTGAGTTATTCCTTTGCCTGCAAATAGATAGTCTATCTTGCCGATTGTAGTTACAGCTTTTCCGTTGGCTTTAAGCATATCTAATAAAGTTAAATCAGATGGAGGCATAGAATAATCCTTTCTCTCAGGAGTGCGTTTAAACTTTCCTTTTTCACCAATAAATGGTCTTGCTATCACTCTTCCTATTTTCGGGAATAAAGCTCTTGCAGTTTCACACATTTTATAAAGTTCATCTAATGGAAGAACATCCTTGTGAGCCGCAATCTGGAAAACTGAATCTGCTGAAGTATAAACAATTGGATAGCCAGTTTTGATATGCTCTTCTCCGAGTTCTTGTATAATTTTGGTTCCTGATGCAGGCTCACCACCAAGTGTGCCAGCTTGTGGGATAGCATCTTGAAATTTCTTAAGCATTGCTCTTGGAAGTCCTTCCGGATAAGTCGGAAATGGTTTCTTTGTAATAACTCCCATAAGTTCCCAGTGTCCGATTGTTGAATCTTTTCCGGCAGAAAGCTCGCCTGCTTTGCCATAAGAAGCTAAAGGAGTTGATGCAGGAGGAACTCCGCGGATAGAAATTATATTCCCAAGACCAAGTTTCTCTAAATTTGGAAGTTTAAGTCCACCAATCTTCTCAGCAAGATTACCAAGAGTATTACTTCCCTTGTCTCCATATTTTGAGGCATCCGGAAGCTCACCACATCCAACCCCATCAAGAATTATAACAATAACCCGTTTCATTCGTATAACATTTTGTAAGCGAAGTAACTTCCGGCAACTTTTCTCACATATCTTCTCGTTTCTTTAAAAGGGATATTCTCAACCCACTCATCCATTTTTGTCGTATCTCTTTCAGCCATCCATTTTTCAACATTGTGAGGTCCTCCATTGTATCCTGCAAGGGCAAGCTCTACACTCCCATTAAATGTCTCAAGACAGTAAGCAATATAAAATGTGCCAAACTTAATACTTGTTTGAGGATGAAATAAACTATATCTACTTACTCCTAATTTCTTGGCAATATATCTTCCCGTTGGTGGTATGACTTGCATAAGTCCCTTAGCATTAGAAGACGAGACTGCATTTGGATTGAAGTGACTTTCTTCCCTTATAAGAGCAAGCATAAGGAATTTATCCATACCTCGTTCCTCACTTTCTTTTTGGATAGTGGGCAGAAAGCTCAATGGATAAAGCACTTTTGCAATCTCTCGTGGAATAGGTCCCTTAATTTTGATTCGTTTTGCATACGAAATCGCAAGCCAGTTTAATCCGTGAATATGAAAAAGCTTTGCAATCTTCCAGTTAAGAAGCTGGTTATTCGAAAGTGCTCTAAATTCAGCTAACCCATACTTTGTGATTCCAAGCTCTACTAAAAGTCTGCCTCGTTCAAATCTCTCATATTCATCAGAAGATAAGGCACAATCAGAATGCTCGGTAATCCATTTTGCTGGTGATGTCTTTAAAAATCCCTCTCCTACACCAAGTCTCCAGGAATAATAAGATATAGGATATTCTTTTGCCAGTTTCTCTTTGTAAATCTGAGCTTTCCAGTCATCTCCTTTTTTGAGCATTATACGACAGCACCAATAATAAGAGATAGGTTGGGGAGTTTTCCTGAAACATCTATAAGCAATATCCAATTGCCCAAGGTCTAATGCGAGAAATCCTGCTCTAAAATTCGCATACTCAAAAAATGAAGTGTTTTCTGGCACTTTGCAATAAGCAATCATAGCCTCTTCTGGCTTTTCAAGTTTTTCAAGAAGGCGAGCTTTCAAATATAGCGCCTCGGGGTCAAGAGATTTGTTATAATCAAGAAGTGCTTCCTTGCATTCATCAAGTTTTTCACTACATTTACCTGCAAGACACCAAAGTCTATACCCTCTGGCTATTCCACGAGCATATTTATATTTGCCAAGCTTGTATAAACTCTTTGCCAGAAACTCTCCTCCTCCTCTCACACCTTCAAGAGAAGAAGCCGCATCTTTATATCTTTTCGCAAAGTAATTGATTTTTCCAATAAGTAATAAACTATCTTCTGGCAATTTCTCTATTGCATACCTGGCATATTTGGAACTCGGATATTGAGTTGCTATTTTGAGCCAAAGCGAAAGAGTTGATTCTTCGTAGCGAGGAGGGTTATTTCCTGCTTTCTCAATAAGTTCGGCAATCTTGTACCAGCTAAGTGGTGGCTCAAACTCATATTCCCATACATCTATTGCATTTTCCCAGTCTTCAAGTTTTTCATAACACCAACCAACTTCTCGCATAGCCCAGTTGAGACTAACGAAATCAGGAAACTCATTCACTAATTTCTCATAATAATCCACGGCTTTTTCATACTCTTCTAACTCCTTGAAACAATGAGCTATGCGATAAATAGCATGTCCCTTTAGTAGAGAGTTGGATTTCTTGTAATAGGAGATCGCAGTTCTAAAATCACCCAGATTCTCATAAGCCCATCCAAGCTGGAAACCTTCCTTCAATAGAGGTAGTGCCTTTTTGTATTTATTTTTTCTCAGATAAATTGCTCCCTCTTTATTTATTTCTGTGAGGATAAGTTTGCGTGTCCGCCCTGAAGTTGAATTCCCTAAGGAACCGAACAAGATTATAAAAACTAATATGCACATATCACTTTTAAACTCATTTGAGTTTATTGCTCTTTTCTTGATTGTCAAAGACTTTTTATGAAAAATATTGACAAATAAGTTCACTCTATTACGATGTATGAGCAAAACAAGAGATAGATTTTGTATGACTAAGTATAAATTTTTGGAGGATTTGACTTCTGATGTAGCTTTTGAGGCGTATGGTAAAACTTTTGAGGAGTTATTAGAGAATGCAGCACTCGCAATGTTCTCTGTTGTCTGCGATATTAAGCATATAGAGCCAAAAGAGTCTATAAAGATTGAGCTTTCTTCGGACTCACGAGAGGATTTACTTTATGATTGGCTGAGTAAATTGCTTTCACAAAGTGAAATAAACAATCTGTTTTTGAGCAAATTTGAAGTTCAGAAAATCAATCACTTGAAATTACTTGGAATTGCATATGGTGAGCCGATGTCACAAGAAAAAAGCGGAACTGTAGTTAAAGGAGTAACTTATTATGGGTTTTCCATTAAGGAAAGTAAGTCGGGTTATAAAGCAAGAGTAACACTTGATATATAGATTCAAAAATTAGAGATTAATAGAAACTTGTAGAAACTAATAGAGATTCATAGAGATACAAACAATTTCTACTTAATTTCTATCAATCTCTATGAATTTCTATTTGCTTTAAGGGGGAAGAAATATGAAAGAGAAACTCAAGAAATTATCAGAGTATAAATGGTTGATTCCGAAGGATGCAATGCCAGAAATGAGAGTGGATGCAATCTTTTATGCAAACAAATCAATATTTGATACAATAGAGGACACAGCGGTTAGCCAGTTAACCAATGTGGCCTGTCTCCCTGGGATAATTGAGCCTGTGATTGGAATGCCAGATATGCATTGGGGATATGGTCTGCCAATGGGAGCTGTCGGAGCTTTTGATAAAGATAAAGGCGTAATCTCGTGTGGATGCACGGGCTTTGATATTAACTGCGGCATTCATATGCTCCGCACAAATCTCCTCGCCCAAGAAGTGAAACCAAAGATAAGGAAGTTAATAGACACTTTATTTAGAAATGTGCCTTGTGGTGTTGGCGTGAAGAGTAAGCTCCGCTTGAGCATTAAAGAGCTTGATGAAGTTTTTCTCAAAGGAGTTGGATGGGCAGTTAAGCACGGCTACGGAATCCCAGAAGATTTAGAGCGATTGGAAGAGAATGGTTGTATCAAAGGAGCTGACCCGAGTAAAGTTTCTCAAGAAGCTATGTCAAGAGGGGCTCCACAGCTTGGGACACTCGGAGCGGGGAATCATTTTCTTGAGGTCCAGGCAGTTAGCGACATTTACGAGCCAGAGATTGCGAGGAAGTTTGGGATTACGGAAAAGGGGCAGGTAACCGTGATGCTCCTTTGTGGCTCAAGGGGATTAGGGCATCAAGTGGCAACGGACTATCTCAAGATTCATAATAGAGCGGCGAGAAAGTACGGCATTGAGCTTCCAGACGCCCAACTCGTTTGTGCACCAGCCACATCACCGGAAGGTCAAAACTATTTTGCGGCTATGAAAGCAGCGGCAAACTATGCATTTTGTAATCGCCAGGTGATTACTCACTGGACAAGAGAAAGCTTTTCGCAAGTCTTTGGCAAAAGCTGGGAAGAATTAGAGATGCAGACTATTTACGATGTATGCCACAACATTTGCAAACTTGAGGAGCACAAGGTAAATGGCAAGCCGAGAAAGGTTTATGTTCATCGCAAAGGAGCGACTCGCGCACTTCCACCGGGGCATCCGGATGTGCCTCTCGTATATCGTGAAGTTGGTCAGCCGGTTCTTATCGCAGGAAGTATGGGCACGGCTTCATATATCTTGGTTGGCACTTCTCAGGCGATGAGCGAGACTTTCGGAAGCTCCTGCCACGGTGCAGGAAGAGCTATGAGCCGAAAGCACGCTCTCAAGATATATCGTGGTGAGCAAATAAAGCAAGAACTTGAGGCAAAGGGAGAAGCGTTAAGGTCAACTCATCCAAAGGTCTTGGCAGAGGAGGCGCCCGGAGCTTACAAAGATGTGGATGCTGTGGTGGATTCGGTGCATCAGGCAGGGATTTCAAAGAAAGTAGCTCGGATGATTCCACTCGGAGTCGCAAAAGGATAATTAAATCACTCCAAAAACCTCCTTCCGAAGTCACTCATCAAACTCTATATCCTTTCGCGGTATATAATCCTTTGCCATCTCTATCTCCTTTTATTTATGCAGGACATCCTGTAATCATTCACACACCCGCGTAAATCATTCATACATTTGTGTGAGTCATTTACACATCTGTGTAAGTCATTCGTATATCTCTGGGAATTATTCACACACCCGTGTAAATCGTTCATACATTTGTGTGAGTCGTTTGCACATCCGTGTAAATCATTCATACATTCGTGTGAGTCATTCACACATCTGTGTAAATCGTTCACACATTCGTGTAATTCATTCATAGAACTCCGTTACTTATCAATGGATATCCGTAAGTTATTAACGGAAGGCAATTACTTATTAACGGAGAGCAATAACTTGTTAACGGAAGTCCGTAAGTTTTCTACGGAATGCTGTGGGTAGGTTGCTTTTTTGGTGTGTCAAGAGAAATATATGGGCG
>JAUWHX010000032.1 GCA_030605695.1 bacterium | reverse complement strand
CCAGCTCCAGGCATAATCAAAGATGCAAAAGCCGCAAACCATGGGTCTCTTCTTTGCACTACGTAATCCTTCCGTTTTTCTAAAACCCAATCTTTATCCTCAGAATCAGTCATATTAACACAAACTATTAAAATTATAACTCCTATCATTTTATCTCAAGTATAGACGATCATAAGCATCTTCATAAATCCCATATTCCCACTTTAATTTCTTATTTATCTTGTTGCTTGAAGAATGGGCATCGTTAGAAGCTATTAGCATAAGTCCAAATAAAGAGACAGCACCCAAAATATTATAAGGATGTTCATCTATTCTGCGATAGTCTAAACGAAGTTCATGCCCGGTATATGCTATTAATCCACACAGTAAAACGTCTGCGATTAAGCAAAGTGTTCCCTTTTTAAATTCCTTGTTATAAAATTGCCCAGCCCCGGGTATCATCCATGATAATATAAAAGAAGCCCCGGGATCCTTCTTCTCTTTTTTATATGCTTCATGTTTCCATTTAAAATAGGTTGCATCTTTCTCCACCGCATTCGCACTAATACAAAAAAACACCAGAATTATTATAAATCCTGCCTTCCTCATCATTGAAATATATAATGCCTGAGCTTCCCATTGTCAAGAAAAATATGTTTTTTCTGTTTTTTTTACTTGACAAGCTCTTAATACTATTTATACTGACAAGTCAGTATCTAACTAACTGGTCAGAAGGAGAGCGAGATGACTTTAAGCAGAAGGGAAAGGGAGAAAAAAGAGAAAAGGGATACAATTCTTGGAGCGGCGATGACTGTCTTTGCGGAGAGGGGATTTGATGCTGCAACGCTGGATGAGATTGCAGAGAAGGCAGAGTTCTCAAAAGGGGCAATATACGGATACTTTAAAAACAAGGATGACTTGTTCCTTAGTTTAATAGAGGAAGGACTTAATGAGTTGTCAGAGATAATAAAAAGTGTAGTTGAGAGTTCTCTCACGCCAATCAAAAGGATTAAAGATTTAATTCAAAGAATTCTTGTATATTTAGAGGAGAACAAAGATTTTTTTCGTATATTTGCACCGGAGCGGGGTGGATTTACGGAAAAGAAACATCCCGAGGCATTAAAAAGAATCCTGCCAAAACATCAAAAGAATATTGAAATGGTGACTAAAGTTATGAAAGAAGGAATACGGACGGGAGAGCTTAAAAAAGTTGAGTCCAGAGTTTTAACCTTCACACTTTTTGGTCTAATTCACTCATGTATTGGTAGATGGGTTATGGAAGGAGGAAAGGGGTCCCTTAAACGAGATGCCAGAGTAATAACAAGTATATTTTTAGATGGAGTACGGAGGTGAAGATGCAAAAAATATCAAAATTGATAGTAATTACTCTTTTAATACCATCAATTAGTAATTCATTAACCATTACCCTTGATAAAGCAATTGACAGAGCACTTGAGCATAACGAAGGGATTCTTGCGGCGAAAGATGGAGTGAACCAGGCAAAGGCAGGAGTTATGGTTGCAAGGTCAGGATTTTTACCTGAAATAAGTGCTCAAGCAAGCTATAGAAAACTTGCAGAACTGCCTACTATTGAGATGGAAATGCCGGGAGCAAGTGCTATGGAGTTTAAAATGGGAGAGCAGGAAAATTATGTAACCAGAGTATCTTTACAGCAACCACTATTTACCTGGGGCAAGATTTTGAACGGCTATCAAATCTCAAAGTTGAATATAGATGCCTCCAAAGAGGATTACAGGAAAAACAAGAACGAATTGATATTTAATGTTACTGAATCATTTTATGGTATTCTTGTGTTAGAAGAATTTGCTGAAGTCACTGAAGACGCTTATAAACAGGTAGAACGGCATATAGAAGTTGTAGAGAAAAGATATAACGAGGGACTCGCATCAAAGTTTGATTTGCTAAGAGGAAAGGTTCAGCTCGCAAATATGGAGCCGCAGGTAATTAAAGTAAAAGATGGTTTGAAGATTGCAAAGACAGGATTTAAAATGCTACTCGGTTTACCGCAAAACACACCCGTTGAGCTAAAAGAAGAGTTGAAATACGAACCTGTAGGGGCACAATATATTGTGCCCCTACATCAGTGTATAGATGAATCGCAAGTTAATCGTCCTGAGATTAAATCCTTATCTTTAAGAAAGCAAATGGCGAGAAATGCACTTGCAATTGTCAGGAAGGCAAACTTGCCAAACCTTGCGTTTGTGGCAAATTATGATTATAAAAAACCCCTTTACTTTGATAATGAATGGGGAACAGACTGGAATGTAACAGTTGCTTTGCAAATGCCTATATTCACTGGGCTTGGGAATTTCGGTAAAGTGCGACAAGCAAGTTATCAGCTAAGTCAAGCAGAACATGGACTTAATCTATTGAAAGAAGTTGTAGAAATGGAGGTAAGAGCAATATATCTCCAGCTTGAAGAAGCAGAAAAGCTTGTGGAGTCTCAGAAAGCGAATATTAAGCAGGCTGGGGAAGCGATGCGAATCGTAGAAGAAAGATACAAACAAGGGCTTGCCACAAGTTTAGAGGTAATGGACACACAGCTTGCTTTAACAAATGCAAAAACCAATTGGCTCCAGGCATTATCAGATTATCTGATAGCAAGTGCAAAACTTGAAAAAGCCATTGGGAAATAGTTAACAGGGAGGAGAAATGAAAAAATTAGGATGGATTGCAATAATTGTAATTGTTGGAATTATTATTTTTCGAGTTGTCCAGAAGTTCCGGAAAACAGAGGAAAAAGCAATAAAAGAAGTTCCTATGGAAGTTGTTATAGAAAATGCAGAAAAAGGCGATATCGCCCAAATTCTTGAATATACAGGAGATATTGCAGGACAGGAACAGGTGCAAGTTCATCCTATTGAAGAAACTGGCAGACTAATTAAATATCTTGTTAAAGAAGGGAATAAGGTGAAGAAGGGTGATGTTATTGCTCTTGTGGACAGGTCAATTAAGGGAATGGAATTTCAGTCTGCGAAGATTACATCACCTATTTCCGGGACTGTAGCTATGCTATTTCTTGATAAAGGAGCTATGGTAGCACCACAGATTCCAATAGCAATGATTGCCAATATAAATAGAGTAAAGGTAGAGATTCAGATTGTAGAAAAGGAACTCACGAGGATAAAAAAAGGTCAGTCTGCCAGAGCAAAAGTGGATGCCTATCCAGATAAAACTTTTGCAGGAAGATTAACAGAACTTTCCCCTGCTATAAATCCATTGAGCAAGACGGCAAAAGGTGAAATCATTATTAAGAATCCTGGACATCTTTTAAAACCCGGAATGTTTGCGAGGGTAGAACTCATAGTAGATAAACATAAAGATGTGTTGGTAGTTCCAAACAAAGCAGTGCTAAAACAAGAGGACAAGGAAATTGTCTTTGTGGACGCTGGTAGTATTGCGCGAGAGAGAAAAGTTAAAACAGGATTTAAAGATAAGAATTATACCGAGATAATTAGTGGACTTGAGCTTGGAGAACCTGTTATTGTGCTTGGGAACTATGGACTAATAGATGGAGCAAAAATTAGAGTTAAAGCCAAAGAATAGGTAGGAGCAGGTTTTACCTGCGACCATATGTTATGTTGCTTATTTATCGCAACTGGAAGTTGCTCCTACAAGTGGAGGTAATATGAATTTACCAGAATTTTCTGTGAACAGAAGGGTTACTATTACTATGATGGTCCTTATAATAGTTCTTTTTGGATTCATATCGTTTAGCAAGCTTGGGTTGGACCTGCTTCCAGATATTGAATATCCCGTTGTATCGGTGATGACAACCTATCCGGGTGTAGCTTCTCGGGAAATAGAAGAGCAAATAACAAGACCGGTAGAAGAATCAGTTTCAATGATAAGTGGGGTAAAATCTGTGAGTTCAAACTCAGAAGAGGGAGTTTCGGTAGTAATGGTAGAATTTGAGTGGGGAACTAACCTTGATTTTGCAGCACAAGACATCAGAAACAAAATTGGCCTCATAGAAAGCTGGCTTCCCGAGGATGCAGGAACTCCATTAGTTCTTAAATTTGACCTCTCTATGATGCCCGTAGTTTTTTATGGTGCCACAGGTGATTGTAGTCTGAGAGAACTCAAAAATATTCTTAAAGAAAAGATAAAAGACAGAATAGAAAGAATAGATGGTGTGGCATCCTGTATGTTGATGGGAGGAGAGGAGAGAGAAATAAATATATCTATTGATAGAGCAAGACTTGCTTCGCAGGGTATCGGGCTTAATCAAGTTATCTCGGCATTGCGAGCAACTAATCTGAATTTTAGTGCAGGACATATAAACCGCGGATATAAAGAATATTCAATAAGGGTGGTCGGAGAGTATAAAAACATTGATGAGATAGGAAATACAATAATAGGTAGTAAAAATAGAGTTGCCATTAGACTCAAAAATATCGCAGAACTCAGAGATACTCATAAAGAGACAAGAAGCTACGGGAGAACTCGAGGTAAAGAAAGCATTATAGTGTTCATAACAAAACAAGCTGGAGCAAATACTGTAATAATTTCTGATAAAATAAATAAAGAACTCAAAAAGATTAGGGCTAATCTCCCTCACAATATCCAACTTTATTTATTTTTTGACCAGGGGGATATGATAAAGAAAATAAGTAAAAAGACTGGAAACACTGCTCTCTGGGGTGGTATCTTTGCCGTTTTGTTCATACTCTTTTTCCTGAGAAACTGGAGGCCTACTTTAACCATTGCTCTTGCTATACCATTTTCGGTTATTACTACTTTCATAGCTATTTACTTTGCTGGATATACGCTTAATATAATGACTCTTGCAGGAATAGCCCTTGGAGTCGGAATGTTAGTTGATAATGCTGTGGTGGTAATTGAAAATATATATCGGCAGATGGAAGAAGGAAGTAATAGAAAGACTGCCGCAATTCAGGGGACTAAAGAAGTTGGAATGGCAATTACAGCTTCAACGCTTACCACTGTCTCTGTGTTTATCCCACTTATCTTTTCCGGTGGGATTGCAGGCAGGTTATCAAGAGCTCTTGCTCTTACTATATCTTTCGCCCTTTTTGCTTCCCTATTTATAGCATTTACATTGGTTCCTATGCTCGCATCCATATTATTTAAAAAAGGTGGAGACACGCCAGTTTCTACACGAGAAAAGCGATTTGATAGATTCAGAGAAAAATATGGAAGGTTCTTACAATATGCTCTTACTCACAGGAAGAAAACCCTCTTGATAACAGTTCTGATATTCATTCTTACTATGTGCTTAATTCCTCTGGTAGGGACGGAATTTATGCCCAAGCAAGACATACCTTTCTTGTCAATAACACTTACAATGCCTGTAGGGACTTCTCTTGAAGAAACAAATAGGGTTACCTCTCAATTTGAGGGTATTCTTGAGGATATTCCAGAAATAGAAGTTGTGAGTTCCTGGATAGGACTCAGTGAGGCAACTAAGCAGGATGTAGCGTATGGCTCAATGGGCGCTGGTGTGAACCAGGCTCAGATAATGGGGAAATTGGTTGAAAGAAATACTCGCAAAAAATCTGCTCAGGAAATCACGGAGGAGATAAGAAGAAAAATTCCTCATATAGAAGGAGCAACTGTGGAATTTGCGGATATGAGCGGGCAAATGTTTGGAGGAGGCGGCGGAGCTCCAATAAACATAAAATGCTTTGGCAAAGATTTGTCCATTCTCAAAAGGATTGCCGAACAAATTGCATCTCGAATAGAAGATGTTCAAGGAGTAAAAGACATAGATACCTCCCTCAGGCACGGAAAACCTGAACTGCAAATAAAAATTGATAAAGAGAAAGCATCTCTGTTTGGATTAACTGTTCATCAAATAGGACAGGAAGTGAGAACCGCTATCCAGGGTATGACTGCCTCAAGATTTAGGGAAAAGGGAGAAGAGGTAGATATACTGGTGGAATTCAGAGAAAGCGATGTTCAAAGCGTAAAGGACATTGAAAATATTCCTATTACGACCCCCCTTGGTATAACTATTCTTTTAAAACAAGTCGCAGAGATAGTTTTGACCGAAGGTCCTGTCAGGATAGAAAGAGAAGAGCAAAACAGAAAAGTCTCGGTTACAGCGAATACCGAAGATAGAGATTTGGGAGGTATTATAAAAGATATTACAAAAAAGGTCGAGCCCTTGAAGAAAACTCTTCCTCTTGGATATGCGATAGAATTTGGTGGTGAATATAAGCAGATGCGAGAGACTTTTGCATCTCTGGGTATTGCGTTCCTGCTGGCTATAATTCTTGTGTATATGGTAATGGCGGCTCAATTCGAGTCATTTATGCATCCATTTATTATAATGTTCACTATGCCTCTTGCTGCAGTTGGAGTTATCTTGGCACTTTTTCTCACCCATAAAACAGTATCGTTGCCAGCTCTTATGGGAGTGATAATCCTCGCAGGGATTGTAGTAAATAATGCTATAGTGTTCATAGATTATACCAATCGGTTACGCAAAAAGGGGATGGAAATTTATGAAGCTCTCGTATTAGCTGGGAAAACGAGATTAAGACCTATCCTCATAACAGCTTTTACCACTATCTTTGGAATGTTACCTATGGCAATCAGTCGCTCTGAAGGCTCAGAGATGCGGTCTCCTATGGCTATTGTGGTTATGAGCGGACTCCTTGTTTCCACACTTCTCACTCTAATAGTTATTCCTCTTATCTACACAATTTTTGATGACCTTGCCCAGAAAGTGAAAGGGAAAGCAAAAAGGGTGATACAAGAAGAATAACTTTTATAATCTCCTTATCGCTAAACACGAATTTAAAACTTGACTTTTGAGAGAAAAAGGAGTATATAGATTTATAGAGATGAAAAAGTTGTTGATAATAGCTACATTCTTTTTGTCATTCAATTTATTTGGGGGATGGACTTTGCAGGAAAGTGGTGTTAATGGAACACTTTACGATGTGCATTTTGTTGACACCTTACATGGTTGGATAGCCGCTGGCAGTGAAAGCAATAAAGGATTAATACTTCGCACTGCAAATGGAGGCGGGAATTGGGATAAAGTATATACAGATACAAGTCAAGATTTGTATGCCGTAGGATTTTTCAACTCTCTTGAAGGATGGGCTGGAGGTTGTAAGTATTATTCTTATGGACCTCCATGGCCGGAGGATGGTTCTTATAGTCTTTTACTTCATAGTATAGATGGTGGCAAAACATGGAGCAGTGAGAAAAATAAATTCTGTTCTCTTGTTAACTATCTTCTGTCGAGTACACATGAAAAAATCGACGATATCTGTATAATAGATTCAACCTATGGTTTTTATATGGAAAACGGCTACAGAAGTACAAGTGATATGTATGGCTTTTGGACAGTTTTTCGTTCATTAGATGGGAAACATTCATGGGGAATCTCTCGGGGGCTGAGCTATGGAGTACATGGATTAGGATTTTGTACTGATTCCTCACATGGTTGGTTTGAGCTATATGATAACGATAGGGTCTCTTTTTCTTTATTCTATACTGACAAAGGATTAGAAAGTCTATCGGTAATTAGCGAGTTATCATATCCTTCCTCCGATATGGTTTTCGTGGATACTTTACATGGCTGGAGAGTAGGCGGTAAAATTTTTCATACTGCAGATGGAGGAACTACTTGGGTGGAGCAGGCAAGTGGAGTAACAAGTTCTCTTTGTGTGATTGACTTTCTTGATTCTTTAAATGGCTGGGCAGCAGGAAACAATGGAACTATTCTTAGAACAAGAGATGGAGGCAATAATTGGATAAGGGAATACACTCCTATATCAAGCAAAATAAATTCTATATGTTTTGTAGACACATCACACGGGTGGGCAGTTAGTGATAATGGAGAAATTCTATGTACTAAACTATACTCTCCATACCCCTCTGACAAGGAAAAAGAGTTATGGGTTAAGCCAAATCCATTTTCTTCAGTAGTCGGTATTGAGTATTTAGTAGCCAGCAAAAAGTATATTTCCTTGAAGATTTATGATGTTATGGGAAGAGTTGTGAAAGTTTTAGTTGACGGAGAGGTTTACTCCGGGTATCATAAAGTTGAATGGAATGCCCGGGAATTTCCATCAGGAATATATTTTGCAAGTCTTGTAGCCCCAAACCACAAGACCTCAAAGAAGCTTATCCTCACCAAATAATTCTCCCTAATATTTTAACTAATAGCCACAGATTACACTAATTAAAATACTTTTATCGCAGAGACGCAAAGGACAATGAGTTTCTATGAATCTCTATAAGTTTCTATCAATTTCTAATATTTCAATAGCTTTTCTGCTTTCTCTACGATGTGGTTTGCGGTGAGGCCATGTTTTTCATACAAATCTTGTGAGGCACCTGATTCTCCGAAAGTGCCCTGGATTCCGATTCTCAAGTGAGGAATCGGATGATGAGCTAAAATCACTTGAGATACTGCATCTCCAAGTCCTCCAGCTGTTGTGTGGTCTTCACAGGTAATAAATCCTCGTGTCTCATCGCAGGCTTGCTTTATTGCAGTTTCGTCTATGGGCTTTACTGAAGCGAAGTCAATTACTCTTGCATTTATTCCTTTTGTTTTTAGGATTTCATGAGCTTCTAATGTTCTTGGGACCATACTTCCTATAGCTCCAATAGTGATGTCCTTACCTTCTTTTAGCATCGTTGCTTGTCCAAGCTTGAATTCCATATTTTCAGGATAAAGCATTGGGAGAGAGTGTTTGATGAGTCTGACATAAAAAGGTCCTTGTTCTCTGGCGACAAATCGGATGACTGCTCTTGTCTGATTTGCACAGCAAGGGACAATAACTCTCATTGCAGGCAATACTCTCATCAGAGCTATATCTTCTATTGCCTGATGTGAATAGCCGTCTTCACCGACCTCTATTCCGCTATGAGAGGCAACTATTTTGACATTCAATTTAGAATATACAATCCCGAGTCTCACTTGGTCCCATGCTCTTCCGGTGGCAAAGACAGCAAATGTCGAGGCAAAGACAGTTTTGCCACAGGATGCAAGTCCTGCGGCAGTACCCATCATATCTGCTTCTGCTACACCGAGGTTAAAGAATCTATCAGGAATTGCTTCCTTAAAATGATGCGTGCGAGTAGAGAATGATAAATCTGCATCCATGACTATGATGTTTGGATTTGACTTGCCAAGTTCTACGATTGTCTCACCATAAGTATCTCTTAACGATTTAAGTTCAGCCATTATAAATTAAACACCGAATAACACTGAGGAATCAGAAATTGGTAGAAATTTATAGAAATTAGTGGAAATTTGTGGCAACAATAAATTTCTATGAATTTCCATAAGTTTCTATTAATTTCTAATGTTTCAATAGCTTTGGTGTCTTTCGGTTTTAAGCTCATTATCCATTCTCTATTTCTTTAAGTGCTTGTTCTACTTGTTCGTGGTTTGGAGCTTTGCCATGCCATAAAATATCATTCTCCATAAACGAGACTCCCTTGCCTTTTACAGTATTTGCAATTATCATTGTGGGTTTATTCTTTATATTTTTTGCCTCAGAAAAGGCAGTTAAGAGCTCATCAAAATTATGTCCATTTACCTCAAGGACTTCCCAGCCAAATGCTTCCCACTTTGGCTTTAAGGGATAAGGGTCCTTTATTTCTTGGATTGAGCCATCTATCTGAAGACCATTATGGTCAAGAATAGCGCAGAGATTATCTAATTTATACCTTTTTGAGCTCATAGAAGCTTCCCAAATCGCACCTTCACCTATTTCTCCGTCTCCAATAATCGCATATACTCTATAATCTTTGTTATCAAGCTTTCCTGCAAGCGCCATACCATTTGCAATAGATAGTCCTTGTCCCAGAGAGCCAGTAGATGCTTCAATTCCTGGTGTAGATAATAAGTGAGGATGTCCTTGAAGTGGATTCCCAGCTTTTCTCAATTTCCAGAGCCATTCTCGTGGGAAATAGCCCTTTCTTGAAAGAACCGAATAAAGAGTGGGCACAGCATGCCCTTTGCTAAGGATAAAACGGTCTCTTTCGGGCCATTTCGGATTCTTCGGATTATGCCTCATTATCTTGTAATAAAGAGCTACGATTATCTCAACGCAGGACAATGAGCCACCGGGATGTCCACTTCCTGCAAGTTCAATCATCTGGATTATATCTTTCCTTGTCTCTCTCGCAATTTGTTTCAAATCATCCATTTTTACAAATTAAACATATAAGACTCAGAAATTAGTAGAAATTTATAGAAATTAGTGGAAATTTGTGGCAACAATGAATTCCTATGAATCTCCATAAGTTTCTATTAATTTCTAATGTTTCAATCGCTTTGGTTCTTCTGTGTTGAGTAATTTCTCTGCCAACTTTATTGCCTTAATCATACTTCCCGGGCTTGCTATTCCTTTACCTGCTATGTCAAATGCGGTTCCATGGTCCGGAGAGGTTCTGATAAAAGGTAGTCCAAGTGTTATATTTACTCCACCCCCAAATTCACAGAGCTTTAAAGGGATTAATCCCTGGTCGTGATACATAGCTATTATTACATCAAATCCATCTCGTGCAAATAAAGTGTCTGCTGGATAAGGACCTTCCGCGTGAATTCCTCTATCTTTTGCTCTCTTAATCGCAGGACTGATTATCCGAGCTTCTTCATCACCCAATATCCCTTCACCTCCGTGTGGATTTAAAGCACAAACTCCAATCTTGGGGGAGCCCACTCCCAGCTGATTTTTCAAGAAATTATGTGTAAGTTCTATTTTGTTTATTATCTCTTCTTCCTTTAATGCAGTTGCTACTTCCTTAATTGGGATATGTGTAGTTACAAGAATAACTCTTATTTTATCTCCTGCTAACATCATTGCAAATCGTTTCGTATGCGATAATTTAGCCAGCAGTTCTGTATGCCCAAAGAACTCAGGGTCTATCAAGTTGATTGAAGCTTTACAAACGGGTGCTGTCACCAAAGCATCTATCTCTCCACTACTCACAAGCTCCTGTCCTTTTAAAATAGACTCATAAGCCGCCTGCCCAGCCAATTTTGATACCTTACCATATTCCACATCTTCTGTAATATCCGTACAATCTATTACTTCACCATCCCATTTAATATTATAGCGTTTTTTGGTCTTATCAATTATATTGGAAGAACCTATTATAACCGCTGAACCCTTGAACCTTGAACCCTGAACCTTATTCTGTAGGGGCAAGTCCGAAATATCTTGTAGGGGCAAGTCACCGACTCGCCCAAGGGCTTCTAATGCCTTAAGTGTAACTTCAGGTCCCACTCCAGCGGGGTCTCCCATTGTTATCCCAATCTTCATTTTAAATCACAAATTGCATAGAAAAACCTGCTTCTTCCAATAATTCTCTGAGGGTCCCTTTTCGCTCTGTCTCTTCAATGAAAATCCCCACCGCTTCTTTTAGATTCTTCCAAGCTTCGTGGACGGTCTTTCCGCAGGATGCTACATCTAATTCAGGACAACAAGCAGTGTACATATTTCCTTCTTTCCATACTTCTCCTGTAACTTTAATTCTTCTCATAATTTTTTACCTCTTTTTTTATCTCAAACCACAGATTTCACAGATTAAACCAATAAATACTAATATCCAGCCCATGACTTCTTACTTTAAACTGCTATTTTTTGAATATTTATATTGAACTTGAATATGGCAATGATTTAATATAACTTTCCATAAACTCAAAATCAGGAACACCATTTTTATCTGTGGGAAGCTTTATTTTACTCTCTTTAATCCTATTTGTTCCCCATGTCCTTCCATAATTAAATCTGTATTTCTCTAATCGGATTATTGATGAAAGAAAAAGCCCTATGTAATTATTCATAGTAAATTTAGGAATTAGAACTCTTACGCGGTCTCTTGAAGCAACAAAAGGGAATGGTTGGAAAAATGCTTCTCCGACAGAGCCAGTTCTGTTTACTGTAATTGTGTTCCCTTTATGTAATTCACTTTCTTCTGCGTTGACAAATTCAATTACACCATTATTCGTAGAAGTTGAAGAAATATAAGGACATTGTGTTCCAATATTTAAATTATAAATATTTCCCCCCTTACCACTTTGAATTACAAAAAGTTCATCCAATGTAAAGTATTGCCAATTCTTGATATCCAAATTAATTTTTCTATTTAATAGACAATCAGAAGAGATGTTTTTTAGTTTAAAATTAGTTAATAAAAATGATAAATAATATAAAATGTTTTTCTCGAAATATTCTTCGTTTAAAGCTCCATAATTTGTTTCCATATATATCTCTACACACCACTCATCATCCACAGAAACAACTTTCTTTATATTATGTCCTGCAATTTCTTTTTTATTCCTATAATTAAATACCCAATCAGATTTTATTTTATTCCATTTCCCGTAATAATCGACTCTGCCTAAATTTTTCATTTTTACAAAACCATCATCTTTCCAATATCCAAAATAAGTCTCGTAATTCTTTGAATGAGTAATATGAGCTTTGAAAACAACTATTGCGGTTATTGTGCTTGAAGTAGGATTAAATAATTCATCAGGCATAGAAAAAACAGCTTCCAAAGTGTGCTTTTCTAAAAGTTTTTTCTTCCAGTCATATTCCTTTCCAGATTGTGATAGAACACAACTTATTGGAATAATAGCCACACAAACACCATTTTTTTCTAAACAGTCTAAATTATGATAAATAAACTCTAATTCTGATACGCTTGTAGCATAGGGGGGATTCAAGAATCCGACTGTCGGCTTGTATTCCTTAACTTTATTTTTAACACTTTGACTTAATGAATCACCAAGATATATGCTTGATTTTCCATCTCCTCTCATCATCATATTAGAACAGGCATAGGTAAACATATCACTTCTTTCTTCAACTCCGATTAATTGGTCATTCTTAATCAAAATTTGCTTATTACTATTATTTTCTGCTAACTTTAATAATTTTTTCATACCTTTAATTAAAAATCCTGCTGTTCCACAACAATTATCATAAACTATATCTTGGATGTCTAAATTCGCAATATCAACAAATAATTCCGTTATATGCTGTGGAGTTAATACCAAACCCAATTTTTTATCTCCATAAACATATCTAATAAATTCTGAATAAAATTGTCCAAGAATATCATATCCTATATGTTCATATTTAGTAAATGGGAAGACTTTTTTATCTAATTCAGAAATCAAATCTCTTAATAGAGTATTTTTTTCTTCTTCTCCAGTTTTTTTATCTCGTATTTTATCAGAAATAGCAAGATTGTTAGATTGTAATATTTTAGAATATTCTCCCATTAATATCTTTGTTCTCTCACCCATATTTCCATCTTCCAAAACTCTTTTAATTGCTTTGAGTAAATCTTCAACTAAATCAGATGGTCTTTTTTCTACATCATAAGATTTTCTAAAACTCTTATTTTGTAGAGCTATTAATATTCCACTAACTATTGTGGCTCTTTCATTTTCTGGGATAGAATGATTATATAGCTCTTGATTTAACTCTGAAGCAAAAACTAAAAGATTTTGGTCTTTTAATTTTTCTACATTTTCTTTTTGTTCAAATAAGCCTAAATAATCATATATAGAAAGAAGTTTTTTATCTATTTCTTTTATTTCTTTTGTGTTTTTTCTTATAAAGAAGCTTGAAACACTTAAATTTTCTTCATTTTCACCACTTGTTGCTATTGCAATAACATTAAAATCTTGAATTAAATATTTTGCATAGTGTAAAACACCATCAACAGCATATTTTTTGGGGTCTTCTTCTCCATTTTTGCTCTTATGGAATTTAGTATCCGGCTTACATTCTACTATAATAACTAAATCCATAATTGAAGGAAAAGTTATGATAAATTCTGGAAATCCACTTTTTCCAGTTCCTTTTTTTGAAGCTGTTTTTAACAAATCTTTTAGAATTTTATGTCTTGTTCTTTGTTCTTCTAATTTAATGCTTTTAAACATACCATCGTTCTTAAAATGACTTCTTACAATATCTTCTGTTATTCTTTCGTTTGCCATTTTGTCCTATTATGTTTTTAGCACATTATAGCATCCTCTTTACGAATATTTCTTGCTTGAGTTTGTGGACAAGTTTTTCGTAATGCATTTGCATTTTTCTCTGATGTAGAAGTTCTTTGAGTTCAAGTCTCAAATCCTCCCATCCCAGCATCTGCTCCTCACGAAGCTCAACAGGTTTAATTACCTGAAAGCCCATAGGAGTATTAAATGTATAAACCTTGCCAACTTCTATAGATTCAAGTTCAGTAAATGGGGTCTCTCTAAGTGGGACAAATATATCTCCCCAGGTAAGAATCCTTGTGTTAGGTAGGGGCGGTTCGCGGACA
>JAUWHX010000067.1 GCA_030605695.1 bacterium | reverse complement strand
TGGAACACAAACTATGCGGCAAGTCAGCAAGCCCAAATTCAAGCTGAATCCGCCGTAGAAGGTAAAAACTGGAGCCGTGCCGACGCTCAAGAAAAAGTGAGGATAGCAGTGAATCTGCTTCAGGCAATGCCACAACTCACGGATTCTCAACGAGAGCTTCTTAGCATCACGGTGCGAGATACCACGCCGACTCCGATATCACCTGAATATGTAATGGAATTAGACCCGCCACTTTTGAAACTGGATTTACGAACGGGGCAGATTACGATTCATTTTGGAGTGAACCCGGCGGATGAGAAGAAGAACGCTAAGCCAGAGAATATAGCAGGAGTGAAGATATGGTATCGTGTTGGAGAGGGTCAGTGGCAGTGGGCTGGCGATGATACTAATAGTCCGTATAGACACAATATTGATTTGACTACTTGCGGGGCATTGGAGTATCGGGCACAGTGGTTTGATAAGAAAATGCGGATAGGACTGTTTAGCACTGTCACACCAGCCACGATAAGTTAGTAGGATAAATTTAGGACGCAGATTAACGCAGAAAAAATCAAGATTCAAAAATTAACCACAGAGGACACAAAGATTAATTTGCCACAAAAATACTAAGGCACTAATTGCCACTAAAGATTTCTTTTTGTGCAGTTTTGTGATTTGGTGATTTCGTGGCGGTTTAAAGATATTTCTTGAAGTTCTTATCCTGCGATAACTGATGCACTAACTTCTTTATGTCTCCGGCACTTCCCTTATCACAAACGAAAACTGCGTCTTTATGACGGATTATAATGAGATTGGATGTCCCAAGAGTTGCAATAACTCCCTTGTCAGAGACCATAATACAATCCTTTGTCCTGAGTCCCTTGTGAAGTCCTATTTTAATGTTACCACGCGAGTCAGCTTTATAAACTCTCTCGAGTGCAAGCCAGGAACCCACATCGTCCCAGGCAAAGCAGGATTTTATAACTGCTACATCTCGTGCTTTCTCCATCACTGCGTAGTCGATAGAAATGTTTGGTGCTTTCCGATAGAGCTTCAATAAGGAGATTCGCTCTGCCTTGAAATTCAAAAGCTCCTTGTAAAATTCTGGCATACTCTTCTCGATTTCAGATAGTATCTTCTCGCTACTCCACACGAACACACCTGAATTCCATAGAAATCTACCTTCACGGATAAATCTCTGGGCTTGCATCTGGTTTGGCTTTTCTTTAAAGCTTTTCACCTCATATACATCTTTGGTTATCTCATCTCCAAACTCTATGTATCCGTATCCAGTCTCTGCACGCGTGGGAACTACTCCAAATGTAACGAGTCGTCCTTCTTTCGCAACTTTTATAGCTTTCTTGAGGGTCTTTAAGAATAAATCTTTGTCCGGGATGTAATGGTCTGCCGGCAGAACGAGCATAATATCTTCTGGATTTATCTCAAAAACCGCCGCATACGCAATAGCACAGGCAGTATTTCTCCCAAACGGCTCTAAAAGCAAAGTGGCACCAGGGACTATCTTCTTGATGGCAACTCCATGCTCTTTTCCAGCAACTATGACAATTCTATTTCTCGGAATAAGAGAGGATACTCTCTCCACAGTCTCAAGAATCATCGGCTGGTTAGAGACAATAGGAAGCAATTGTTTAGGATATTTCTTCTTAGACTTGGGCCAAAACCTCTCCCCCCGACCACCTGCAAGTATCACTCCATATACCATTTTTCTAAATATCAAATGCCAAAGCTCAAAATGATTTCACCACAAAGTCACGGAGACACAAAGAACACCAAGAAGTAAAAAATCTAATAAAAACTTTGTGAACTTTGAGTCTTTGAGCCTTTGTGGTTAATCCTACAATTTTTGAATTTTGCTCTGTAATTTTGCATTTTCTAAATCACTCCTTCCTCTTTCATATAATCACGGACTGCATCTTCAAAACTCCACTCTGGACTATATCCTAAAATCTCCTTTGCCAATGTCAAGTCTGCCTGAGTATAATTTTGATATGCATCCTCGTAAGGATTATCAAAATAATCGGGCTCAAGACTTGTCCCAAGCACTTTATTCAAAACCTCTACTATCCGATTAAAAGTTATTGCTCTTCCGCTTCCCACATTTACTATAGCACTCTTTTTTGCTTGAACCCCAAGTATATTTGCTCTAACAACATCTTTAACATATACCTGGTCTCGCTTCTGCTCACCATATTTAAAAATTCTCGGTCTTTTTCCTGCAAGCATTTGTAGACGCAGTTGCCAAATCATTGATGCCATCTTGCCTTTATGAGATTCTCTCGGACCAAAGACATTAAAATATCTAAGTCCAATAATATGCATATCTTTCATATACTTCATAGCCATACGGTCAGCTTCCCACTTTGAAACTCCATAAATATTCTTAGGTTTTCCTGCCATATCTTCTCTAGTAGGAGCAGTCGCATCTCCATACACCGCAGCAGATGAAGAATAAATAAACTTTTTCCTGTTGGCGTGTGCAAATTCAAGTAATCTTTTAGACCCATCAACATTTACCTGCATCATTAACTTTTTATCTACTAATGTGGTGTCAGTAATAGCAGCACAATGAAATAGAACATCCACATCCTGAAATCTACTCAGGTCAACTAAATTGATTGACTCTGGGATTATTTCACCGTTAAAGTCAAGTAAGTTTTCTTTGTCCCCATTACTAAAATCATCCAATACAAGAACCTCGTATCCTTCCCTTTCAAGTGTTAATGCAAGGTTAGAACCTATAAACCCTCCTCCTCCAGTAACAAGTGCTTTCATTCCTATTTTCTACTCTCGAGATGAGCTTCCAGATACCCCCAGAGAAACTTGATTTTCAAGAGCACCGGAACCCTTGATTTACTATAATAAAGCATAAGTCCATCTTCTCCACCAAATGCTTTCACTCCTTTAAGATTCGGAACCAAAAGCCAACAGGTATCTCCATCAATTTCTTCAACGGATACACAAGTTTTGATTTCCAAGTTTTTTTTATCAGCGTGAAGAGGAATTATAATTGTATCTCCATCTATAAATTCCTGTGTTCGCAACCAATACAAAAGATTTATTATATTTTTTGCTCCTTCAATTACTTCCACTGTGTCTCCATCCTGATATATAGCTTTGCCATCCTCAATTTGCACTATCTGATGTGTAGTGTATTTCCCTTCACGGATATTTTTCTCGAATCTTTGGGTTACAAAATTACTATCTGAGACAGATTCATACCAATCCTTGACTTTAAATACAAGAGAAACAATTCCTCTCGTTTCTTCCTCACACCTTATATAATTATAATTTAAGTTCTTTGAGTCTCGTTTGAACTCAAGTTTAATCTCTCCTGCACTCACAGGTCCGTATTTTACTGAATAGAGTAGCTCTTCTCTAATTGGTAAAGTCATCAATATAAGCATTATTACAGACATTGTATTAATCGTAAATTGGAAGTCGTAAATCGTTACAGGGTTTAAAATCTCCTGAAACCCTTTAAAGCTTGAAAGTAAGCATTGAATTCGACTCCAGCAGGGGACACAGATTGGACAGAGAATTTTGCATAATACTCGTTATCTATAAGTAGATAGAATACATTCTTCTCTTCCTCATCTATGCCGTCGGTTTCTGGTGCAAATCCTCCTATAATTTCAGATGGTGCATAAGAGGCAGTTGAGAACACAATAGCCGTAGAATCCCATGGGACATCCGGAGGGTGATTAGTGCCAACAGAGTCTTGAGGAGTTACGAATTTGAGGAGTGAGTCAATAGTAGTGCCACTTTGACCATCGTCAAGGTATATATGCCATCGGCAGGATGTATCGTTTATAGATAGGACAACTCCTGCATATATAGCATTTTTTGGATTCAATGCACCGAATCCAAAAGCAGATGAATCTCCAGATTCGTAATCTCTCTCGTGAAGTATAATATCAGGGGCCTCGTATGGTGCAGTTCTAATAATATCACTCATAGGACCGACAACAGAGTCATACTCACCTCCGACTGCGAGTATTCCATAATAACCTGTTCCTGCTTTGTCAAGCTCATTACTCTCATGAATAAAGTAAATCTGGTCCACGACTTTATATATGGCGAGAAGAGAGTCGGGGTGCATTCCAAAATATACATAATATCCGTTGGCTTTACTCACTTTATCCCATTCTAATTTAAGTCCTACTCCGTCTTGTATCACACTGATTTTCAAGTTTTGTGGTGAGGTTAAATCAGGAGCAGTAGGTTCCTCTTTACAACCTATAAATAGCAGTATAAAGCTAATAGTGGTAATGTACAAAAATTTCATATTAACCTCCTTTCATAATTTATTAATATAAACCACAGAGAGCACAGAGGTTCACAAAGAGAACACAGAGTAATTCAAATTTTTTTATATTTTTTACTTTCTCTGTGTCCTCTGTGGTTAAGTTGTAGTTCATAATTAATTTATAATTCCCATTTGATTCCAAATCTATGTAGTATTCCACCAAATCTACCTCTATCTTCGCCTGCATAATCTATAGTCCACGAGTATCTTCCAACCGGGTATTTAATGCCAACTCCAAAACAAATTCTATTTCCATAAAGTAGCTTTTTCGCAAGAGGTTCTTCCTCTTCTCCTATTTCTTTCTCTGTCAGCACATCCCATTTCACATCCTCCCAGATGTTGGGGTCATACACAAGACCAGACCTGAGGAACAACATATCATTTAATCCGTACTCAAGTCCTGTATGCCATCTTTCGGGACCATCTTTTGGATGGGCTAAGTCAACTGCACCGATCAATTTGGAGGTAGAACTTTCAAGCAGGTCATAAGCAATGCCTAATTTTATACA
This sequence comes from bacterium, assembly GCA_030605695.1. Classification (GTDB taxonomy): domain Bacteria; phylum Hydrothermota; class UBA3073; order JACQXS01; family JACQXS01; genus JAGMCN01. Next base: position 9,695 of record JAUWHX010000067.1, on the reverse strand, counting down.
TAATGGCATAGGATATGGTCTTGAGATAAGTTCAACATCCACGTCTCCTGTTCCTGCGGACCAATCTTCTCTGAACATAGACTCTGTCGCTCCCTTATATTGCATATCAGGTCCAAAGTTAGTTATAGATATACCAATCTTTAGGTTTTCAAAGACAGTAGGATAAAGGAGTATTCCGGCATCCATAGCAAATCCAGTAGCAGATAGTTCCCATATTGCTTCTCTCAACATCTTTACTGACATTCCAAATGTGAACTCATCTGTAAACCAGCGAGCAAAAGATAAAGATAAAGCTATTGAATTTGCACTCCAATTGTAGCCAGTGCCATCAGGTTTCTCAAGGGTAGTAATTTCTTCTTCCCCCATAGTGAGTGCTAAGACATTGATTCCAATCACACTGTAACTTGTGATGGGGAATATACCACCCACGAAGCTATTTCTTGTATCCAATACCCACTCTACATCTGAGAATCCGAATTCTCGTTTACCTGGTACTACTATTCCAGCTGGGTTCCAGTACAGAGAAGCCACATCATTTGTCACAGCAGTAAATGCACCTCCCATAGCTATTCCACGTGGGTCTACTCCTATCTTCAGAAAGTGAGCCCCGGCAGTTCCTGTCTTTGAGACCTGGGCATAAGAGTCCCCTTCAATAAACAGAAAATAGAAAATAGAAAATAGAAAACAGGAACACAATAACCGAAATTTGTAATTTCTCATCTTACCTCCTTGCGTTAATCGTAAATCGTAATTTGACAGTTTATTTATCTAATTAATGCAAATTTGCCAAGTTTTTCTTTGCCATCAGGTGTTGATATATGATAGATATATATACCAGAAGCTGGTATTTGCTCATCTTTGGTGCGAATATTCCATTCCTCTACCCCTCCGGTCTCAGAAGTTGATTCATGTTCAAGTATCCGTATAAGCGAACCTGATAAATTATATATCCGTATTGTGCACTTGGATGGAAGATGAGTGAACTGGATTTTCCTGGTCATTTTACTCCTATCCCAGTCTGCTCTTATTATATAAGGATTTGGGACTACTTTTATCAACTCCATCCCACCATCATCTGTAGTACCGTATGAGAACTTCTGTGTCCTGATAGTGTACGCAGTTCCTGTAAATGGTGGTATTGTTTGTTGGCTTGAGAAGACCTGCCAGACATCACCTGAATCAGGTTGGTCCGCCCAATTTAATGCTGCCCCTCCATCAAAGTAATACCATACTCCAGAGATATAGAACCAGTGATGATAAAGAGATGCTTGTGTGCTGGTTATATATTCATTTGCAGGTTGAAGTGGTTGAAGTATATGACCGAAGCACCAATTATCACCAAATGCCGAATCGTAAGGTATCTCTGTCCCAGTAAGCACATCAGATACTTTCATAGTTAAGCTATCAGGGCTATTATGATAATAATCCCAACGGATTTCAATATCCCTTCCTCCATGATATGCCCATTTGTTCCTATCCACACCACTGGAGAAGAATTTATTTATTATTAGATTGCCAATATATGTATGAACACCTATGTCCTCTATTACCTTAATAGAGTCAGGAAGTTCAAAGCATGTAAAAAAAGTATCTAAATATGTGTGAGGTACTATTGTAGCACTAAAAATCACGGTAGTATCTATCCATTTCCCGTAGACATTGGGCTTAATTACAATTTCTTGTTCCATCCTACGCTTAAATAGAAAATGTCTTTCTTGTTGATTCATATTTATATTACCTGAGAGCAACAGTCCATCAAATGGTTTTTCAAATGAGCAGGACCATTTCCATACACTGTCTATCAATACAGTATCCCACACTGTCGTCTTTATAATGATAATACTATCGCAGGTAGAGGTATCAGGAGTACCTTCAATTACTGTATCAGTGATAGTAGGAACTGTTTTCTCCTCAAACACATAAATCTCATCAGTGGTTGGAGCTTCAAATGATATAGGTGAGATATATTCACCCGAGTCACCCGCAGTTGGATTAAATATATTATAAGTATAAACAGGGAATCCATCTTTCTCTCTTATCTCATTCCATTCAAGCAGGTAAGTGTTTCCAGTAACAGCAATATTTCCTATAATCTCTACCTTTAGCGAATCTATTGAATTCGTATTTCCACTTGTTAGATCTATCTCCAGGACCTCAGGACTCACAAAATCACAGGGTTCTGCCCTCGGTGAACACTTTACAGGGATTTTACCGGACTCAGTGCTGATTTTTATATCAGATTCATTTGGAATTGCACCTGGAGTATTGAAGTCAAATGAGGTTACTGCATAAAAATATGCAATGCCATTTAACACATCTTTATCAATGTATGAATACTTAAGTCCTTCATTATTACTCTTTTGCCCGCTTACATTAAAACCATCAGGATGCTCGTCATTTCTTATCCACATATCACCTGGGAGTAAATCAACATCGTTTTCAATATCCCATTCACCGAGCAACTCCCAATCGTCAGGTAACCCTGTTCTGGATTTCCATAGTCTGAAACCTTCAAAATCATACTCCCTATAAACTGTATCTCCTGCTTCTTTCATCACTTTTCTAAACGGGTCCTCCTCATAGAGAGGTGAATTATCCCAAACTAATGTAATTTGCTGGTCCATAGGAACTGCAGTAATGTTCGGCACAGATGGTGGAGAGGGCACTACCCATTCAGCATCATAGGCAGCTTGTGTAGCGTCGCCCTCAGAGAGTAGATATTCTAATCCTCCTGTACTATTGTTTGAAAACATAACTGCTACAAGAAATGTATCAACTTCACTTGGGTTAAGTGTAAAGGGTCCGCATCCCATCACCTGGCGCTTATCGTCAGGGTCATTATCTATCACGCCCTGCCAGGGGTCATATTCAAGTGTCTCAATATTATAGCCAGAAAGCATAAGATACCTTTGCTCATCAGTACTTGCATCAAATCCTATTGTGCACCTGTTAAATGAAGTTAACACTAAATACTCACCGGGTAAAACGGTATCCATAATTGTATTTGGATAGTCTGGATTTTCTGGTCCTGGAAGGGCAGGAACGAACACAGTATCATCAGCTCTCGGTCCCTGCAAGAATTTAACGCCGACATAATAAGGAGGTTTTGACTTCCAACCCGACTCCTGAGTCAACGAATAAGTATAACCAAGACTTCTTCCGACATCGCATCCAACGAGGTCATCATCAGCATATCCGACATCCATATCAGCACCATTACCGATGAACATATCCTTAATGGGCTTATCTCCAACATTCTCTATTTCATATAATAGGAAGAATACATTTTCATAAAGCCCTGTAGTCCATCCAAAAGTTAACTGTCTAACATGCAAATTAAGAGGTTTTGTTCCTGGATCCCATGCGTGTTGGTCTGGCCAGGCATCATTATACTCACACCACATATCTTGATGTGAAAGCACTATGGGTTCGCCAAGCGAATCAAGTGTGGGCCATATAGCTAAATCCTCTTCATTAATAGAAGACAGCACCCTATCTTCTGGATGTGATTTAGAATTTGATGCATGGTCGGCATTATGTTCAGGAGGACCCGGCATAAAGTCGTTACCACCCCCGTGACAATCATAGCCACAGCTTACCATTTTAGTTCCTGCCTTTATCGCACCTATCCATATACCTGCGCCATAAATATAAGGTTCACCAGCTCCCTTTGGCCAGAACCCATATCTATAGCCAAACTTACCATAATTAGTTATTGGTATCTGGCAATTGTTAATATCAAACCCTTCCTCGGAGTAAGACTTTGTGCCTTTAACCCCAGTAGCAGCCTGTGTTATTGTAGAGGACATTCCTATCAATAAAAAAGTGAAGAGTAGAAAGTGAAGAGTAGAGAGTTTTAAATACTTTCTTCTCATTATTTGACTCGGCTTTCTCATAATTACCTCCCTTTGTGGACTTGATAAATCAAGTCCCTACAAATTTTTACCAGTTTACTTTTATTCCGAAGTGTATTCTGCGACCTACGTTTACGAAGCTTGGGTTTTTCTCCCAATCGGCTCTACCATTTAAGTATGAATTATACCACTCGTCTTTAGTAATCCAGCCATCTCCTTCACCAGCATCATTTGTATTAGGTTTACCATCGGCACCGATATCTCTACGAATGTCAGCAGAAGGAGAATAACCGACCTCAACTTTGTCACCGCTAACCATCCATGTTTGACTTAAATAAGTATCCTTGTTCTGAGTGAGACCGTCGTAGTCAACTTTACCTGTGTTAGGATAGACATTTAATATATTCTTGCGGTTAAACAGGTTGTTGATAGTAGCAAAGAATGATAAATTGAGACCAAATAGCTCAAAAGGCTTATTAATTTTAAGGTTAGTATTAGAAATCCAAAGCATACGCTCACCGCCTACTTCACCAATTCTTTGGCCCCTGTTATCCTCTTTAGTGTAAGGGAGTCCACTTCCCAAATCAGTAGACATATTAATATCAAGTCTCTCAAGAGGATGAACATCAAAGATAGTAGGACCATATCCGGTAGGGGCTAAGAAACCAGCATTTATATTCAGAGTATGGCGCTGGTCGAATTCAAGAGGATAATCGATTTTGGGCATTTGAGGAGGCTCACCGGTGATAGGGTCTGGCATTATGTTAGCAATATACTCGTAATAAGATTCTCTTGTATAAGAGCTCGTGCCCCGCGAGTACTGTAGTGTATATGCAAGCTGTCCCGAAAACCATTGGGTAGCCTGTTTTCTTAAGACAAACTCAACTCCCAAGACATTACCATAATCTTCTGTCTGGTATATAGTGTACTCTCTTGGGATGGCTTTAATATGTCTTGTTCCTATAAGGTGATACATATCTTTATAAAAGCCAGTAACATTTAATGCGAGATTAGACAGGAGTTCATGTGCAATTCCGAGCTCGTATTGGATAGTATGTTGTGGACTGAGGTCAGGGTTAGAAACAATGGGCCATGCACCTGGAGATGTAGAAAGGTTTATGTTATGAGAATCGTACAACCACCTAAATTGAGATACCTGGAAAAAGTGACCATAAGACAGGTGAAATGCAGTACGTTCAGTGACAGGAAATGCGATTCCGAATCTTGGAGAGAGTTGATATTTTATCTTAGCAGTCACAGTATCAAGGTCGCCGAGAGTATCATATGGTGAGAGCATATCATTATATCTCCAGCAAGAAGGGTCGAAATAATCAAACCGAACGCCACCATTTATGATAAAACCAGGGTATTCAATCTTATCCTGCAAATAGATAGCAATTTCTTTAGGATTATAGTCATATTCATCAGAATAGAGAGCATACTTCACCTTTCTATATTCTGGTGGGACTTCGTTGTCAATGGTGTCACCGTGAGAGGTTACAGGAACAGTTGACACTCTGTCGATATACTGAGCTGTTTCTCGTTTAGCAGTATGTATTTTGCCATCGACACCGAACTTAATCTGATGATGGTAAGTAACCTGTGAAGTTAGGTCAAACTTCACTCCATCATATGCAGAAACTCGTTCTGCCCAGGAACAATAAGAGCCGAGTCTAAATGGAAGCGGGACGCCATAAGGGTAGTAATAATCCCCATTTTCATCTTTAGCATCCCATGCATTGTCGGACGAGGAACCAATGCCTACATTATTAATATCATAAGTCCACCAGGGCTCGAATTTAAAATCTTCCCACCAAGCCCTATCTTTTTCCTTATCCCATTCTCTCTGGCCATCTGTCCTGCGAGACTTAAAGGTGCCGAGTCTGAGTTCATAGAAAGTGTTATTTGCAACTTGGTGAGTCAAGGTAGAGACAAGTTGATGCGCTTTTTTGAAGTAATCAAGCCGAAATTCTGGGGGTGCATACTTAAACGAATGAGAAGAGCTTCCCCCTTGTGTTCTTGAGAGGAAGCCGGATAGTTTGAGTTTCATAGCTGGAGTAAGCTTATAGGTAAGTTTACCCTGAAGGGAGTATGATTCACTATCAGTGTTAGATAATGGTCCGTACCAGGAAGTGGAATGGTCTCTTGAAGAGCCCTCAGCAGAGAAGAAGTAAAGAAGTTTAGGGTGGAACTTAATGGGTCCTCCTAAGGAGAGTTCAAATATATCCTGCTCTCTTGGGTCTTTTGAAATTCTATCAGTTGTATATCTTAATAGTCCTTCACGCCTCCTGCCTTCCTTTGTAACCACATTAATAATGCCAGACATTGCCTGTCCGTACTCTGGATTAAATCCGCCGGTGATGACAGATATTTCTTCTAATGCGGCTTTGTGGATGTTAACAGTAGCATCACTTCTACCAGTAAGTCTATCTTGGGCTGACATACCGTCCACAATGTAAGCGACCTCATCTCCCCTGCCTCCTCTGATATGCAAACCATCCGTCACCCCTGATGCTCCACCTGCAGAATTCACTACTCCTGATTGTTGTGAAACAACTTCAGTAACTGAACGGATAGGTTGTCTATCTATTTGGTCTCCGCTCATAGTGTGCATAGTAGAAGTAGCATCAGGAATAACGAGTGGACGTTTTGCAGTTACAATTATTCCCTTTGCTTTAATTGCGGTTGGCTGAATCGCAAAATTTACGGTAGTCGTGAGGTCTGCTGATACTTTTAAATTCTCCTTCATCACTGATTTATACCCTATCATTGAAGCAGTTAGAGAATAAGTTCCTACGGGAACATTTATTATATAATAATAACCATCCATGTCTGTAGCACCTCCCATTGTAGTACCATCAAGCACAACATTCACTACGGGAAGTGCCTCTTTTGTTTCAGAATCTACAACCCTTCCTGCAAGTTTCCCTGTTACCCCACTATATAGTGGGATGGCAATAAAAAAGTAGCCAGTAGCCAGTAACCGGGCAACTAAAAACTTTTGCATTTTGCATTTTGTCCGCAGGATCCGTTGGACATTTTGCATTTTCATTTTACCTCCTTTGTTATTCAAATTTATTTTGAACTACAACTTAATCACAGAGAAAGTAAAAAATATGAAAAAATTTGAATTACTCTGTGTTCTCTGTGTGAACCTCTGTGCTCTCTGTGGTTTATATTGATAAATTTTGATGAATCTCATACAAAATTAGTGATGTTTTCTTTACTTGTCTCTCCTAATTTAAAATAAGCTCCTTTTTTCCGATTTGTCAAGTTTTTTTTAATTTTTTTGGATTTGGATATGAGTCTCCCGCAAAGTCTTTATCTAAATTGGCATAAGGTATTGATATTTCACAATGCTCGTCTAATCCCTGTTGATAAAATGTTTTTTCTTGACTTCAGTTTCCACCTCTTATATATTATCTCCGCAAGTAAAGTGAAATTGTAGCTGGAATACCGTTTCAAGAAAGTTCTAAAAGCAAGAATTGATAGTGTTGTGAATGATATGTTGGACAGTGATATATTAAGTTATAACTAAAAATTATGACAATCAAAATCTTTGTCACGGGTGGGACTTTTGATAAAGAGTACAATGAACTCAAGGGAAAACTCTTTTTCAAGGACACTCACCTGCCCGAAATGCTAAAATTGGGTCGTTGTGAACTGAAAGTTGACATCGTAACTTTAGCGATGATTGATAGTTTAGATATGACTGACGCAGATAGAAAAATTATACTTGAAAACTGCCAAAAAACAAAAGAAGATAAAATACTGATTACGCATGGCACTGATACAATGGTGGAAACTGCCAAAGTTCTCGCCAGTTCTGTAAAAGATAAAACAATCATCTTAACCGGTGCAATGATACCATACAAATTCGGTAGTTCTGATGGATTATTTAATTTGGGGAGTTCTTTGGCATTTGTCCAAATTTTACCGCATGGAGTTTATATTTCTATGAATGGCAAATATTTCAACTGGGATAATGTTAGAAAAAACAAACAGACAGGTGAGTTTGAAGAAATAAAGTAAATGAGAGCACCAGACAGGGATGTCCCTCTTTCTTACAGGGATGTCCCCTATCTTTTATAGGGAGTTCCCTATCTTTCATAGGGATGTCTGTATCTTTCATACGGAACTCCCTAACTCCACAGTCGCCACGAACTGACATCTATGGGCATCCGCGTTAACTCTGATACACTCAAAAAGCAATTGGAGATTACTGGCCAACTTGATTTCCTCAAATTGCCATACCACAAGGCAATCATAAACAACGAAATCCCACTCAGTATTGGTGGTGGGATTGGACAGTCTCGTACCTATATGCTTTTGCTCAAGAAGGCACACCTTGGAGAAGTCAGTGTCACCGTATGGCCCAAGATACTCAAGGATATGTGCAAGAAGAAAAGCATCTATGTCCTGGAATAAACAGAAGGAACGTTCTATATTTTGTTAAAAATTATCACGAAAACACGAAAGCACGGAAAGAACTTAAGCATAAAAAATGAACCACAGAGAACACAGAGAAGAAATTATATCTAATATGAAATCCCTATATAAAAGCTTCTTCCGGGTATGCTGAAGCCAAATGTTTCCATATAGTCCTCATTTATCAGATTCTCTATCCTTGCCTGCAATTTCATTTTCTTGAATTTATGGGAAAATGTCAAATCTATCTTTCTGCAAGAGTCAAGAATTCTCAGCTCCGGTGGAAAAATCCTAAAATCTTCATCCCATCGCGTGCCTATACAACAAAACTTCAGGTTCACCCATTTGTAATTTATACCCCATCTATAATTATGAGCAGGTATGCGAAGATAGTCTATTTCTAAAGTCCGTTTTTCCACTCCGCTATATTCTATATCCATCCTCAAGTCCTCAAGAAGAAAAAGAAGGAAGTTAAGTTCTAATCCTTCGGTAGACCATTTCTCTTCTCTATCCATATTTTCATATTTGTCAGGGAATTTAACTATTTTCTTAAATATCCATTTATCAAAATAAGTTATTTCAATCGAACCATCCTTAAATCTATGCTCTCCACTTACATCGTATCCAAAACATTCCTCTGGCTCAAGTTCAGGATTGCCATATTGTGAATGGAATAATTGATAAATTGTAGGAGTCTTAAATCCAGTTCCATAGTTAGCTTTAAATCTTGTAGAGTTAACAAGCCAGCTAAGAGAAGCTTGGTATGTTTTAAGAGCCCCAAATTTCTCATAAGAATCAATTCTGCCATTAAAATTAAGGAATATATTGTGATAACTTGGCTCAAGTCCTATATAAAAACTGTTATTAGATATAGATTTTCGTGGAATACGAGAAGTATCAGGAGAAGAAGAGCAATTGCACCAGGATTCGGCTGATTCCTTTGCATACTCAAAGCCAGCTATCGCACGGAAGAATTTGTGTAGAGTAAAATCATTCTGCCACTCAACATTCATATACTCACCATCATAATAATCAGACCATTCTGTCGTATCTATTTCATCCATTTTATCCTCGTGACTTCTCTCCACTTTATTCATTCCCAGAGTAAGCTTATGATTCCATAAATCCGTTAATTTATGTTTAAGAGATAACTTCCCATAAGTAGAAGCAAAGAAAGCTTGGGCATTAAGGTCATCTTTAAACGGGTCATCATCAATGTCTATTTTTGCATCTCTCATTCCTATCATTAACCCCATTGATAAACTATTAAATGGATGAACATTTAATTTTGTGTAAATTCCTCTATTCTTATAGGCATCTTTTTCTGGCTCTCCTTCCCTGACAATTGCCTTAGATAATCCCTTTGAACTTATATTAAATAGAGAAAGAGAGTAATCAAAAATTCCTGCACCT
>JAUWHX010000009.1 GCA_030605695.1 bacterium | reverse complement strand
TTACACCTCCTTTAAATACTTTCCTCTATTATTCTTATACCCGAAAACTTCATTTTTGAGACGTTTTTAGCAACATAGTAAACCTGTTTCTTACCTTGCTTTAGGTTAAATTTGAGAGGAGTTTACTGTGGCAAGTTTTGGTAAGAGTTAAACTATTTTTCTTATCCTATGCAGTTCGTTTACTCGTGAAAAATCTTCTGATGAACCTATGAACCTAAAAAGTGGAGGCACAAACCAGTCTTGCATAAAAAGTTAAACGGTCCCTTAATCGTACATCTTTTACAATTACTTATTCAGTAAAAATCTCTGAAAAAATAGAATGTCAACCATAAAAATAATTGACAGGACAGACTTATTTGAGTATAATTTAACAGATGGCTAAAGATTCTTTGATGGTAAAGACGCAACTTATTCCTCCAATATTGAAAAAGAACATATTAAGACGGGATAGATTATTAAAGATAATACAAAACAATTTGGACAAGAAACTTATTCTTGTCACAGGTGGCGCCGGGTATGGAAAAACAACCCTTCTTACTCAATTTATACAAGTAATTAAAATGCCATTTGTGTTTTATACAATTAGCAGAAACGACACCTTGCTAATCACATTTCTCACATACATTATAACAGGAATTAATCAGATATACAAAAAATTTGGCAGTAGAACAAAAAGTGTGATTCAAGCAATGAAGGAGAGCAAAATTGAGACTGAGATGCTTGTTGGAACTTTTATAAATGAATTAGTTGATACAGTAAAAGAAGAATTATTCATAATATTAGAGGATTACCATCTCATAGAAAGAATAAAAGAGATAAATGATGGAATGAATTACTTTATAGAGCATATGCCGCCAAATATCCATGTAATAATCTCTTCAAGAGAAGCAATACCTTTAGCTCTCACGAGGATTAAATCAAAACAAGAAGTCTCACAGATTACGGATGATAAGCTTAAATTTACTCAAGAAGAAATTAAAGCACTCTTTAAACAAATATACGAAATCGATATGCCAGACCCAATTATGGAGAAAGTGGGAAGGTCTTCACAAGGATGGATTACTGCGCTACAGCTTGTCTCTCATATAGTTGAGAAGGGGTCAAAAGATATAGTAAAAAAGATAACGCAAGGCAAAGAAAACATTGAATACTTTGAAAATGAAGTATTTTTGCAGCAACCGGAGGAAATACGCTCATTTTTGCTCCATTCTTCAGTATTGGAACAGATGACACCAAAATCTTGTAATGCAATACTTAAAATAAATGATTCATCCAAAATATTAGAGCAACTCATAAATAAAAATTTGTTCATCTCTTGTAAAGATGAGGAGAGGAAAATATTTTCTTGTCATCCCCTTTTCCGAAGTTTTCTTCTCCACAGACTATTCCAAGAGAAGGGAGAAAGAACTGGTATGGAGCTCCATTTGAGGGCAGCTCACTACTTCAAGGGTGTGAAGGATTATAGTAATAGTATTGAGCACTATCTTTCAGCAGAAGATACAAAGGGAGCAGTGGAAATTATTGAGAGAGAAGGAGAGAATTTGGTTGAGACACGAAGGTTTGACACTTTAGAGCAATGGATTGGAGGATTACCTGATAATATAGTCTATAAAAGGCCTACTTTGCTTTTGTATCGTGGAGAGATACTTCGTTGGCAGGGTGAGTGGGATGAGGCTATGAAAGTTTACAAGCTTGCAAATGCTCGATTTATAAAGGAGGGAAGGAGGAAAGAGTCGGCTAAGACTATGTGTGGAATGGCAAGTATTCTTTGCTACCATGGAGATTACACAAAGGCAATAAACTTGGGAGAAAAAGCACTTAAAATAGTAAGGGAGAAGGAAAGTCTGTTTAAAGCAGATATCTTAAATGGTATCAGTAAGGCTTATTTCTATTTAAGCAATTATCATAGAGCAATTTCACTTATATCTAAAGCCTTGAAAATCTGTAAAAAGATTGATAATCCCCAACGAGAAAGAGAACTAATATCTAATCTATTGGCTTGCTATGGAGAACTCGGTGAACATGACAGGTTCATAGAAGAAAGTCGGCGTATCATTAAGAATGAAGAGCGTAGCCTTGAATATCTTTTGGGTTGGGTTTATATGAACCTTGGAAGTATCTATGTGTTAAAAGGAGAATTTTCGCATGCAAAGGGTGCTTTCCAGAAGGCGCTTCGACTTAATAAAGCCTTCAATAATAGCAGAGGAATAAATTTTACTTTCAGAGAACTTGGACATCTCAATCTTATAATGGGAAACTACAGGCAAGCCCGGTCATATTGTGAGAAAGCATTAAGACTCAACATTGATATGGGAGAAAGTGCACTAAATCTATATGCATTACATGATATCAGCATGGGTTATCTGTTTGAAGGAGAACTCGTGAAAGCAAAGGAGTATATCAATAAAATATTTATTCCACAAAATGAGAGAAGCCAAATCCCTGCGGTTTTTTTAATTACAAAAGGACAGATAGAACTTGAATTTGGAGAATTTGATG
>JAUWHX010000007.1 GCA_030605695.1 bacterium | reverse complement strand
AAATCAGACAACGCTTGGGAAAAAAGAAGAAGAAATTATAGATGAACTTCATGAGGCAGTCCTCCAAATCATAGAATACGAGAATAATGCACGGGAATTTTTATTAAGTAATGCAAGAGCCCAACTTGAAGACAAAATATGGAGAGCTTATTCAATTCTTAAGAATGCGAGACTCCTTTCAAATGAAGAATTTGTGAGTCTTTCATCTGCTGTGAGATTTGGAATAGGGCTTGGGATTTTAAAATCTTCTAAAGTGAGTTTACGGAACTTGAATAAACTCCTGATATTTACTCAACCTGCACATTTGCAAAAGATTACAGGTAAAAGTATAGACCCGATTGGGAAAGATGCAAGAAGAGCTTTGTATGTAAGAGAAAATTTGTAAACAATTTAAAAAATGAGTCACGAAAACACGAAAGAACGAAGTTTTAGAATTAAAGTTTAAGGGTTTAAGAGTTTAAAGGTTTAATGATAAATCCAAATATATTTAGAGTTTACGACATAAGAGGAATAGCAAATGTAGATTTAAAAGATGAGGTCGTATATAAACTCGGACAAGCTTATGGGACATATATAAAGCTCAAAACTCAAAACTCAAAACTCAAAGTTAGTGTTGGGCAAGATGTAAGATTGTCATCCCCAAGGATAGCAGAAAAGTTCATTCAAGGGGTTCTTAGCACAGGAGTTTCAGTTGTTGATATTGGAACTGTTCCTACTCCCATACTTTATTTTTCAGTGTTTCATTATGGTTATGACGGTGGAGTAATGATTACCGGAAGTCATAATCCCAGAGAATACAATGGATTCAAAATCCTGTGCGGTAAAGAGACAATTTATGGTGATGAAATACAGAAGCTTAAGAAATTGATAGAAAAAAACGATTTTAAATCAGGTAAAGGAGTTTTGACAGATAAAGAGCCAATTTCAGAATATATAAGCTTCATTAAGAAAAAGGTAGAAATATCTCATTCTAAACGGGTAGTAATTGACCCCGGGAATGGCACCTGTGGACCCATTGCATCTCAGGTTTTCAGGGAATTGGGTTCAGAAGTAGAATGTATCCATTGTGAGCCGGATGGCAATTTCCCGGCGCACCTTCCTGACCCTACAATTCCAGAGTATATGGAAGATTTGATAAAAAAAGTGCAGGAGGTCGGAGCAGATTTCGGTGTAGGATATGACGGTGATGGAGACAGGATTGGGGTTGTAGATGAACTTGGTAATATAATCTGGGGGGATAAATTGCTGGGCATTTTTGCAAAATATGTATTAAAAAAGCACCCGGGAGCTCCAATATTGTTTGAAGTGAAATGCTCTCAAGGGCTCGTAGAATATATAGAGTCTTTGGGAGGCAAGCCACTAATGTGGAAAACAGGCCACTCGCTTATAAAGGCAAAGATGAGAGAAGTAAGTTCTCCGTTGGCTGGCGAGATGTCTGGACATATGTTTTTTGCTGATAATTATTATGGATATGATGATGCGATATTTGCGTCAATAAGGATGCTTGAAATCTTATCCAGAGAAGGAAAACCTATATCAAAACTTATATCAGAAATTCCGTCTTATTATTCAACCCCAGAAATTCGTGTTGATTGCTCTGATGAGGTAAAATTCGGTATAGTTGAGAAAATAAAAGAGTATTTTAAATCCAAGTATGCTGTGATAGATATAGATGGAGTGAGAGTTCAATTTCCAGATGGTTGGGGGCTCGTCCGTGCCTCAAATACTCAACCTGTTCTTGTTTTAAGGTTTGAGGGACGCACCCAAGCCAGACTTGAGGAAATAAAAAGAGAAATAATGAATAAATTATCTGAATATTCTAAAAATTTCAAGGAAAGTTCTTGACAAACTTATATTAGTGATTTATTAGATAAGAGATGCAGTTATTAAGTATATCTTTACTTTTATTTTTCAAGATTGGAGCACTCGATTCTTTAGTAGTCCCTGATTCAGAGATATCCAAAGATAATGTCCTTGATTCACTCACAGTTTATTTTGCAGCACCCGCAGTTAAGACACTTGATTCTCTTGTAGTCTCCGATTTTAAATCACGTGGAGTAAGCGCTGATGAAGCTCGATTAGTAACCAATACCATTAGAACTGAATTAGGAAAGCACTTTTCTATAGTTTCCCTTGAGGACTTAGAGATATTGACTAAGAGAGATTTCAACGAAGCTATAGAAGTTTGCAAAACACATAATATCCCCATACTTGTTAGTGGAGAGGTAAAGAAAGTTGCGGATAAATACAGAATACAGGTAATTTATTTAGATTTAGCAAAAGATAAAGGAGATACAATTGTAGCAATTACTACATCTCCTTTGGCAACAACTTCTCTTATTGCAAATTCTTTTATTAAGCTTACGCTTGGAGAAGAGGAAAAAGATTTTGGGAGTATAAGATTTGAGACTCATCCAAAGAGAGCAGATATTCTCTTAGATGGGGAACTTATTGGGATTACTCCTGAGAAGATTGACCTTGTTCCATTTGGGCAACATTCGGTTCTCTTTTCAAAAAAAGGTTATGCAACCGCTGTAAAGCCTATTGTAGTGTATCCCGGAAGGAGCTTGAATATTTCCTTGCCACTGGTTCCAACTACTGGAACTCTTATTGCTCCAGATGACAAAGTTCCTGTGTATTGGATAGATGAAGTTGTAGTAAGAGGCAAAAAAATTAGGGAAGAACTTTTTGCCGTACCCAGAGGAGTGGAGGTTATAACCTCAAAGGATATAGAATATTCAGGAGCGAAGGATGTTCCAGAACTTCTCTCTCGGGTTGCCGGAGTTTCAGTGAGAGATAAAACAGGGAGCGGAGTAACTACTTCTCTATCAATAAGAGGAATGGACCCTTCAAAATATACTGTTGTTACTCTTGACGGGGTAGTTATAAATCGTATAGATGGAAATGTTAATTGGAATTCTATTCCAATGGAGATGGTAAAACGGATAGAAGTAGTAAAAGGAACTGCATCTTCTTCTTATGGGGGAGGAGCTGTAGGTGGTATTATAAATATTATAACGAAAGAAAGGGAGAAAAACAAAATATCTCTTTCTTCTGCAAATGCCAGGGATGGTGGATGGGCAGTTACGCTTTCAGCTTTTGAAAACTGGGCTCTTTGGGTAAATACTAATGGGAGGAAAGGACGCGGGTGGAGAAAATTTGATGAGGAAAAAGATGAAGAGTATGATATTAGAAGCTTTTATGGCAAGTTTACTTTTCCCATAGACAGAGATAATACAGTTGCGTTTTCTCTGGATGCTATAGGGAAGAAAAATCTGTTCCCAGGAGGACTTACAGAGAATGAATTAAAAGATAAGGGACCTACTTACTTTGGACAGGATAGAGAAGATAAGTCGTGGGAAAATGTAAGACTTACTTCACATTATGAGATGAAAACTTCGGATTCTAAATTTTTATTTAAATTCTATACTATGCCTCAAGGATATGAAGCAACTGGAATTAAAAAATGGTCATTTAATGGAATAGAAATCGGGACAAGCACCGAGTATGAATGTAAAAATTTCACCTTTTTAATGGATGGAAGTTTTAGTAATTTGAGCAGAGAGGTTTATTATCCTGCTTCTACACGGGAGTCTTATGATAACTCTCAAAGCACCACGGTTAAAACCCTTTTAGAATGGAAAGAAAGACTATCTAATATTATTATATTGACACCGGGCATAAAGTTTGAATGGATTAAATATAGACTCAAGGATTACTTAAGTACTCCTGCAGAAATAGAGAATATTTATACATACGCTATTTCTCCAAAATTTGGATTAATGTGGTCATCTGTACCTCTTGATATCTTTACTTCTATGGAAAGAAGCATTCGGCTTCCAAAGCCCTATGAAAAAGTTAAGAACATAAAACTTAAACCAGAGGTAATAACTACTTTTGAAGTTGGGACGAGGGTAAGATATTATCGGTTCATTGGGAGTTTATCTCTATTCTATATGAATTTCCAGGACCAGATTCTGCTGGAAGGAGCAGAATTTATGAATTTTCCAGAAGATGCATTTCATAGAGGGATAGAAGGAGGATTGAATTATAGAATAAACAAGAATCTTTCTCTCTTTTCAACACATACATTGTTGGAAGCGATGTTAGAAGAGCGTGATAAATGGGTTCCTAATGTTCCGAGAGCAGAGCATACTTTTGGGATAAGGCTCACCTATATGCCGATTTATTCGCTCACAACAAGTTATAGTTGGCATGATAAAAGTTATATAGATATTGAGAATAAGTTTCCTCAGACAGATGCTTATGGGACACTTGATTTTACACTTAAAGTGAAACCTCATTCCTCGTGTTCATTTACATTTGGAGTCACTAATTTCACAGGGGAAGAAGGGAAAAAGATTTTCGGATATGAAGCACCTGCTGAGTTAGGAAAGAAGGAAGGATTATATTATCCTATCTCACCGAGAGGGTTTAGAGTAGCAGGAAGCTTTGAATTTTAAGAGATGATTAAACTATTACTTTTTGTTCTATTACTTGGGAAATCAACGAAGATAAAAATAGGAGTCAATTTTCCTCTCACAGGACCGGTTGCAGCTTATGGTAAGCATTGTCTTGAAGGAGTGGAACTCGGAGTGCTTGGACATCCCGAGATAAAGTTATTGATAAGAGATAACGAGGGAAGGGCAGAGAATGCGGTTGTAATTTTAAGAAGATTCGCAGAGGAAGGTGTAGTAGGGATAATAGGACCTTTAATCAGTTCTAATGCAATAATTGCGGGATTGGAGGCATCTGAATTGGGGATTCCAGTGTTATTACCGGGAGCCACAAATACCGCGGTAACAAAGGTGTCTCGTTTTCTCTTCAGAGGATGTTACACCGATGAACAACAGGGAAAAGCACTCGCAAATTTTTCATATTCTACTCTTGGGAAGAGAGAGGTCAATGTGATAGCAGATACAACTAATATATATTCAGGAAGTCTTGCCCTTTACTTTAAGCGTGAGTTTGAAAATTCAGGTGGGGCTGTGCAATTCATTGAATGGGATGGGGAGTCGGACCTTTCCGAAACCCTGCAAGAATTGATGAATAGCACGATATTCCTTCCATTGTATTATGAAAATGTAGTGCCTGTAGTTCAGAATGCAAGGGCTCAAAACTTAAATATTACGTTTCTTGGTGCTGATGGATGGGATGCTCCTGAACTCTTTCAAACTTTGGAAGAAGATAGTGGAGAGTTATATTTCTCAACTCATTATTTTAAGACTGAAGATATACAGGAATTTGCAGAACTATATAAAGAGAAATATGGTGAAGACCCAAATGCTTTCGCAGCTCTTGGATTCGATGCAATAAGTCTCTTTCTGTTAGCTATCCACGAAGCAGATGGAGTTAGACCGGGAGATATACAAAACTCTTTCTCAAATATTACTACTTTTGAGGGTGTAACAGGATTTTTCAAGTATGAGCACACAAGTGACCCAATAAAGGATATATTTATTCTTCAACTGCATAAAGGGAAACTTTCTCTGATAGAAAAACTTTAATACCCTTCCAGAAATTCCAGTGCATTACATATAAGTTACACATACAGAGTCCCTGAAGTCGTTTACAGACCTCTGGGAATCATTCGCACACCCGTGTAAATCATTCATACATTTGTGTAAGTCATTCACACACCCGTGTAA
>JAUWHX010000024.1 GCA_030605695.1 bacterium | reverse complement strand
TTTCCAATAAAAAAGAGTGCGAAGCAAGCAAGTGCTCCCATAATCACATAAACCACCCATTTAACAGTTTCTACCCACATAATTGCACCATTATATTATTATTTCTTTGGCTGTCAACAAAAATTCCCACATAAAATGAGCTAAGGAGTTGTGGAGTTCCGTATGAAAGATACTCCACGGAGCAGAAGAGATACTCAAAGGAGTAGAAGAGATACTCCACGGAGCGGGTAGGTTGAAGCCTCTGCTTCAACCAGATGAGAGCAGAGGCTCTCATCTACCCATTTATCCTGATTTTTGCAAAAATAAAATTTGACTTCTGGGAATGTCCTGCTATATAAAGCAGAAGGGAGGTATTATGTTAGATAATAAACATGAGATTGGAATTAAAGAACTTGACCCTGAAGTTTATGAGGCAATTCAAGGAGAGCTTGCGAGAGAAAGAAATAATTTGGAACTTATAGCATCCGAGAACTTTCCATCTTTGGCTGTCCTTGAAGCACAGGGGTCTCTTATGCAAAACAAGTATGCAGAAGGTTATCCACATCGTAGATACTATGGCGGATGTGAATTTATGGATGATGTAGAGGAACTTGCAATCAGCCGTGCAAAAGAACTGTTTGGAGCAGAGCACGTAAATGTCCAGCCACTTTCAGGGGTTCCTGCAAATATGGCAGCTTACTTTGCACTCGCAAACTTTGGAGATACTATAATGGGACTCGCACTTCCACACGGTGGGCATCTATCACACGGACATGGAGTAAGTTTCTCTGGCAAGTGGTTTAAGGTTGTGCATTATCAGGTTGACCCTAAAACCGAGCTTATAGATTACGATGTGTTGCTTAAACTTGCAAGAGAGGAGCATCCAAAGATTATTGTCGCGGGTGCATCAGCATACCCAAGAATTATCCATTTTGATAAATTTAAGGAAATTTGCGATGATGTAGGTGCATATCTTGTAACAGACATAGCTCATATAGCAGGACTTGTGGCTGCAGGAGTTCATCCTTCACCTGTGCCTTATGCAGATATAGTAACAACTACAACGCATAAAACACTGAGGGGCCCAAGGTCAGCAATAATTATGTGTAAAGAGAAATGGGCAAAAGATGTCAATAAATGGGTATTTCCGGGAATTCACGGAGGACCCCATATGCACACGATTGCGGCTAAAGCAGTTTGCTTTAAAGAAGCATTACAGCCTGAATTCAAAGAATACCAGAAGCAGGTTTTACTTAACGCAAAAACAATGGAACTTGAATTAAATCGTCTGGGGTATAGACTTGTAGCCGGAGGAACTGATACTCATCTTTTGCTTGTGGACCTCAGAAATAAAAACATAACTGGCAAGGATGCTGAAGAGACTCTTGGTGAAGCAGGAATAACTGTAAATCGTAATACGATTCCTTATGACCCGCAAAGTCCTTTTATTACCTCAGGTATGAGGATAGGAGTGCCTGCAGTTACAACTCGTGGAATGCGTGAATCAGAGATGAAAATAATATGCGAGCTGATTAATAAGGTCTTAATGAACCCTAAAGATAAAAAAATAGTTGACAAGGTATCAAAAGATGTTAAAGAATTATGCAGAGCTTTTCCGATTTATGCATCGCTCTGAAAAATGCGGATTAAAAAGGTTTAACCTGCGCCAAATAGTGATATGAATTTGCTTATATTATTTGCAGTGAATGGGCTTTCTGTATCATTTAGCTCCTCTTATATCACGAAAGTTGGAGAGATGATAGTGGACCTCCCTGTAGCTGTTGTTTTCCTGAAACCCACAATTGAATATGATATAAAGTTAGGAGAGTTATCAGAGATAGGAATCTCAGCAGATAATTTCTATACTTCTCTTGATTGCGACGACCAAGAAAAAAATATATATGTGAAACTTGGAGCAAATTGTTTTAAGGCAGGACCCTTTTATAGAAGAAATATTGGAAAATTTGGAGTGGCTGGTGAGTTAGGTATTTTGAGAATAGATATTGCAGGAGAAGCGTACGGTGAATTGTCTGGCACCAAACGTGCCGGTCCAATAGACGAAGAAAGAACAGGATTTTATGGAGGTCTAAAAGGAAAATATGTAATCAATAAGATGCTTAAAGTCAACTCTTTTATTAGTTTTGGTGTAGTTCCTGATGGAAATTTCTGGGAATATGGAGCAACTCTGGGCTTTAAACCCTTTGAAAATAGAGAAGTATCTCAATTTCTTAAACCAATTTCTTTAAATGTAGGCATTGCCTGTATGCAACTTGGAGCAGAAGCAGAGGAACAAGATTATTCTCTGTTTTTTGGATATTACTTAATGGGAATAGGATATGAGCTATGGGAATATCCAGCAGAGCCTACAGATAAGAAGAGAAAGAAAAATGAAAAATAAAAGGTTAAAAAGAAGTCTTTGGATTTCTATCCCTTGTTTCCTATTTTCTGTATTCTATATTCTATATTTTGTGGCAGGATGTGGACTCAATAATCCTTTTACTCCCCCAGAACCAAGAGGTCCCAATCTGATTTATCCCAAGAATGGAGATACAAAAGATATAGGAAAGATAACTTTTAGTTGGGATATTGTGCCTGGCAGAGAAGAATATCAGTTCCAACTTAGCAAATCAGCAAATTTTAGCTCATCTATTGTGGATACCAAGGGTTTGTTGGATTCAAGATATGAACATAACTTTTCAGGTACGGATACAATAGAATACTTCTGGAGAGCTAAAGTAAAATATAAAGTCCCAAGTGTGTGGAGTAAATGGTCTGCTGTATGGTCTTTTGTAATTTGCCCAGGACATGAAAATCATCCACCAGTTACTCCTTATAATCCTTCTCCATCGGATAATGCTATTGATGTATCGGTGGCACTTACTTTAATTTGGACAAGCGGTGACCCAGACCCTTTCGATATAGTTACTTATACAATATATTTTGGCAAAGATAGTTTATCACCAGAGTCAACTTTTACAATAGCAGATTCCAGTGGAGCTGACACAACGACCGTATTATATCCTTTGTCATACTCACTTGATTATGGAGTAGAATATTTCTGGAAAGTAGAAGCTCGAGACCAACATACGATGTCAGCAGGTCCTATGTGGAGATTCACTACATCTCTCATACCGAATGAACCTCCAAATAAACCCCAGACACCAACTGGACCTTCTTGGGTTTATGCAGATAAGTCCTGCACTTTTACGACCAGCACAACCGACCCAGAAGGAGACAGTGTTGCTTATATCTTTGACTTTGGTGATGGAGTGAAATTAGAGACTCCACTTGTGGCAAGTGGTGAGATTGGAAGTGCAGACCATATATATATAAGACTTGGCACATTTTATGTAAAAGCCCAAGCTAAAGATAAAGGTGGTTCTACTTCAGAGTGGTCAGATTCAACATCAATTCTGGTAAAAGCTGATTCCGGAACTTGTTGGGTAGCTGACGATAGTGATGAGAAAGCAGTAAGAATCAGCGCGAAGGGCTCAAGACTTTGCGAAGCCGAAGCAGGGGGCATATATAGTTTAGCACCTGTTACACTGGATGTGGACCCTCAAACCGGATGGTGCTGGGAAGCAAGCACCTATCCAAATAGAACTCATAGGATTTCGCCTGCCTGTGATATTGTCAAGGAACATACTTTCGGAGAGGTGAATCCTTCTACCCCTTGTGTAGATGGAAATGGTTATTGCTGGTATGTTCTTAGTTGGACCAGGAAGTTAATAAAGGTAGATGAGAACTGGAATATAGTGCACACGATAAATGACCTTATTGCTGCAACTATACTTACAACCGCTGCTGCGATAGACTTAGACCATCAAACTTTATGGGTAGCTGAAAATGGCTTGACAGAAGGACGTGTATCAAAATTCTTATGTAGTGGAACGACTCCTGAATTCAGATTATCAGGCATTCAGGCAGGACGATTAGATGTTGACCAAGTTACTCATTGGTGCTGGGCACCGGATAACGGGAACAACCGAGTAGTGAAAATATCTCCGGATGGAAGCACAGTAGAAAGCTTTAGCGGATTTAATGGACCTTTATGTGTATCTGTTGATTCATATACTCATTGTTGCTGGGTCGCAGATGAATTAAATAATAGAGTAGTAAAACTTTCAGAAGATGGAACTGAATTATGTGTAGCAACTGGATTTGACCATCCTTCTGGAGTGGAGGCAGACCCATTAGACCACGGTTGTTGGGTTTCTGATCGCGACAATAACAGAGTAGTGAAACTTGATGCTAATTGTGACACTTTATTCACAGTAGGTGGCTTTATTACTCCAAGAGGGCTTTCTGTAAATCCTAATCCAGACCCATAAAGAAAATGCAAAGTGCAAAATTATTTCGTGGGTCGTGACCGTGATTCGTGGTCGTGAAAAAGACCTCTATAGACACGAACCACCAACACAAATCACGTTTTTAAATTATGAATGACCGTCCATCGTGGAATGATTATTTTATGGAGATTGCAGAACTTGTGGCTAAACGGTCAACTTGCCTTAGAAGGTCTGTTGGAGCCATCGTCGTAAAAGATAAAAGAATACTTACTACAGGATATAATGGACCACCCTCTGGACTGGCTCATTGTGATGAACTTGGCGGTTGTCTCAGAGATAAATTAGAAATACCTTCTGGAGAGAGGCAGGAGCTCTCGAGAGCGGTTCATGCAGAACAAAATGCAATAATACAAGCCGCTAAATTTGGAATAAGTATTGATGAAGGAACCCTTTATATTACAAACTATCCCTGTTTCATTTGTGCAAAGATGCTCATAAATGCAGGAATAAAGAGAATTATCTACAAGGAAGGATATCCTGATAAATGGGCAAAAGAAATCTTGAAAGAAGCAGGAACTGAGGTGATAAAATATGAAAAAGCCAAAAAGTTCTCCATGGCTTGAAATCCTTATTGTAGTGCTGATAGGTATTTTAATATGGCTACTCGGCTACCCACAGTACGAAGAAAAAGATAAAATAAATAAAAGATACCAGATAAGAGTAAATATGTATGTTCTCAGAAAGGCAATTGAAAATTATGCGGCTTATAATGAGGGTAAATTCCCTCACTCTCCACAGGATTTTAAAGAATTTTATACTCCTCCATTAAATCCACATCAAAAGAAGTCAATAAACCCGGAAGATATAGTAATATTTCAATACTCTTCAAAAGAAGAACCCAAAAATCAATCTCCTGACTCTCAAAATGGTAAAATCCACGGGCCCCCGGGTGGACTCGCTTACGGATACTTTATTACTGAGGGAGATACACTTCCCTGTGCTTATGGAATATTAGGGTTTGATAATAAAGGAGTTCCTCTTGCAGAAAAACTTCCCTCAGGAGAAACGAAAATCTTTGTTCTCTACGAATAGCAATAAAATACGAAAATCCTAACCTCTAATTACTAAATTCTAAACAATATCAAATAACCCAAATTCAAATGTTCCAAACAAAAATAGTCTTGAATTTTGAAAATTAGAAATTTGGATTTATTTAGAGTTTAGGAATTAGAATTTCGGATTTGAATTTTTATACTACCCCTGGTGGGACTCGAACCCACACCGTCGGTTCCGGAAACCGATGCTCTATCCCTTGAGCTACAGGGGCACCATCAAAAATTAAAATTCAAGTAGAATGCTAATTAAAGACTTGCTGATAGACGCCTCGAGAGTAATACATTTCTCATTAAAACTCGCGTGGTGATAGGTCCAACTCCACCGGGGACAGGAGTTATTAGACTCGCTTTTGGCTCAACCTCATTGAAATTCACATCTCCCACAAGTTTGCCGTCCTTCATATTTACTCCAACATCTATCACAACTGCTCCCTGTTTTACCATATCAGCATTTACAAGCCAGGGGTATCCAGCCGCCGCTATCAATATATCTGCTTCTCTTGTATGAGCAGAAAGGTCTTGAGTCTTAGTGTGACATACAGTTACAGTGGCATCAACACCACGCTGGATTAACATTATGGCTAATGGCTTGCCTACTATATTGCTTCTTCCTATTATTGTTACTCTCTTCCCGCGTATTGTAGTATTTGTGCGATTTAAGATTTCAATAACTGCTTGAGGAGTGCAAGGATTAAATCTTGGGACTCCGAGAAAAAGGAAACCTAAATTAATGGGATGCAGGCAATCAATATCTTTTTCTGGCAAGATTGAGGTAATTACTTGTTGCTCATCAATATGTGAAGGAAAAGGTCTTCCAATGATAAGCCCATCTTTTCGAGAATTTAGACTAGAGATTACATTTTTTGCTTTTTCTGTGCTACTCTCTTCTGATAAACTAACGATTTCTACTTCTATTCCGAGTTTTTCTCCCACTCTCTGAATACTCCTCATATAAGACTTTGTTCCTTCATCTGCTCCAACAATTACTGCTGCCAATTTCGGAGTTCCAAGCTCTTCAAGCTCTTCTTTTATTTCAAGCTCAATTTGGGTTGCTAAATCTCTTCCATCAATTATCATTTTATGATTAATGACTGTTGACTATAGACTGTGAACTGTTAACTGATTTCATTTTACTCTTTCTATATAATTACCCGTTCGGGTATCCACTTTAACTATCTCACCTACAGTTATGAATAATGGGACTTTAACACTTGCTCCTGTCTCAAGATTAGCTGGTTTAAGGCCTCCGGATGCTCTTGCATCTTTTATAGGAGGTTCTGTCTCTACTATTTTAAGTTCACAGAAATTAGGAAGCTTCACTCCTATTATTTCTTCTTCTATACTAATAAATTTTACGAGCTCATTTTCTTTTAAATATTTTTGGGCATCTTTGAGAAGCTCAGCTGATAAAGACATTTGCTCATAACTCTCGGGGTTCATAAAATAATAAAGTTCTCCTTCTTTGTAAATATACTGCATTGAGTGTTCCTCAACTCTCACGATTTCTACAGATTCACCTGCTGTCAGAGTTTTCTCAAGCACTGCCCCAGTGCGTGAATTTTTAAGTTTCAGGCGGACAAAAGCACCTCCCCTACCAATCTTAATATGTGCAAAATCTATGACCGTAAAAAAGTCGTTGCCGAATTTTAAGGTAGTTCCTCTTTTAATATCCTGCGTCTTCGCCATTTTTTATTTCACTACAATCATTTTACTTGTCTTTTTGCCATCCGCATTGAGAACACAATAATAAACTCCACTCGGAACTCGCTTTCCTTTATCATCTTTAGCATCCCAGACTACTTCGTTAACCGTTAACCCTGCATCGTTAATCGCAAAAGAGCGAACGAGCCTTCCAGAAATGTCGTGAATCGTTAAAGAGACAGATGTTAGTTGCTGGTTTTTAGTTGTCAGATCCTTTGACAACTGATACCTGATAACTGTTGACTGAATAAATGGATTAGGATAAACCTCTAATCTGGAATCTATAATCTGGAATCTGCAATCCATCTCTTCCACTCCCTGCCCACAAATATCAGTTATTGTAATATCTGGCGAACTAACCTCCAGCGTGCAAACCTTGCTGATAATTGAAGGAGAAGAAGTATCTGGCGTTATTGAACTAACATCTATACTATCTGTCACTACTCTTACAATTGGACTACAATCTTGAATTGGACAGCTCGCATCCATTGACCCATCCGCTTCAAGCTTAACAACTAAAAAATCTTCTTTATTTGCCCCAAATGATGTGGTGTGGCCCATAGCTATATAGCTATTATCTGAGGTCTGTGAAATAGACAATGCTTCTTCGTAGTCTGTGCCACCAAAAGTTTTAGACCAAATAATATCGCCGAGAGAATCTAATTTGATAATCATCACATCATTTTTACCTACACCAAGAGAATCAGTCCAGCCAGCAACTATATAACCAGTATCAGAAGTGGGGGAAACAGAAAAAGCCCAATTATGACCTGAACCGCCATAAACTTTAGACCAAATAATATCACCAAGAGAATCTAACTGAATTAACCAATAATCAGATCTACCCCAACCATAGTAGCTCCACTTGCCTGCGAGCATATAATTTCCGGAAGAATCTTCGCAAATAGAAAAGGCAGCATCAAGGTCACCGCCACCAAAAGTCTTACTCCAAGCAATATTACCCAAAGAATCTAATTTAATTGCCAAAATATTAGTATTACCAGTATTATAAGGATCTCCAGTAAGTCCTGCAATTATATACCCACCATCAGAAGTGGAAGAAATAGAAGTGAGAATATCCAAATTATTGATACTGAAAGTCTTACTCCAACTAACATCACTTGAAGAGTCTAACTTAATCACTGAACCACCACTCCCTGCAATTATATAGCCATTATCAAAAGTTGGAAAAATAGAAACCGCTCCATCATAGAGAGTATCACCAAAAGTTTTAGCCAAGGTCACATTGCCAAGCGAATCTAATTTAATTACCAAAAAATCACCGGAACCTGCACCAAAGGACTTGGTTCCTCCTGCAAGAATGTAGCCATTATCCTGAGTTTTTGAAACAGAGTAAGCTATTTCACTACTATCTCCTCCAAAGGTTCTTGCCCATTCAAGCTCACCCAGTGAATCCAATTTAATAGCCAAAAAATCATTTTTCCCCGCACCAAATGAGTTAGTGTAACCTGCGAGAATGTAACCATTATCTGAAGTTTGCTTAACAGAGTAAGCATAGTCACTGCTATCTCCTCCAAATGCTTTAGCCCAGCTATCTGCATGTAGTGGCAATTCATAAGTTGCCCCTACTAAAATTCCCATAAGAATTATATACAAAGTTCTCATTTTTCCTCCTTTTTAATTATTTACCCCATAGTTCAGAAATGTCAAGAGATAAATCAAGAACTCTTGGCTTGACATTCCAGCAGTTGTTGTGATAAGATGTTTTGTATGAAGAGAGTGCTTATTCTTACATCAATTGAGCGAGCATTTTATTCTTCCACGATAGAATACCAATTACTTGAACCGATTATAGAAGTAGCTAAACAAAGCAAGAATAAATTTATATATCTTGGGCTTGTGCCAATTACTTTTTGGATTTCAAGGAAAGAACCCGATAAGAGTTTTAAAATGTATAGAGAAAACAGGAAAAGAATCAAAAAATGGCTTGGCTCAAATCATATAGAGGCAAACTTTATTCCTATCCTCTTTCCAATTTGGCACAAGGATTTTTACTTGAGAATCCCGTGGCTCATTTTATATACAATTAGTAGCTTTCCTATAATTTTGTGTATGCTCATCTGGAAAAGAATTAACCTTATTCATTCAAGAAATTATCCTGCTACTCTTTTATCTTTCTTGGCAAAAAGTGTGCTTGGCGTGCAATACAATTTTGATATGCGAGACCTATACCCAGAAAAAGGTATAGAAGCAAGAATGTTTGGGAAACTCATAACTCGCAATTCACAACTCATAACTCACAAGTCGTGGAGTTACAGATTATGGAAATTCATAGAATATAAGCTCCTTCAAGAAGCAAATTATGTTGTTACAACATCAGAGACTTTCAAAAAGTATGTGAGTGAAAAGTTGAAAGTTGTAAGTGAAAAGTTAAAAGTGATTCCGAATTGTGTGAATACTCAACGATTCAAGCCCGATAAAGAAAAACGAGAAGAAATCAGGACTAAATATGGAGTTACTGATAAATTCGTTTTAATACATTCAGGGACTTTTGGGACAGAAAAGGATATTCCTTTAGTTTGCAAGTATTTTTTGAAGTGGAAAAAACTGTGGATTGATAAAGCAAATCTCTACAATAACTACAAGGATGTGCATCTTGTTATATTGTGTGGAACTAAAGAGTTTTTGCCAAAAATCCGAAAAATACTGATGAATGTAGGAGTCAAAAAAGATGATTATACGCTAATAAATCCTCTGCCAAGTGAAGTCCCATATTATCTTTTACTTGGGGATGTAGGATTACATCTTGAATCTATGGCAATTGCAACTCCTTACTGCATTGCAATAAAAGATGGAGAATATCTTGCATCAGGGCTACCGGTAATTTGCACTCCCTGGCTTCGTGGAATTACTCCATTTATAGAGAAATATAAAGCAGGGATTGTGATAGACCCAAACCTGCATTCGGATGAACTTGAGTTGTATTTCCTGAAAAACTATGAAGAATTAAGGCAGGGAGGGCTCAAATTAGTAAATAATGTCCTCTCGCTATCTCATTGTGTAAATAGTTTATCTAATATTTACAAATGAAAATATCTTTGGTTATACCGTCATTTGGGATGACACATAAATTGAGGGAATGCCTTCAGGCACTCAACAATCAGACTGTGCTTCCAGAAGAGGTAATAGTAGTTTCTCCAGAATATATGCAGCTCCCGGAGTTTCGTTTTAAGCTAAAGGAGGTTAAAACAAAAGATAGGAGCCGAATTTCAACTGCTTTAAATTTAGGAATTAAGCTTGCGAGTCAGGAAATCATTTGCTTTACAGACCCTGATACTCTTCCTCCGTCGGATTGGATTGAGAAGATTGTAAAGGTATATGAAGCAAATCCAGAACTTGGTGGATTGGGAGGAAGAGACCAGATTTATAGAAATGGAGAATTGATTCCAACTAATAAGGTCAGGGAAGTAGGAAAATTAACCTGGATTGGAAGAATAATCGGGAATCATCATGAATTATTAGAAGAAGTTCTGGAAGTGGATTTTTTAAAAGGATGCAATATGAGTTTCAGGAAGAAACTTATTGAAAGCATCGATAAGGAACTTATTGGATTTTATCGATGGGAACAGGATCTATGTTTTAAAGTAAAGCTTCAAGGATACGGGCTTTTGCATAACCCTGAGATATGGGTTGCTCATATGAAAGGAGAAGAGGAATTTAGTTTGGGACGCTTTTTTGCATTTTCTCATAACACAACTTACATTTTGCTTAAATATCTTGGTTGGCAGAGGAAGGTTATATTTTTATTATATACTTTTCTTGTAGGGCAGAGAGAGAATCTCGGATTTTTGAGAAGTGCGTTACTTCCTATTTCTTTAAGGAATTTTGACCTTCTGATTACTTGCTTATTGGGCAAAATAAGAGGAATTACAACTTTTTTTAAGAATCGCCAAGTTCTTTAATAAATCCTTATTATCTTTCACAGGAATAGCACCAAGAGCAAGTATTTCCTGTGCTCTTGGATTGGGCAAACGAGTTGCTTCTTTGTCTATAAATAATAACTTGCCCTGACGAATTGCCCAACGTGCTGTTGATAGTGTTCCACCTTTTATCCCCGGCTCAATTACGAGAACTGCATCTGATAACCCTGAAGTCAGACGATTCCTTAATATTGCTTGTGAGGTGCTCCACCCAGCAAGAGGGAAGAATTCAGATAAAATTGTTCCCCGAGCAAAAAGTTCATCCTTCACCTCCCAAAACTCTCTATGGACCCTAAAATTGAAAACTCCTGTTGGAAGAACCATTATCGTATGTCCTTTACCTTTAATCGCACCAAGATGAGCATAAGTATCAATTCCTTTGGCATAGCCTGAAACAACCATAAATCCGGAATCTACAAGTTTACAAGCGAATTCAAATGCTTTTCCCTGCCTTTCTTGAGAAGATAGACGAGCTCCGATTATAGCTATATTGCAGGTTTTTGTTGGCAAAGCTCCATAAACATAAATTAGTGGAGGTGGATTTGGGATACGAGTGAGACGAAGCGGATATTCTGGATCATAGATTGTGATTATTCTGAACCCTCTTTGTTTGAGTGTAAAAAGGATATGTTTTGTTTCTCCTAAATCATTTTTAGATTCAAAGATTAAATCAATTAATTTTTCAGATATTACTTTTAGGAGCTCTTTCCTTTCTGCGTGAAACACTTCTTGGGGAGTTCCAAATTTTTTGAGCAACTTATTAAAAGTTGCGGGACCTATTCCCTGGATACTCTGTAGCCACAGCCAATAATTTAATAATTCAGGCTCTTTTCGTACCATTCTTTAAATTCTCGGACGCCTTGAAGAACACCTTGAGCGACTTTTTGCTGAAACTTCTTGCTTCGTAGGTTCTTTTCTCCTTTAGGGTTTGATATAAATTCAATCTCAAGCAAGCAAGCTGGCATATAAGCACCTCGGAGAACATAAAAATTAGCCTGCTTAACTCCTCGGTTTTTTGTATTAACCGATTTTGAAATAGAGTTTACAAGTTTACCTGCTAAATTGTTTGCTTCCTTTAGAAATTGAGCTTGTGCAAGGTCCCACAGAATGGATTCAATTTCTCCTCTCTGCTCTTTAGTTTCCCATTTGATGGATGCATTTTCTCTTGCCTCAACAGCTCTTGCCCAGGTGGTCTTGGCAGGAGATAAGAAATATACTTCCGTTCCGTGCTTTTCCCTGGACCTATGAGCATTACAATGAATAGAGAGAAAAAGGTCTGCTTTAGCCCGATTTGCAATAAGTGCTCGTTTGCGAAGAGGGATAAAAACATCTTTATCTCTTGTAAGGATACAGGTAATGCCAAGTTCTTGTTCTAAAAGTTCTGCGACAAGCTTTGATATTGCAAGAGCAGCAGTTTTTTCATAGAACTTCTTTAACCCAACTGCACCGGGGTCTTTTCCTCCGTGTCCCGGGTCAATAACAATTTTCTTTATCGTGTGAATGGCTTCACGAGTAACAAGTTTTTTCCCTTCTTGGCGGACTTGAAGCTTCAAGAAATGTAAAAAGAGCTTGTTTAAAAGTGGTAATGGGAGCCAAAGTTTGTCATTCTTGAGTTTTGGTGGAATAGGAGAATTTACAACGGTTGAGTCAAATACTGCCCATTGGTTATCCGGGATAAAAATCGCTTTTTTCTCCTTGTATTTAAGAATAAATCTCTCACTCGCAGATTCTTCAGACACCTCAAACCCGATTGCTTTCTTGACATCTTTTAAATTATAATAAGTAAATCCATCAATACCTTTAGACTCAATCTCGTAAGACTTATTATTGTATTCCAGAGTTATTGAACTCAGAATTACTGATATGAGGAATAAAGCCATCAAATCTATAATATCACTATGTTTTAAAAAAGCAACTAAAATTTCACTTCTTTTTTTGATTGCATAGGAAATTATACATTTTAACCGCTCACAGAGTCTGTCGCAGACTCCACGAGCGACAAAGAACACAGAGGACATAAAGTAGGGGTGAGATAACCTTGCCCCTACAATTGGACACGATAAATCGTGTCCAATTCCCCTATATTTTTGAATCTTTGTAGTTTTACAAACCTTTTAAAAATCTCATCTTGAATTTTTTTGTTGCAAATTAATATAAGCTTGGTACAATTTCTTCAAGATGCTCAAGAAAGTTCTTGTTGCTAATAGAGGCGAAATTGCCGTCAGAGTTCTCAGGGCGTGTAAGGAAATGGGCATCTCTACTGTAACCGTCTATTCGGAGGCAGATAGAGGCGCCTTGCACACAAGATATGCTGATGAAATTTATAATATAGGTCCATCGCCCGCCACAGAGAGCTATCTTAAGATAGATAAAATCATAGAGGTAGCCAGGAAATCAGGTGCGGAAGCAGTCCATCCGGGCTATGGGTTTCTTGCTGAAAACACACACTTTGCAGAAAGGTGCGAGGATGAGGGGATAATATTTATCGGGCCTTCTTCAAGAGCCATAAAGTTGCTTGGTGACAAAATCAAAGCCAGAGAGACGATGGAGAAGGCAGAAATTCCAGTGATTCCAGGTAGCAGAGAAGCAATTCAGGAGTTACCTGTATCCAAAGCATTAAAACTTGCAGAGAGCATAGGGTTTCCTGTTCTCATAAAAGCGGCTGGTGGCGGTGGTGGAAAAGGAATGCGTGTAGTGAGGGGAGGAAAAGAACTTGAGAGTGCGATAAAGCAAGCGAGTTCTGAGGCAAAGTCGGCATTCGGAAACCCAACAATATATATTGAGAAATACCTTGAATCGCCGAGACATATAGAATTCCAGATACTTGCTGATAATTATGGGAATGTTCTTCATCTTGGGGAACGGGAGTGTTCTGTCCAGCGAAGGTATCAAAAGCTCGTAGAGGAATCGCCTTCTCCAATAATGACTCCTGAACTCAGAGCCGAGATGGGAGAGATTGCAGTTAGGGCAGTCAAATCGTCCGGCTATACAAATGCAGGAACAGTTGAATTTATGATAGTAGGTAGGGGTGAAACCCACCCCTATTTCCTTGAAATGAACACACGGTTGCAAGTTGAACATCCTGTAACCGAGCTTGTTACCGGGATAGACATTGTAAAAGAGCAAATCAGGATTGCCAGTGGCAAGAGATTATCCATTAAGCAAAAAGAGATTAAATTATCCGGAGCCGCCATAGAATGCAGAATATCAGCAGAAGACCCTGATAATAACTTTATCCCATCAACTGGAAAAATCATAGAGCTTATAGAGCCGGGTGGTCCTGGGGTAAGAATTGATAGTGGAGTATTCAGCGGATTTGAGGTTCCAATATTCTATGACCCGTTGATTGCAAAGCTTCTTGTCTGGGCACCAACCAGAGAAGAAGCAATAACGAGAATGAAGAGGGCTTTATCAGAATATAAGATAATCGGGATTAAGACAGGAATACCTTTCCATCAACGAGTAATGGAGTCCCCGGAGTTTGTTAAAGGGGAGTATGATACGACTTTCGTAGCTAAGTTGACTGACTCTGTGAAGCCAAAGAAGAAAAATCATACTATTGCAGCCATATCCTCGGCTATTATGAAGAATTTAAAAGAAGAGAAAGGTAGGGGCGGTTCGCGAACTGCCCCTACAAGCGGTTATAATCCTTGGAAACTCGCTGCTCGGCAAGATGGGTTAAGGAAGAAATAAATGTATATTGTTAAAATTGACGACAAGGAATACAGGGTAGATTTAGAAAAAGAAGCCAGGGGGTTTAAAATTTCCTTGGATGGCAACTCTATGAAAGTAGAGGTTGTCGAAAGCAGTCCGTCACATTTATCCCTGATAGTGAAAAACAAGATATACGATATTATAATTCAGGATGAAAATACTATTTCAGTAGATGGAGAATTCTACTGTGTAAAAGTTGAGGATGAGAAGTTGCGAGAACTAACCAAACTAAAAGGAGAAGATGAACTTGCTGAAGAAGTAACTGTCACAGCTTCAATGCCTGGCTTGATTATAAAAATTGAGGTAAAAGAAGGAGACAAAGTTAAAAAAGGACAAGGACTTGCGATAATTGAGGCAATGAAAATGCAAAACGAAGTAAAAGCTCCAAAGGACGGTATTATCAAGCAGATTCTTGTGAAAAAGGGAATGACAGTAAATGGAGGAGATGCTTTAGTAATAATAGAATAATGTTACACATTCCTAAACACATAAAAGATTTTAATTATTCTAATGATTTAGGGAATCCCGGTGAGTATCCATTTACAAGAGGCGTATATCCTACTATGTATCGTGGAAAACTATGGACTATGCGGCAATACGCAGGTTATGGAACAGCAGAAGAATCTAATAAAAGATATAAGTATTTACTTGAGCAAGGACAGACAGGTCTATCCGTTGCTTTTGATTTGCCAACTCAGACGGGCTACGATTCAGACCACCCACTTGCAGAAGGAGAGATTGGAAAAACAGGAGTTGCCATCGACTCGCTTCAGGATATGGAAACTTTATTTGACGGTATCCCTCTGAATAAAGTAAGCACCTCAATGACAATAAATTCCACTGCTGCAATCCTTCTTGCAATGTATATTGCAGTAGCCGAGAAACAAGGAATACCAAAAGAATCACTCATCGGGACAGTGCAAAATGATATATTAAAGGAGTATATTGCAAGAGGCACATATATATTTCCTCCTGCTCCATCAATGAAACTTGCAATCGATATACTTGAATACTGCGGCAAATATCTTCCTAAATGGAATACAATCAGCATTTCAGGGTATCACATAAGAGAAGCAGGAGCTACTGCTGTTCAGGAGCTTGCATTCACACTCGCTGATGGAATAGCTTATGTAGAATCAGCAATTGCAAGAGGGTTGCCAGTAGATTCATTTGCCCCACGGCTCTCTTTCTTTTTTAATGCTCATAATGACTTTTTTGAAGAAATTGCAAAGTTCAGAGCCGCAAGAAGATTATGGGCAAAGATAATGAAAGAGAAGTTTAAAGCTAAAAACCCAAAGTCATGGATGCTAAGGTTCCATACCCAAACTGCCGGGTCAACCTTAACCTCCCAGCAACCAGAAAATAATGTGATTCGGGTAACCCTGCAAGCACTGGCTGCAATATTAGGAGGCACACAATCATTGCATACAAATTCGGCTGATGAGGCACTTGCACTCCCATCTGACGAATCGGTCAGAGTTGCCTTACGCACTCAGCAAATAATTGCTTATGAAAGTGGAGTCCCAAATACCATCGACCCTCTTGGAGGTTCGTATTACATAGAGTGGTTGACAAAAGATATAGAAAATAAGGCGACGGAGTATATAGATAAAATAGATTCAATGGGAGGAGCTACGAGAGCAATCGAGCTTGGTTATTTTCAAAAGGAAATTCATAGGAGTGCATACGAATATCAAAAAGCTATAGAAAATGGAGAAACAACAGTTGTGGGAATGAATAAATTCAAAGATGAGAAAGAAGAACGACCCAAAAATCTCCTGAAGGTAAACCCAAAAGTAAAAGAAGAACAGCTTGCAAGATTAAAAGCATTGAAGTCCAGAAGAAATAATGTAAGAGCAGGAAATAGCGTGTCCCTACTCAAGAAAGCCGCAAGAACAGATAAAAATCTTATGCCACCAATTCTTGAATGTGTTAAGTCTTATGCCACTCTTGGAGAAATCTGTCAGGTTTTGCGTGAAGAATTCGGTGAATACAAAGAAACCCCTATACTCTAAACCTTAAAGAAAGGAAGATTTTTGATTGCCTTGAAAGATTCAAGAGCCCTTTCCTTTGGACGAACTTCTAATATGAAATAGGGGTCTATAGGTTTTAATATCTTGAAGTAGTGCTTGAAATCAACAGTTCCAGTTCCTATGATGCTATGTTCGTCCCAATCTCCATTATTGTCGTGCAAGTGAACTTCTTGCACTTTATTAAGGAACTTCAAGAAGAATTTTTCTTCCTCTTCTCTGTTTGTATAAAAGGGTAAAGGACAGATTTCTTGAGGTTTAGAGACCAAATCTTTACGGATTTTCAATATGTTTGTATGACCGATATCCCAGGTGAGATACAAGTCTTGTGTAGAGAGTAATTTAGCTACTATAGGATGTGAAATCTCGTATCTGAAGCCTGATGTGTTTTCAATGCATAAAGGAACTCGGTGATTTGCATATCCTATGAGTTTAAGGAGAGCATATTCCAACACACGAGCAAATTCTTGGGGCATAATATGATGAGTCCA
>JAUWHX010000076.1 GCA_030605695.1 bacterium | reverse complement strand
GATTATGAAACCGACATCCTGATAATAGGCAGTGGGCTTGCAGGTATATCTGCGGCTATATGGGCAAATGACTCTGGAATCCCCAAGGAGAAAATCCTTTTAGCCACTAAATTAAGAGTAGGGGATTCAAACTCTATGATGGCAGAAGGAGGGACTCAGGCAGCAGATAGACCAAACGACAGCCCTGCGATTCACTTCCTTGATGGATATGGAGGCGGACATTTCACTAATAAACGCGATGTCTTGTGGGGTCTTGTGGAAGATGCTCCTTTTATAATTAGATGGCTTGAGGGGCTTGGAGTTATGTTTGACAAGAATCCAGATGGGCATTTCGAGGAAAAATGGGGTGGCGGGACTTGCAGGAAGAGAATGCACGCCTGCCGAGATTATACAGGGCTTGAGGAACTTCGGGTCATAAGAGATGAGTTTAGAAGTAGAGAAATCCCAGCCCTTGAATTTTACTCTGCTATTGAGCTACTTACTGAACGGGGGATAAACCCCCGCGCTACGGATGGGGAGAATAAAGTAGTTGGTGCAATATTATGGAATATGGAGACGCAGGAGTATAAGATTGTGCGAGCTAAGGCAACTATCATTGCCACAGGGGGCTTTGGGAGATTGCATATACGGGGATTTGCTACTACAAATCATTATGGGGCTACTGGCGATGGAATAGTCCTTGCTTATAGAGCAGGCGCAAAATTAAGAGATACAGATACTGTTCAATATCATCCAACTGGAGCGGCATATCCACAGCAGATAGTGGGGCTTCTATTGACAGAAAAACTCAGGAGCACAGGAGCACAGCCCATAAATACAAATGGAGAAGCATTTGTATTCCCGCTTGAGCCAAGAGATATTGAAGCATCGGCACTCATCAGAGAATGCTATGATAGAGATAATGGGGTTAAAACGCCAACTGGAATGAGAGGTGTGTGGCTTGACACCCCGCGAATAGACCAGATTAACGGAGAGGGCTATATCGCAAAGTCCTTTCCGGGAATGTTCAGAATGTTCGAGAGATTCGGAATTGATATGATTAAAGACCCTGTTTTGGTATTTCCGACACTTCATTATCAAAACGGAGGCGTAGAGACAGACCCACAAGGCAGGACAAATATAGAAGGACTTTTTGTGGCAGGAGAGGTTTCCGGAGGAGTGCATGGGAAAAACAGATTGATGGGCAACTCTACACTTGATTGTATGGTTTATGGAAGGAGAGCAGGGATTTATTCAGCAGAGTATGTAAAAAAGGGAGTGAAAGAAAGCAAACTCGGCTTAAAACACACAGAAAAATATATTAAGATGCTAAAAGATGCGGGGATAAAAGAGGAGAGGAAATCACCTATGCTCTTACCTGATTATCGTGGCAAGGCAACCCTTGCAAGAATGATTGACATTTTTTAACCGCAGATTACGCGGATAACACGGATAAAATGAAATTACTTTATGAGAAGCTAACAAAGGAAATAATAGGTGGTTTATTTGAGGTTCACAATGAATTAGGTCCCGGGTTTACAGAACAGATATATCACCAGGCTACATTACATGAAATGGAATTACGAGGGCTGAAAACAGTAACAGAGAAGGAATGTGTCGTGAAATATAAGGATATGGAAGTAGGTAAATACCGAACAGATATTATCATAGAAGATAAAGTAATAATAGAATTGAAAGCAATAAGTGATTTAAACGAGAATCACGAAGCACAATTGATTTCTTATCTAAAAGCCACGGGATTGAAAGTAGGATTGTTAATCAATTTTTCAAAGAAGAGACTTGAATTCAAGAGACTTGTTTACGATGAACTTGCTGAAGAATTTACTAAAAACAGGAAACAGAAATATGATTTATCTGCGGTATCTGCGATATCCGCGGTTAAAGAAGTTCCATTATGAAAGCCAGCACAAAAGGAATCCTAACAGGCACTCATAATCTCAGTGGCAATGAGGCCTGTGTTGAAGGGGCTATAGCTGCTGGATGCCGATTTCTTAGTGGATACCCTATTCAACCTGCAATTGAGATTATGCAAAGGTTTTTGGAGAGAGCCCCTGAAGTAGAAGCCACTTATGTGCAGATGGAGGACGAAATCTCAGCTCTTGCTGCCCTATTAGGTGCTGTTTGGACAGGCAAAAAAGGAATAACTGCAACTTCAGGGCCCGGACTTTCTCTTATGATGGAGCACATTGGGCTTGGTGTTATGCTTGAAACTCCCTGTGTAATAGTAGATGTGCAAAGAGTAGGACCGTCTATCGGTATCCCCAATAGTCCTGGTCAAGGCGATATGATGCAAGCAAGATGGGGTTCGCATGGAGATTATGAAATAATTGCTCTTTCCCCGAGTTCACCACAAGAAATGTTTGACTTTACTATCAAAGCGTTTAATCTTTCTGAACGATACCGCACTCCTGTTGCAATAATGGCAGATGAGTATGTAGCTCATATAAGAGAGAAAGTCGTGATTCCTCCTGCAAAAGAGATTAAAATTGAGCCCAGAAACTATTATAAAGGTCCAAAGGATAAATACTTGCCATTTAAAAGGGATAAGAATTTTATCCCACCTATGGTGGATATAGGAAATGGCTACAAGTTTCATGTTACTGGATTGACTCACGATGACCAGGGTTATCCTATTATGAATGAGGAATGCCAGGAGTATAATGTTCACCCTCTGATGTGGAAAATCCGTCGCTATGTAGATGACATTATTGAATTCCAGGAAACCAAGACCGAAGATGCCGAAGTTGTAATTGTTTCTTATGGAGCACCTTCAAGAACTGCACTCAAGGCAATAAAGCAAGCAAGGAAATCTGGTATAAAAGTAGGCAGTCTTAAACTTGATACAGTTTGGCCCTTTCCTGAAAAACGAATAACTGAACTTGCAAAGAAAGTAAAAGCTTTTGTGGTTCCGGAAATGAATTACGGTCAGATTGTTCTTGAAGTTGAAAGATGCAGTTACGGAAATGCAAATGTTGTGTTTGTTTCTTATGCAGAAAAGGAAGTTGATAATATAGATGACTTGCTTTCTGCAATCAAACAGGTTATAAAAGAGAAGGAAGCAAGAAAAGGAATTATTGAGTATCATACATAAACAAGGTCAAATGATTATCACGAAGACATGAAAAAACGAAATCTTTCTTTCGTGGTTTCTGCATTTCTTGATTTTCGTGATAAAAAAGTATAAACAAAAGAATATAAAATGGCTACATTGAAAACAAAAAGCAACGAATTGATTCATCCGATGGAGCATTTACTCCGTATGGACAGGATACCGCATATTTGGTGTCCTGGCTGTGGGATTGGCACAGCTGTTACTGCCTTTGCCTCCGCTCTTGAGAAATCAAAGATTGATTTAGATAAAGTATGCATAGTTTCTGGTATAGGTTGCACCGGCAGAGTTGCGGGCTATGTAAAACTTGATTCATTTCACACCACTCATGGTCGTGCCATTGCCTTTGCAACAGGGATTACGCTTGGGAATCCAGACTTAAAAGTAGTTGTTTTCTCAGGTGATGGCGATTTAATATCAATTGGAGGAAACCACTTTATTCATGCCGCAAGGAGAAATATCAATATGCTCGTGATATGCGTAAATAATTTTATATATGCTATGACAGGAGGTCAAGTTGCTCCAACAACCCCACTTTCCGCTTACGCTACGACTTCACCTTTTGGGTGTGTTGAGCCACCATTTAATATTCCATACATAGCAGATTCGTCTGGTGCTGTGTATGTAGCAAGATGGACAGCTCTCCACATCCGACGGCTCACAAATTCTATGGCTGAGGCATTAAATAAGCCGGGGTTTTCTGTGATTGAAGTTATTTCACCCTGTGCAATGTATTATTCAAGGATTAACAAGCTTGGAGATGGACTTGATATGATGAAATTTTATCATGATAATTCAGAAATAAAGCATGGTGAAGACACAAAAAACCTTGATATTGGATTCCAAACAAAAATTACAGTTGGCAAATTTGTTGATAGGGAAAGGCCTACTTATACTGAATCATATAAGAAATGGCTTTCTGAGATTAAAAGGAAAAAATAAAATGAAAGCTAATCCGAGGAATGTAAATACTGGTATTTATTATATAGATGGCGATGTAGCTTCCGGTCAAGGTGCTCTGGCAGCAGGATGTAGATTTATAGGTGGCTACCCAATTACACCATCAACTGAGGCAGCAGAGGCATTTGCAAAGATAGCCCCAAAAGCCGGAGCTGTTTTTATTCAAATGGAAGATGAGCTTGCTTCTATAGCGTCTGTGATAGGTGCAAGCTGTGCAGGAGTTAAGACAATGACTATCACATCGGGCCCTGGTTATTCTCTTATGATGGAGACTATTGGATTCGGTGCAATGTTAGAGACTCCTTTTGTTATACTCAATATCCAGCGAGGAGGACCTTCTACCGGAGCTCCAACCAAAACAGGACAGGCAGATATGATGCAATCAAGATGGGGTTCGCATGGAGATTATGAAATTATAGCCATAGCTCCGGAATCCCCTCAGGAATTGTTTGATTACACAATTAAGGCATTTAATTTGGCGGAAAAATACCGTTGCCCAGTAATGATAATGGCAGATGAATGTGTAGGGCATATGACTGAAAAAGTAGTTATTCCCAAAGCTGATGAAATTGAAATTGAGCCAAGAAGATTTTATAATGGACCAAGAGATAAATATTTACCATTCAAGCCAGATAAAGATTTAGTTCCAAAAATGGTAAAAGCAGGTGATGGCTACAAGTTATACATAACTGGACATACTCACGATGAAAAGGGCTACCCCATACTAACTCAAAACTCAAAAGTCAAAACTCAAAAGTCAACTACAAGAAGATTAGTTGATAAGATAAAACTCAATGCAGATAAGATTATTGAGTTAAAAGAGGAAAATACAGATGATGCTGATGTTGTTGTTGTTTCCTATGGAATATCATCAAGAGTTGCTGTAAGAGGAATTGAGAAAGCAAGAGAAAAAGGAATAAAAGTAGGGAGTCTTAGACTTGTTACTGTGTGGCCTTTTCCTGACAAAAAGATAACCGAGCTTGCCAAAAAAGTAAAAGCTTTTGTGGTTCCAGAGATAAATTATGGACAAGTTGTTTTTGATGTTGAGAGATGCAGTCATGGTGAGGCAAATGTTATTCTTATTCCTCACGGTGGAGCAGGAGTCCATCATCCAGATGATATATTAAGTGCAATTGAATATGCGAGCAAAGAGAATAAAAAGATTGAAGGAATTATTGAACATAAGACAAAACTTGAGAAGTTGATTTTTGAAGAAGGTTATAAATTAAAAGAATGATAAATCTTACCGCAAAGACGCAAAGGTCGCAAAGTGTCTCCAGCAGACTCACTTTCTCTTTTCTCTGCGTCTCTGCGGTGAAACTTTTTTTGAAATGAATCCTATTATAACTGCTTTTGCTAAAGGAATAAAAAAATCAGGGGTTAAGCCGTCAAGAATCTCTGTCCCATCAGATATTCCATTTGAACCAGAAGTTGTAAAGCATTTAGGAGTTGATTTCTTCCATACTATTAGGGGACGGGCTATTGCTTTCGGAACAGGATTAAAACTTGGCAACCCAGACCTAATAGTAGTTCCTTTTATTGGAGATATGATGACAATTGGTGGAAATCATTTCGTGCATGGCGGAAGAAGAAATATGGATTTACTCATTATATGTGTAAATAACTTTGTTTATAGGGAAATAGGAGGGAAATCTGCTCCTATACAAAAGTGTGAAAAGGAACAAACAACTACACAAAAATTCTCACCTTACTCAACTTTTGAAAAACCGTTTAATGCCACACATCTTGCCAACTCTTGTGGGGCAGTATATACAGCAAGATGGACAGCTTTACATACTGATGAACTTGCGAATTCTATCGCCGAAGCCCTAAATAAACGAGGGTTTTCTGTAATAGAAGTTCTATTACCCGGTCCCAATTATTATACGAGTATTAAAGAAACAGACTCTAATTTATTAAATTTTTACTATAAAAATTCAGTAATAAAAAATGGTGAAGCTCCGAGGTTCGTGACAATTACTCCCAAAGAAAAGATTATAGTGGGTAAATTCATAGACAAGGAAAGACCAACATTTATTGAGCAGTATAATGCTCAACTTAGCAAAACATTAGGTGATAAATTCACTCCACACGGAGGTAAAAATGGCTGAGATTAGGTTTGCAGGTTATGGAGGACAAGGTATTATTAGGTCGGGAATCATTGTGGGGAAAGGAGCTTCAATTTTTGACAATAAGTTTGCTACTATGAGCCAAGCATTCGGACCGGAAGCAAGAGGCGGAGCCTGTAGTTCCCAATTAGTAATCTCGGAAAATAAGATTTTATATCCTTATGTTACAAGACCTGATATTTTTGTTGTTATGTCTCAGGAGGCATATGAAAAGTTTGAGCCCGAACTAAAAGAGGATGGACTACTCCTTTATGATTCAGACCTCGTTAAGTTGAAGAAAAAAAGGGAGAAAATCAAGCTCTACCCTATTCCTGCTACAAGATTTGCTGAAGAATTAGGAAACAGGATTATCGCAAATGTAGTTATGCTTGGCTTTTTCACTGCTGTCACAAAATTAGTATCAAAAGAAGGAATGGAAAAGGCAGTTGCAGATTCCGTGCCACCAAGATTTAAGGAACTGAACCTCAAGGCGTTTAACAAAGGATTCCAGCATGCCCAAGATGGAAATTAGGAAATTAGAAATCAAGAAATTTGTCTGTCTATCTTTGCAATTTCCATTTTCTTATTTTCTTAATTCCTCTATTTTATGAAGCACTGGCGAACACCATTTGATATAGAGGAAGTAAAAGTTCCACAGGGTGAAATCCATATAATAAAGGACAGATGTAAAGGATGTAGTTTTTGCGTAGAATACTGTCCGAAAGATGTACTTGAAATGTCAGAGGAATATAATGCCAAAGGTTACCATCCTCCGCGGGTCAAGAATCCAGAAAATTGCGTGAATTGTGGACTTTGTGAGATGCTGTGTCCTGAATTCGCTATATGGTCAACTCTTAAAGAAGAAAATGAGGATTAGTTAGAAAATGCAAAAACTCGCTCCAGATATTCAGAATATACTCGAGGCAAAAGAAGTATATCTCAAATTTCCTCAGATAAGCTCTATTAAATACGCTATTAAAAAAGTAGAAACATCAAAATGCAAGTCTGCTTGCCCAATAGACACGGATGTAAAAGCTTATCTTGGATTAATTGCCGCTGGAAAGTTTGAAAAAGCTCTTGCGATAGTTAAAAGGGATAATCCTTTACCTGGAATTTGTGGTCGTGTATGCGTACATCCGTGTGAAACCGAATGCAACCGCAATGAAATTGATCAACCACTCGCTATTTGTTATCTTAAAAGATTCCTTGCTGACTATGAACTCAACTCAACGAACTCAACAAACTCTATAAACTCAACAAACTCAAATAACTCAATTGCTATTATTGGTTCAGGGCCAGCTGGTTTAACTGCTGCCAATGACCTTGTTAGATTAGGATACAAGGTTACCGTGTTTGAAGAATTACCAGTTGCCGGAGGGATGTTATATACTGGTATTCCAGAATACAGGCTCCCCAGAGATATTATAAAGATAGAAATTGATGCAATAAAAAAACTTGGTGTCAAAATCAAAACAAACACAAAGATTAAAAACCTGAATAAATTGCAAAAACAAGGATATAATGCTATATTTATTGCTATAGGTACACACAAAGGACTCAAACTTGGAATTCCAGGAGAAGATAAATTTGAAGGATTCATTGACTGTATTACTTTCCTCCGCGCAGTAAACCTTGGGGAAAAAGTTGAAATTGGGAAAAAGGTTATTGTTATCGGAGGTGGGAATGCAGCTATAGATTCAGCCAGAACAGCTCTGAGACTGGGTTCTGATGTGCATATTGTATATAGAAGGTCAAGGAAAGAGATGCCCGCAAATGAATGGGAAATTGAAGAGGCAGAAAAAGAGGGAGTAAAGATTCATTACCTTGCTTCCTCAGTTAAAATACTTGGGGAAAAAGGCAAAGTGGTAGCTATGGAGTGTATCAAAAACAAATTGGGACCACCAGATGCGAGTGGCAGAAGACGTCCAGTTCCTATTAAATGTTCTGAGTTTAAGATAGAGGCAGATACAATAATTCCTGCCATTAGCCAACAACCTGATACCTCATGGCTCTCAGCCAACCATGGACTTGAAATTTCTAAATGGAACTCCTTTGTGATAGACGAAGAAACTCTTGCAACAAATATAAAAGGTATTTTTGCTGGTGGTGATTGTGTAACAGGACCCAAAACTATAATTGAAGCTATAGCCGCAGGTCATAGAGTAGCAAAATCAATTGACAGATACTTAAACCCAGAAGTGAGAAGTGAGAAGCGAGAAGCGAGAGTAGAGTTTGAAGTTGTAGTTGAATCAAAAGATAAGAAAGAAAGAGTTCTTATGCCTGAACTTCCTATAAATAAGAGAAAAAATTTTAAAGAGGTAGAATTGGGCTTTACTGAAGAAATGGCAATAGAAGAAGCGAAAAGATGTTTGAGGTGTGGTTTTTGTGCCGAGTGTAGTGAATGTATCGCGGACTGTGATAAAAGATTGGTAGCCCTGTCCATTCCAGAGGAAACATCCGGAATATTATTAAGAGTTCCGCTTGACACTAATCAATTTCCTTTAAATGGGGGTCCTTTACAAGGAAAGCTTTCAAGGACTGATGCAAAAGAAATCCCTGTCATAGTAGAACCTATAACTGCAAGAGTAATAAGTAATCTTTGTCGTGGATGTGGTGATTGTGAGGAAATT
Source organism: bacterium (assembly GCA_030605695.1). Taxonomy (GTDB): domain Bacteria; phylum Hydrothermota; class UBA3073; order JACQXS01; family JACQXS01; genus JAGMCN01. Next base: position 18,856 of record JAUWHX010000076.1, on the reverse strand, counting down.
TGCGAATATTCTGCTCCCAAATTGCAAGAACAAGAGAATGGGGTCAAGATTTGCAGTATTGAGGAAGCATTATGTAAAGGGTGCGGGGTTTGTGCATCTATTTGTCCATCAAGTGCAATAACAATGAACCATTTTAGCAATAGCAGAATTAATACTTTGTCTGTGAAGTCTGTAGATGAGAAGAAAATAGTTGTCTTTGTCTGCAATTGGTGTTATCCGATGGCACAAGACTTCAAGAAACTAGACTTAAACTCTATCAACTCAAAAAACTCAATAAACTTAATCAGGGTTATGTGCTCCGGTCGCATTACTCCTGCTTTTATTATAGAAGCTTTTGTGCAAGGAGCTGATGGAGTTATAGGAATAGGGTGTCCTGAAGGAGAATGTCATTATGTCAATGGCAATGAAACCGCAGAAAAGAATTTTGAGAAAGCAAGGGATATTTTATACACACTCGGAATCAGACCCAACAAAATAAAACTTGAACGACTTTCAGCTAAGAAACCTGAAAAACTTGAGAAAATCATAGGTTCTTTTATTAATACCATAAGGTAGTATGCCAATGGGAATTAAAGATATAGTAAATAGAACAAAAGCATATCATTGTCTGGATTGTGGAAAATGCACATCCGTATGTCCTATTTCTCTGCTTAAGGAAGATTATTCACCGAGACGTCTCGTCCAAAAAGCTCTATTAGAGAAACCTGAATCTCTCTTGAAAGATGAGTTCCTCTGGTGGTGTTTAACTTGCAGTATGTGTGATGAAATATGCGAGTCCGATGTCCATTATACAGAGTTTGTTAGAGATTTGAGAGCAGAAGCACACAAAATTGGGCAAGAGGGTGTTTACGCTCATAACGGAACAATGCAATCTATAATGAGAATGATGACCCTCTCCCCCACTTTAAAACAGAACCGTCTTGATTGGCTCACAAAAGACCTTAAAGTAAAAATATATCCAACGGATTCAGCGAGCCCAACGGACTTACTATATTTCGTAGGTTGCCTTCCTTACTTTGATAAGTTCTTCACCAACTTGGAATTAAATACTTTAGACATTGCAAAAAGCACAATAAAAATACTTAATCATTTGGGCATAGAGCCAATTCTAATGGCTAACGAAAAATGCTGTGGACACGACCTTTTATGGACAGGAGACATTGAGAACTTCAAAAAGTTGGCACAGCAGAATATTGAGGAAATCAAACGGACAGGCGCCAAGAAAATAGTATTCTCTTGTGCAGAGGGCTACCAAACCTTCAAACAGGAATATCCAAAACACATAGGAGCATTGGATATTGAGGTAATTCACATCTCCGAACTCATTGCCGAAAATCTCTCACAACTCACAACTCACAACTCACAACTCAAGGTAACTTATCAAGACCCTTGCAGACTGGGGAGATTTTGTGGAATTTATGAAGAGCCGAGAGAAATTATAAATGCTATGGAACTCAAGCTCAACGAGATGCCGAAAAACAGAAAGAGTGCAATCTGTTGTGGAACAAGTGGATGGATGAACTGCGGCACTTATTCCAAACAGATTCAGTTAGCAAGACTGACGGAAGCAAAATCTACTGGTGCAGACCTTTTAATTACGAGTTGCCCAAAATGTCAGATTCACTTCAAATGTGCGATGAACGATGAAAATACACCCAAAGAAGCAAAAATTGAAATCCAGGACTTAACTACTTTAATCGCAAATCAATTGAATAAGAGAAAAAAGGATGTAAATGAGTGAGTGGTTTTGAAGGACGAGTGAATGGTTTTGAAGGACGAGTGAATGGTTTTGAAGGATAAGAGAGTGGTTTTGAAGGATGAGTGAATGGTTTTGAAGAACCGGCGAGAAAAGGATGTCTTGAAACAATGTAAAATTAGCAATTAGCAATGAACGATTATCAATTTTGAAATGCTAATTGATAATTTCAACTTGAGTTATTTCTTGAAAGGAGGTGATTGGATTGGAGAAGGATAAAACAAGAATAGGCGTGTTTGTCTGCGAGTGCGGGATAAATATCTCTGGCACTGTGGACTGCGACGAACTCACAGAATGGGCTAAAACCCTGCCTGATGTGGTATGCTCTGTTAAGAATAGATACACCTGCTCGGAGCCGGGCCAGCAAGAGATAAAGCGGTATATAAAAGAGGAGAATTTGAATCGTGTAGTTGTTGCAAGTTGCACTCCTCGTATGCATGAGCCGACTTTTAGAGAATGCTGTGCTGATGCGGGACTTAATCCCTATCTCTTCGAGATGGCTAATATCAGAGAGCATTGCAGTTGGGTGCATTCGGACAAGCAAAAAGCCACTCAAAAGGCAAAGGATACCGTGAAAATCGCAGTAGCAAAGGCAAGACTCCTTGAGCCACAGGAAGAGCTTGAAGTTTCAGTTACTCAGTCTGCTCTTGTAGTAGGAGGCGGGATAGCAGGAATACAGTCATCTTTGGACCTTGCTAATGCAGGTTATCAAGTCTATCTGGTGGAGAAGGAGCCTACTGTTGGTGGGTTGATGTCTTCCATCAATAAGACCTTTCCCACAATGGATTGAGCGATATGAATCCTCGGTCCGAGGATGATGGATGTCGGTCGGCATCCTAATATTAAATTGCTCGCCTATTCAGAGGTAGAGGAAGTTACAGGTTATATTGGCAACTTCCATATAAAAGTCCGCAGGAAAGCAAGATATGTAGATGAGGAAGCTTGCACTGCCTGCGAAGAATGTGTTAAGGTATGTCCAGAGATAAGACCTGACGAGCATCAATTGGGATTTGCAACAAGAAAAGCTATATACATACCCTTTGCACAGGCCGTTCCTGCTGCCTATCTCATCAATATGGAAGATTGCCTTGGAAACAATCCAATTGCCTGCGGTAAATGCGCAGAAGTCTGTGACCCAAAATGCATAAATTTTGACCAACAGGATGAGTTTGTTGAGTTTGATGTGGGAGTCGCTATCACTGCAACAGGAATGGATGTCTATGACCCTACTATACTTGATGAATATCATTATACTAAATACGAAAATGTTATCACTTCCTGGGAATACGAGATACTTACAGGACCCGGGTATGTTACAAAAGGTGAGCTCCTAAGAGCAACAGACCGTAAGCTCCCAAAGAGCATTGCTTTTATTCAGTGCGTTGGCTCAAGGTCTGAAAAGCGAGGTAATCCTTATTGTAGCAATATTTGCTGTATGAATACGATTAAGGATACCCTTTATCTCAAGGACCATCACCCAGAAATGGAATGTGTGGTTTTCTATATGGACATAAGAGCATTTGGAAAGGGGTATGAGGATTTGTATAAACGCAGTAAAGCTCGGGGAGTCAAATATATAAGAGGCATCCCAGGGGATGTCGTTGAAGACCCTAAAACAAAGAACTTAATCGTTACTGTGGAGAATACTACTACCGGCAAGATTGAGCGTCACGAATTTGAAATGGTTGTGCTTTCTGTAGGCGTTATCCCAAGACCAGAAACCGAGCAAATTCAGCGTGCTCTTACACTCTCAAAAACTCCAGATGGCTTTCTTATGGAGAGTCATTATCAGCTAAATCCAATTGATGCACCTACTGGAGGCGTCTTTCTGGCTGGGTGTTGTGAATCGCCAAAGGATATTAAATCATCTGTTATTCAAGCATCCGGTGCAGCGGGAAGAGCTGAAACATTGCTCTCCGCTGGCAAAGTGAAAGTAGAAGCAATTACTTCTACAATCATTCCCGATTTATGCAAATCTTGCGGTATATGTGCAGATGCCTGTCCTTATGGTTCAATAACCGTTGACATAAAGGCGAAAACTCCAGCTATCGTTGTTGACGCTGCTTGTAAAGGATGTGGAACTTGCGGTGCTGAATGTAGATTTGGTGCTATAACGATGAAACACTTCACGGATAACCAGATACTCGCAATGATAGATGCAATGCTTGAGGAGAAACCAGAAGAGAAGATATGTGCTTTCGCTTGCAACTGGTGTTCTTACGCCGGAGCAGACCTTGCTGGACTCTCAAGAATGCAATATCCACCGAATTCAAGACTAATAAGAACAATGTGCAGTGGAAGAGTGGATGAAAAGTTCATCTGGCACGCCTTCAAAAAGGGTGCTCCAGTTGTTCTTGTCTCAGGTTGCCATTTTGTTGACTGCCATTATATTGATGCAAATAGATGGACCCAAAAGAGAGTTGAGAAAATATGGAACCAGATGGAGCGAAAAGGTATCAGACCCGAAAGGTTGCAACTCGAGTGGTGTTCTGCTGCCGAGGCAGTAAAATGGACAAAAGTAATGCATGCAGTTGAGGAGATTAGAAAAGCAGTGACCAAGGATGAAATAGAAGAAACCAAGAAAATATTGAGTGCGGAGTAGTACTGAGGTTTATTCTCAGGCAAAAGTAATGTCAGGCAAAAATTAAGGCAAGTCTTTTTAACAATAGAGCAGCAGAGAAAGGAGGTGATGTGTATAAAGTTATAAATGGATGAAAGTAGAAACGATTTTAACCGTGCAAGTAACGCGGAGGGTTATCTCGTAGAGTCTGCGACCTTCGCAAAAAAGGAGGTAGATATGTTGAGGAAGGCTTTAAAGAATATATTTGTGGTAGTGTTATTGGTAGTGGCGAGTAAGGGATATTCTGCCACTGTCACTGGTATTTTCAAACAGGCAAGGGCAAAATATGCAAAGTTTGAGAAAGTAGCCAAGGATATGGTCATTTTATATGAGATGAAAGCAGTAGAAAAGGAAGGTGAGATAACTGCAGAGACAAAGGTGCTGAAAAAGGGTGAAAAATTCAGAATAGAGACAACAATGGAGATGCCTGAATTACCCGCTGGTCACCCTATGGCAGGTAAGGGAGAAATGAAGACTATTGTGATTCACGACGGTAAAGATACCTATATGATTTCTCCTTTTGCGGGCAAGCAAAAACTTCCAGAAGGTGAAGGCAAAGATAGAGTATCGGCAACTTTGTTTTGGACACCTTCAGAAGAAGATTTAGAAGAAGTAAAATTAAAATTAGTTGGAACTGATAAGGTTGGCAAACGAGATGCATATATAATTGAAGCAGAGGAAGAAGATGGATCTCTAAGCAAGACATGGATAGACAAGAATAGTTTTGTTAACCTAAAGACGGAGGATAAGAGTCCCGAGAGTGAATCAGTTATGCTCTGTTCTGATTTTAGGACTCTTGAAGGTGGATGGGAGATACCGTATAAGACAGAAGTATACGAAGATAAAAAGTTAGTGGCAAGTATTGTCATAAAGTCCGTCAAGATAAATACGGGTCTTTCAGACGATTTATTTAATGCGGGTAAGGTAGAAATAAAAACTCCTACCGGTATGTAGGAAAGGATGAAAGGAATGATGCAAAAGCAATAAGACATCAAATGCCTAAATTTTAGGTGTTTGGTAATTGAGGCATTGATTGATTTAAACTAAGAGAAGGTGGTGATGTATAAAAAATATAAATGACGGAAACAGAGAGGCGCGGTTTTAACCGTGCAAGTAGCGTGGAGGTTTATCCTCCACAAAAAAGGAGGGAATGATGAAAGGGAAAATAATGGTAGCAATGGTAATAGTTGCAATCACGTTATTAATAGGTTGCAAAAAAGAGTCACCTACTGACTCAACGGACGAAACAGGAGCATTGCAGCTTAAATATACTACCTGGAATAGCTATAGTTCCAAAGCTCCAAAGGCAACTCTATCTGACACCCATACTTGCAACCTCATTGACGGAAGACATGTTCTTTATAGCATAGCATTTGCCACTGGAGATATAGTTGATGGAGAACCTGATACTCTCGATTGGATTACGACTTATGAGTCTTCTGAGGAGATGCTTGATAGCGAGCGAGAATTTTCTCCCGTGACTATGCCAATAGGAAATTACAAAAACATTCGGATAGTTCAAAGCAATAGAGTTTATTTCGTTGGTACTCTTGGAAGTGACACATTGGAACTTCCTAATTTAAATAATTCAGAATTAGAACCGGCGGATTCGCTACTAAATATTTGTGGTGAGAACGGTATGTATGTCCACGATGAAAACAACAATTTTAAGTTAGAAGCGCCTGATGAAAAGCTGGGTGGTTTTGAAATGAAAAGTGGCAAAACTACGAAACTTACAATAAGGGTTAATATTAAAACCTTTGACTGGATTGATAATGATGGTAATGGTGAATGGAGCGAGGGCGATGAGCTTGATAACTGGACTTTACCTGAGGGAATAGAGACTATGACGGATTTTATAGTAGAATACGAATAACAACGAAGAATATCTGAAATTATACGGAAAAATTGTTAAAAAAACTTACCTTAATTAAGGCTTAAAATTAAGTAGCGACGAGGTTCAGGCTTGCAATGTAGCAAAAGTAGCGGTAGGCTTTAGCCTACGTTAAGGTAAGTAACCCTATATTATACCTGAAAGGAAAAAGTAAAGCAGTGCCAAATATTCGAAATTTGGATTTTGAGCTTTGGATTTTAAGGAAATATAAATGGCTGAAGAAATAACATTTAAATGCCTGAGATGCGGGTATGAATATAAGGGACTCTATGATAAAAAAGTTCCGGAAGAAAGAACCTGTCCCAAGTGTGGAAGTAACAGCATACGTCCTTTACCTCAAAAGAAAGAAAAAAGCTAAAACTCATCACGAAAACACGAAAGGACGAAATCACGAAATTCTAAAATATTAGCACACAGATATTCACAGATGAAACAGATTTACACAGTCCGAATTTATCGGGATTATTATTCAAATCTGTGTTTATCTGTATGCTATTTCTATTCTTTGTGTTTTAAATATTTCGTGCTTTCGTGATAAAAAATTCAAATGCAGGAAGAATATAAATTACTTATAAATGGCAAATGGGTGAATGGAGATAAAAAACTTGAAGTGCGAAATCCTTATAATCAAGAACTACTTGGCACAGTTCCTGAAGCTACCGAACAACAAGTAGATAATACAATCAAAAGTGCTCAAGAAGCCTTTAAGCTCACAAAAACTCTGCCTGCTCATAAACGTTCTCTAATTCTTGAACGGATTTCAGATATCATAAGAGAAAGGAAAGAAGAGCTTGCCCGCACTATTGCTTTGGAATCCGGAAAGCCCATTAAACTTGCAAGAGGTGAAGTTGACCGTGCGAGTGAAACATTCAAGTTTGCATCAGAAGAAGCTAAAAGACTATATGGCGAGACAATACCTATGGATGCATCTCGAAATGGAGAAGGGAGAACAGCTTTTACTATTCGTGAGCCACTTGGAATTATAGCTGCTATCAGCCCATTTAATTTCCCATTAAACTTAGTGGCTCATAAAGTAGCCCCAGCTATCGCATCAGGAAATACTGTCGTGCTTAAACCAGCTACCTATACCCCTATAACTGCGATTAAATTAGGAGAGATTATGTTATCTGCTGGACTTCCACAAGGAGCTTTAAATATCGTAACAGGACCAGGTTCTACAGTTGGAGATGCTATAGTCAGAGACACAAGAATATCTAAAATTACATTTACTGGCAGTGCATCTGTTGGGCTTGGAATTACTGAAAAAGCAGGACTTAAACAAATTACTCTTGAACTGGGCAGTAACTCTCCTGTAATTATTGACAAAGATGCTCTGCAAAATGCAGGGCAAAAGATTATAGAGAGGTGTGTTTTTGGAAGTTTTGCTTATGCTGGGCAGGTATGTATATCTATTCAACGGATTTATGTCCATCAAGATATAAAAGATGAGTTCATCAAGCAATTCTTGAAAGCAGTTTCAAAGTTAAAGTCTAGTGACCCATTAGATGAAAACACAGATATAGGTCCAATGATTACAGAACAAGAGGCCAAGCGTGTAAAACAGTGGATAAATGAAGCAATTTCTCAAGGAGCTAAAGTCTTAATTGGTGGCAATCATAAAGGACCTATGTTTGAACCTACAGTGCTCATTGATGTAACACCCGATATGAAAGTAGTAGCTCAGGAAATCTTTGCTCCTGTTGTATCAATTATGGGGTTTAATGATTGGGAACAGGTAATTAAAGAAGTTAATACTTCAAAATATGGATTACACGCAGGGGTTTATACCAATGATGTTAAGAAAACCCTTTATGCAGCTAAAAATCTGGAAGTAGGGGGAGTCATAATTAACGATATCCCAACTTATAGAGTTGACCATATCCCGTATGGTGGAGTAAAAGGAAGTGGAATTGGAAGAGAGGGAGTAAAATACGCTATTCAGGAAATGACCCAACCAAAATTTGTATGTTTTAGTTGAAATGACTCTTGACAAAGTAATTATTAATGATATATCTTGACTAACCAATGAAGAAGATAGGTGTCTTTATTTGCCATTGCGGCATTAATATCGCTGAAACAGTGGATGTCAAAAAAGCAAGAGACGAAATCAAGAAATATCCAGGAGTGGTTTATGCTGAAGACTATATTTATATGTGCTCGGAGCCCGGACAAGGATTGATTAAAGAAACTGTTAAAGAAAAGAATTTAGATTCTGTGATTATTGCTTGCTGTTCACCTTCCTTGCATGAAAATACCTTCCGTAGAACAATAGAATCAGTTGGATTAAATCCATATCAACTGGAAATTGCTAATATCCGAGAGCACTGTAGTTGGGTTCATCCCAATAGAGAAAAAGCTACCGCAAAGGCAATAAATATTATTAAAACTATGATTGAGAAAGTAAAAGAAAATGAATCACTCTTTCCAGTTAGCATCTCGGTTACCAAAAGAGCACTTGTAATAGGAGGAGGAATTGCTGGCATACAAGCAAGTTTAGATATTGCTAACTCGGGCTACGAGGTTATATTAGTTGAGAAAAACTCTTCTATTGGCGGACATATGATTCAGCTCTCCGAGACATTTCCTACTCTTGATTGCGCCCAATGTATTCTTACACCTAAAATGGTGGAAGCCGGGCATCATCCAAATATTAAACTCCTCACTTATTCAGAAGTTGAAGAAATATCAGGGTATGTTGGCAATTTTAAAGTAAAAATAAGACGTAAGGCAAGCTTTGTGGATTGGGATAAGTGCACAGGGTGTGGTCTTTGTTCAGAAAAGTGCCCTACAAAAGTCCCTTCTGAATTTAATGAGAAACTTGGAAAAAGAAAAGCAATTTATATCCCATTTCCTCAAGCTGTCCCAAATTATCCTGTAATTGATAAAGAGCATTGTCTATATTTCAAAACAGGCAAGTGCAAGCTATGCGAAAAAACCTGCGAAATAGGAGCAATAAAATTTGATGACGAGGATAAATTTGTGGAAGAAGAAGTAGGAGCTATTGTAGTTGCCACTGGCTATGACCTTTATCCTGTTGAAAAAATTGGCGAATACGGGGCTGGTAAATATAAGGATGTAGTCAATGGTCTCCAATTTGAGCGTCTTCTCTCAGCATCAGGACCCACTGCAGGGAAGGTTCAAAGACCTTCTGATGGAAAAGTGCCTAAAAGAGTAGTTTTCATTTCCTGTGTCGGCTCCAGAGACCCTGAGCATCATTTCCCGTACTGCTCAAAGATATGCTGTATGTACACCGCAAAACACGCAATGCTTTACAAACATCAGGTACCAGATGGTGAAGCAATTGTATTTTATATTGACATCCGCTCAGATGGTAAGAGCTATGAAGAATTTGTGCAACGAGCTCAAGAAAAAGATAAAGTTATTTATATCCGAGGCAAAGTATCTAAAGTCTTTAAAGATGGCGATGAACTCGTAGTCTGGGGTGCCGATACACTCACTGGCAAACAAGTTGAAGTTAAATGCGATATGGTTGTCTTATCAATGGCAATTACTTCCAGTAAGGGAATAGAAGACCTGATAAGAAAACTTAAAATACAAGCAGATGCATACGGCTTTCTTACTGAAGCTCATCCAAAGCTCCGACCAGTTGAGACTCTTACAGCCGGATTCTTTCTGGCTGGAGCGGCTCAGGCACCCAAAGATGTGCCAGATACAGTTGCTCAGGCATCGGGAGCCGCTTCAAAAGTCCTTGAAATGTTCTCCCATAAAGAGCTATCGCATATCCCCATTGTAGCAAAAGTAGATGAAGCCCTTTGCAGTGGCTGTGGTATTTGCATTGACTTGTGTCCATACACTGCAAGAGAACTTGTAACAGAAGACGGGAACCGCATTGCTAAAGTGAACGAAGTCTTATGCGAAGGATGCGGAAGTTGTATCGCCGCTTGCCCTTCAGGTGCCTCCCAACAACGAAACCTCGCAGACACTCAAATCCTCAAAATGGTAGAATCCGCTTTATAAGAACAAGGATAAACCATGCCCTTACCCATTTATCTATTGTGGAACATTGTAGGAACACGATTTATCGTGTCCCATTGCAGATTCTGTGAAAGGATTTGATAAATTCGTGGTTAAATAATCACCGCGGCATTACTTTGGCAGTAAGCTCGCCTTCTGCAACAAGAGTGTTGCCCACATAGCCTTTTGCCTCCATTACACAGAGACCACTACGATATTTTAATAGCTTGAGTTCGCTCCTCAGTATATCTCCCGGAACCACTGGTTTTTTAAACTTCATCTTGTCTATCTTTAAAAAATAAACTACCTTATTTTTTGAGTCCCTTACTTTTTTTAACAACAGAAACCCTCCAACTTGTGCCATTGCCTCAACAACTAAAGCTCCGGGCATTATTGGGTGTCCAGGGAAATGCCCTTGAAAAAAGGGCTCGTTTATGGTAACACATTTCTCTCCTACTACTCGGTTTTCTTCAAGCTCAATTATGCGGTCCACAAGCAACATTGGATATCGGTGTGGAATTATTTTAAGAATTTCTTTTATGTCAAACTGCATTTTATCCTCCTAACAAACTCAATGTTTAATGTATGGCCAGATTTTACTGCGAAAATCCAGCCCTTTAGTCTCGCCCCAAGAAGAGAAAGATCTCCTATAAGGTCCAGTATCTTATGTCGCACCTGTTCATCCTCATATCTCAAAGAATTTAAGGGACCATCAGGACCAATTACTACTGCATTTTTTAAGCTCCCACCACGAATAAGTCCCTTCTCTTGCAATTCATCTATCCACTCCATAAATGCATAAGTCCTCGCTCCCGCAATTTGCTCACGGTAAATCTCTGGGGTAATGGAAAGACATTTATATTGAGTGCTAATTCCAGGATATGGATAATCTATTACAAATGTAATCTTAAATTCCTCACTCGGAATTGCAAATATAGATGCTCCATTGTTCTCCAGAAACATACACTCTTTTAAATTGACCGTCTTCTTTTTTGAGTCCTGAGAACTTGTTTTTATTAACTTCGTGATTGGCAAACTACTTCCATCAAGTGCAGGTATTTCCTCGCCTTCTACCTTTATTATTGCATTGTCAATCTCCGCCCCATAAAGAGCACTTAAAATATGCTCACAGGTCTTAATCTCCTTTGTTCCATTGGACAATGTTACTCCATGCAATGTCTCCTTCACATTCTCAACAACAGCAGGTATATTAACTCCATCCATACGAAGATTTATTCCCGAATTAGGTTCAGCAGGCAAGATAGTTATTTTTGAATGAGTGCCTGTGTGCACTCCAATTCCCTCAATTGAGAAGCTTTTCTTTAATGTTGTTTGCATTTTTCTTCAAGAGCTCGCACTCTCTTAAATAGTTCAGGCAACTTAATCAGTAAGCTATACGCACGATTTGACTCTCGCCTTGGTCTTGCCGGATATCCGGATACAGTAAGTCCAGACGGTATATCTTTTGTTACACCTGCCTGCCCTGCTATCACCACACGGTCACCAATTACTATATGGTCATTGATACCTGCCTGTCCTGCAATTACTACATTATTGCCTATTTTCACACTACCCGCAATTCCAACTTGTGCAACAATTATGCAGTTTTCTCCAATCTCTACATTATGAGCAATATGAACCAAATTGTCAACCTTTGTTCCTCTCTCAATCACAGTGTTTCCCACGAGAGCCCTATCCACAGTTGAGCAAGCTCCAATTTCAACATCATCCCCTAAGATTACTCCACCACGATGGGGGACTTTTGTGTGTTTCCCCTTGACTTGCATATACGCAAATCCATCACTCCCAATCACTACCCCACTGAAAATCACAACTCTCTGCCCAATAACCACATTGGCAAGGATTGTAACATTTGGATAAATGCGAGCTCCTTTCCCAATCTTTACTCCTCTTCCGACATACACCCCAGCACCGATAATAACTCCATCTTCTATTACAGTATCAGCTCCTATACTTGAGAATTCATCTATACTTACTTGCTTACCAATTTTTACTGATGGAGATATGTGTGCCTTGTCGTTTATACTGGGAGTTATTACTCCTTCGGGATAAAATTCTTCCAACAACTTAGCAATCGCAACAGATGAATTCTCTACCTCTATCGTCGCCACTCCATCTTCACGATTTCCGATTAACGATTTCCGATTGACGATTATACACGATGCATTGCTCTTCTCAGCCCATTTCTCATATCGCGGATGGGAAAACCAGGTTATGTCCCCTTTGCCAGCTTCTTCAATCCTTGCAATCCGTTTAACCTCAAGCTCTGCAGGACCATTCAACTTCCCATCAACAAGTTTTACAATTTCTCTAAGCTTCATTATAAACTCAAATAATTAAGATTCTCTTGTTTCCCACAATAATCTAATAACCATAGTTTGTCAAGGAAAAGCAGAAAATTATTTTTTCCCTTGACTTATATTAAATATTCTGTAAATTCTTACAATGAAGGAGGAAATACAGGTTTGATTTTGCTGATTATGCAGAAATTACCACGAAATGTACACTCTTGGCCAAAAAACAGATATGAAGCCTATTTATGGTGATGGCCTCCGCTACCACTTGTAACTTATGCTTAATTTCTCAATAAGTTACCAAAAGTTACTATCAGTTACAATGAGTTACTATCGCATTTTTTTCTTTTTCTAATCTTCACATCCTTTTACTTAGGTTATGCTCTGCCAGATGAAAAAGCATGTTATTACAATAGTTGCATTATTCCTTATTACCTGCTTAACAAGAATACCATTTGCTACTAAATGTATTTGTGAGCATGACTCAGTAAATTTTGCTCTTGCAATAGAAAGTTTTGACATTGCAAAACATCAACCGCATCCTCCTGGTTATATCCTATATGTTGGGTTAGCTAAATTTCTCAATTTATTTTTTAAAGATATAAATAAAAACTTCATAATTCTATCTATACTCTTTAGTGCTATAGCTGTGGTTTTAATTTATTTGCTGGGTAAAGAGATATTTAACTACAGATGCGGATTGATTTCAGGGTTATTTCTCCTTAGCAGTCCAGTTTTCTGGGCATATGGAGAGTTAGCTCTATCATATACAGCAGAAAATCTTTTCTTTCTCTTAATTGCTTATATGGCATATCAGGTTATAAGGGGTAAAAGACAATATATTTTATGGATGAGTATAGCACTTGGTGTAGGAGTTGGGATGCGTCAGAATTTAATACTTTACCTCTTGCCACTATGGATAAGAGGTTTAGTATCATTAAGGTCATGGAAAGAAGCAGGAAAGCAAGTTTTGATTTTTGGAATTGTCTGTCTGCTCTGGTTTATTCCTTTAATGGTTTTAAGCGAGGGCTTTCATAAGTATTGGAGTGTATCTAAAGAACTTGGTGGAAGTATGCTTCTTTCAAAGTTTAATCCTATAAAAAATGTTGCTTATATGGTCGTAGGTTCTCTTTGGACACTTGGAGCTATTCTTATAGGAATATTTATGAGTCTAAAGAGATTAAACGGATCGCTTGCCTTCCGACAAAAGAAAGAATTGCTTATCTTTTTCGCTCTATGGGGAGGTCCTTCACTTTTATTTTTTCTCGTATTTTCTATAGGGAAATCAGTGCATACTTTAAATTATATACTTCCCATTATAGTTCTTTCGACTGTGTTTGTATTTGAGCGTTGGAGAGTGCTTGACCGTATTTTAGTCGGTATTATTATTGGTGCAAATTGCTTGCTTTTCTTTATGGTAAGACCTTTATCAATAGGCGAGCAAATTATGGGTATTAATACTGATAAGGTTAAAAATTTTGCCAATTTCTGGGTATTGGATCATTCCAATAAAGGACTTAGGCAGAAAGAAAAAGTGAAAGAAACTTTTGATTTCATCAAGAAAAACTTTTCATCAGAAAAGTCTGCAATCTGTGTAGCAAGTGGGGGGAACTTCCAGCCTTATATTCCTTGGAGAACTGTCTATTATTATCTTCCTGAATTTTCAATCTTTAAGATAGGAGATGAGGTTCAAGTGATAGAATTGAAACCTAAGATTGAAACAATTATTTGGTTGGTTGACAAGTATGACTTAAAAAGATATAAAAATATAAAACTAAATAAGGTAGTAGATAAAGGAGAAGAGATATATTTTTCAAGCATCGAAGATACTTTAACAATAGAGAACTTTAAGTTTTATAAAGAAGAATGAACATACTTATATCAATGCGTCCAAAACAATGGATTAAGAATCTCGTAATTTTTGCAGCACTTATTTTTTCAGAAAATCTCTTTGCTCTGGAACCATTTATTAGAACTTTCCTCGGATTTATTCTTCTATGTTTGCTTTCCGGAGCAATATATCTCTTTAATGATATAGCCGATAGAGAGAAAGACAAGACTCACGCATCCAAATCAAATCGTCCTATCGCAAGTGGTAAGCTCAGTGTCAAGAATGCGGCTATCAGCGGGAGCTTGATTTGTATTATAACATTTATCCTCTCTGGTCTGCTTGAGCCAAAGTTTTTATTGCTGACACTTGTTTATGCAGGACTAATGCTCGGATATTCTTTCTTCCTGAAAAAGCTTGTAATAATTGATGTGTTAGTGATAGCTATGGGCTTTTTGCTCCGGGCAGTTGCAGGGGCAGTTCTTATAAGAGTTGAAATCTCGGTCTGGTTATTTATATGTGCTTTTCTGCTGGCGTTATTCCTTGCGATTGGCAAGAGGAAACACGAGCTTGTTTTAATCGGAGTTCAGGGCAGGGAAGTTCTATCTCATTATTCTACCGAAATCCTTGACCAGCTCATTTCGGTAACTACTGCAGCTGTTCTTGTGGCTTACATTCTATATACCGTTTCAGCAGAAACCGTAGCTAAATTCCAAACCAAATGGCTTGTTTTAACCGTTCCTTTTGTGCTATATGGAATATTTAGATACCTGTGGCTTGTGTATCAAAAGAAATTAGGCGGAGCACCTGAAAAGACTTTATTGGTTGATAAACCATTACTCGCTGATGTTATTCTCTGGATAATATCAGTGATTGTAATAATAACTTAAGGAGATGCGTGAATGACTGAAGGATGTCCGCGAAAATTTCAAGGAACTCTCCCAATGTCTCGGAGTGGACTCCCAGTGTTTTGGAGTAGACTCCCAGTGTTTCGGAGTGGACTCCCAGTGTTTTGGAGTAGACTCCCAATGTCTCGGAGAGCACTCCCAAAGTCTCGGAGCGAACTCCCAATCTTTCGGAGAGCACTCCCAATGTTTCGGAGTGGACTCCCAAAGTCTCCGAGTCCACTCGCAATGTTTCCGGGAGTTCCCACAATGTCTGCGGGAACTCCCGCAAAGAGTCAGGGAACTCCCGCAATGATTACGGGAGGTGTGTGAATGTTTAAGGTATTGATTACTGGGGGTGCTGGGTTTCTGGGGTTTCATTGCACTCGGATATTTACGGAAAAAGGGTGTGAGGTAACCTGTCTTGATATAGCCGAATTCGATACGAGGGGCTATCCCAAGAATGCGAAATTATTGGAAGCCGATGTTAGAGATTTTGATAAGGTTTGCAAAATCGTATCGGAAGGTTTTGATGTAATCGTTCATGCAGCCGCAGCACTTCCTCTCTGGAGCAAGGAAGACATTTTTAGCACCAATGTTGAAGGAACAAGAAATATACTGGAGGTAGCGAGGAAATATTCAATTGGGAAAACGATATTTATATCTTCCACTTCTGTGTATGGAATTCCTAAAGTCCATCCGATTTACGAAGATGCGAAATCCGAAGGCGTGGGATATTACGGAGAAAGCAAGATTTTAGCCGAAGCCGTTTGCGTCGAATACAGAGAAAAAGGTCTTTGCGTCTCTATAATCAGACCGAAGACATTTATCGGACCAGAACGACTTGGGGTTTTCCAAATCCTTTACGATTGGGTGGAGTGCGGCAAGAAAATCCCAATTATCGGCAACGGTAAGAACCGATATCAATTACTTGATGTCGAAGATTTAGTGTCTGCTATTTGGCTTGTAGCGACTCAAGAGAGAGCGCTTGCAAATGATACTTTCAATGTCGGGGCTACGGAGTTTTCTACGGTTATGGAAGATGTAGGGGCACTATGTCGTTATGCTAAAAGTGGTTCACCACGGAGCGGGGCATCGGTTTTAAGAACCCCGTCATTTGTTGTGAAATTACTCCTTCGTATATTTGAGGTTATGAAACTTTCTCCTATGTATAAGTGGATATACGGGACAGCAGATATTGACTCGTTTGTCTCAACTCGCAAGATAGAAAGGATTCTTGGGTGGAAGCCCAGATACAGCAATTCGGAAGCATTGATTAGGTCATATCAATGGTATTTAGACAATAAAAGCTCTATTAGTCAAGAAAGTGGTATTACACATCGGGTAGGGTGGTCACAGGGAATATTGAAACTATTTAAGAAGTTTTTATAGGGGCAGGTTTTATCGTGTCCAAAAGCAATGGATTTAGTACATTTTTTGTTGAGTTCAAGAGGGGTGAGAAATCTTGCTCTACGAGCTAATAGTTTGCTCAATAGATTTGGTTTTAGTCCAGCGAAAATGGAAAACTCATTAAATTGTGGGATAGAAATGAATCAAGAATTTGGATTAAAGTTATCTCTGCCAGTTACGGCTATTATTTTGGAGCGACATCCTGAAATAATTCGGAACTTACAGGATAAAGGGATAGAACTTGCAGTGCATGGTTATGTGCATACGGATTACACTGAACTTTCAAGAGAAAAACAATTAGAGCATTTTGAACATGCTATAAAAATATTCAAGAAGCAGGGGATAAGATTTCGTGGATTTCGTGCTCCTTATGTCAAATGGAATGAAGATACTATGGCTGTTATACAAGAACTTGGTTTTCTTTGGGAGAGTAGCAAAACAGTGATGTGGAATGTATTAGATGGCTATGAAACAGCTTTACCTAAGAAGAATTGGGAGGCATATAAGAAAGTATTGAAATTATATAATCCAGTTGATGCGTTTGCTCATCCTGTATTACCTGAGATAAAAGGAAATTTTGTTGAAATTCCTCTGAGCTTGCCAGATGATGAAATGCTGGTTGATAGATTGCATTTACCCCGAGAAAAAATAAAAGAAGTATGGCAGAAGATTTTATCCATAACTTATGAGCGAGGAGAATTGTTCACTTTACAAGTTCATCCTGAGAGATTTCCATTTTTAAGGGAAGCAATTAAGTCCGTGATTGAGCAAGCAAAAATGTTCAATCCAAAAATATGGATAGCAAGTCTGGATGAGATTGCAAGTTGGTGGGTAAAAAAAGAAAGTTCGCAGAATCCTGCGGAAAACACAAGATGGCCTAATGGGGCAAGGAGTTGTTTATCAATTACCGGAGACATCGATGCCCTCACCTTATTTGACTTTTTCATGCGGATATTTGGGAAATGATGCAGAAACCGGGAGCGATTGTAATAGGTGGAGATTATCAGGGATTGGGGATAATAAGGAGTCTTGGAAAAAAGGGTATTCCTGTTTATCTATTAGATACCGGTCTATGTATTGGGAAAGTTAGTAAATTTACAAGTAAGTTTTTTGCTTACGAGGAATCTACACTTCTTGAGTTTTTGTTTAATCTTGCACATAAAGAAAAACTAAATGACTGGGTGATATATCCAACTACTGATGAGGTAGTTAAATTAATTGCTATCAACAAAAACGAGCTTGAAAAGTATTATAAAATACCAACTCCTAAGTGGGAAGTAACAGAAATTTTGTATAATAAGAAATTGACTTGCAAGTTGGCAACTGATTTAGGTATCCCTATCCCCAAAACCTACTTTCCCGAATCAGAGTCTATTGACAATTTAGACCTTCAATTCCCTGTCATTATTAAGCCCTTATCAAAAGGCATATTTTATAAACTTACCAAAAAAAAAGCACTTAAAGCAAGAAATAAAAAAGAACTTATTAAAATAGTATCCCGAGTTCATGAATTCGGGATACCGTTAAGTGAAATTATGATACAAGAGATGATTCCTCAAACAGAGTCTACGACTGAAGGCCCTTCTAATTTATATTCTTTTTGCTCATTATTTAAGGAAGGAAAAGTTTTGGCAAAGCTTTCTGCAAGACGCATCAGACAACATCCAATGGATTTTGGTAGAGCTTCTACTTTTGTTGAAACAGTAGATATACCTGAATTAGAGATGCTTGGGACAAAACTCCTGTCCAAACTTAATTATTATGGACTTTCGGAAGTTGAGTTTATGTGGGACCCAAGAGATAAAACTTATAAGCTTTTGGAAGTAAATGCACGCACTTGGGGATGGCATACTTTTGGTTCCGGGATAGGACTTGACTTTCCATTTTTATTATATAAAGATTTAATGGGAGAGAATCTGGCACAATATATTGTATCTCTACAGAAAAATGTAAAATGGATTCGTATCTTGACAGACACAGGACTTGTGGTATATGAAATCTTAAAGGGAAGGATGAAAGTATGTGAGTATCTATCTTCTTTAAGAGGGAAAAAGGAGTATGCAGTTTGGTCGCCTCAAGACCCATTGCCATTCTTTTTTGAGATTTTTTTACTACCCTGGCTTTTTAAGACAAGGGGATTTTAATGGTTCTATTCATCACCATAAAAAGTGTAA
>JAUWHX010000005.1 GCA_030605695.1 bacterium | reverse complement strand
ATTGATATTCTCCCGACTGAGGGACTTAAGCGGATTAAACGCAAGGACAGGATAGAGCTTGAATCAGAAAGTTTCTATCAAAGAATACGGCAAGAGTATTTAAAGATTGCAAAAGAAAATCCATCGCGTGTAAAAGTGTTTGATGGGACTTTACCACCGGAGAAAATTGAGAAGAATATAAGAGAGGTAATAAAACCATTACTAAAGGGGATGAAATGAAGAAAAAATACATTATCGTAGTGTCAATTTTTGTGTTAGCATTTGGGATATGGACAGGTGTAAGAGGACAGAATATACGGCAGTGGATAAATACTTTTAATGAGATTTTGGCAACAGTTCGTGTAAATTATGTTCAAGAAGTTGATTCTAAAGACCTAATTGAAGCCGCAATTCGTGGAATGCTTGCAAAACTTGACCCACATTCCACTTATCTCACGAAAAAACAGCATAGAGAGCTTCGGATTCGGACCAGTGGGAAATATGGAGGACTCGGCTTTACCGTGAGCAGGGTGAAAAATGTAATAACCATTATCTCTCCATTTGAAGGGACTCCTGCTTATAAAGCAGGAATCCAGCCAGGTGATAAAATAATTTTCATAGACAGTATCCCCACAAAAGGAATGGAACTTGATGAGGCGGTTGATAAAATGAGAGGCACTCCAGGAACAAAAGTTACGCTTACTATCAAAAGAGAGGAAATTGAGGAGTTTATTGATTTTCACCTTACAAGAGCAGAGATAAAGATAGAAAGTGTTAAGTATTATGGAGTAATTAAACCTGATATAGGATACTTGAGAATTTCAGGATTCTCTCAAAACGCAGGCAAGGAAGTAAGTAAGGCACTGGATTCTCTGATAGCTCAAGGAGCAAGTAAATTTATAATTGACCTCAGAATGAATCCAGGGGGTTTACTTAAACAAGCAGTTGAAGTATCAGATAATTTTTTGCCTCGAGGAAAAGCTATTGTATCAACAAAGGGAAGAAATAGAAATATGAATCGGGATTTCTATGCCACTACCAACTCTAAAACCGGTGATGCTCCTCTTGTAATCCTTGTGAATCGTGCCTCGGCTTCTGCTTCAGAAATCGTAGCAGGAGCTATACAGGATTGGGACTACGGGCTTATAGTAGGAGATACTACTTTTGGTAAGGGTTCTGTCCAAACTCTAATGCGATTGAAAAAACATTCAGATAGCGATGCTCTTAAACTCACAACTCAATTATATTATACGCCATCTGGGAGATGTATAAATCGCTCGGATACTCTTTTTTACCTGCTTAAAAATCCTACCTTAGGAAAGGAATTTAAAACACTTGGCACACTTAAAAGGAAGCTTCCATCCGGGGGAGCGATAATTCCAGACACAGTATTAGAATCTGCAAAACTACTACCTGCTTTTATTGTTAGGGCAATAGGAGAGGGAGCATTTATGCAATATACATCAAAATATGTTAGAGAACACCCAGAATTGCTACCTGACTTTGAGATAGATGCAAGAATATCAAAAGACTTTAAATCTTTTGTGCGAGATAAGAAAATAAAGTTTAGTGACACAGAATTTGATTCTGCTGCTCAACAAATTAGCGAAAGCTTGAAAATGATGATTGCTGAAACAAAATGGGGCACCGAAGGTAAGTATGAAGTTCTTCTTGCCGAAGACCCTTGGATTAAAGAGTCGGTCAACCTTATTTCCAAAGCTAACTCAACCAAGAAACTATTTAAGCTTGTCGGCATAAAATGAAACATGTAATTAGAGCTCAACAGTTTAACAAAAAAGTTTTATCTGAACTTTTCTCCATAGCTCAGGAAATGGAAATAATAGTCAAAAGTGGAGGGTCTAATATTTTAGCTCACAGAGTAATGGCTACTTTGTTTTATGAGCCATCCACTCGTACAAGACTATCTTTTGAATCTGCTATGCAAAAACTCGGAGGCAAAGTAATTACTACTGAGTCGGCACGCGAATTCTCATCTTCTGCCAAAGGTGAGACACTTGAAGATACTATTAGAGTTATAGAAGGCTATGCAGATGTGATTGTTTTGCGACATTACGAAAGTGGAGCCGCTCAACGGGCAGCTGAAGTTTCAGATACTCCTATTATTAATGCAGGAGACGGCGCAGGACAGCATCCTACGCAGGCTTTGTTAGACCTTTATACTATTAAAAAAGAACTTGGAAAAATAGACGGAATTTCTATAGCTATGGTTGGAGACCTTGCAAATGGCAGAACAACTCGTTCATTAACTTATCTGCTGGGTAAATATGATAATGTAAAAATTTACTTCGTCGCACCAGAAGTAGTCAGAATGAAACGAGATATAGAAGCTTATTTAAAAAGACACAAGATTAAATTCTTTGAAGAGGAAAACCTTAAAAAAATCTGCAAAGAGGTAGATGTTGTTTATCAGACTCGCATTCAACGAGAGAGATTTGGTGAGAGAATTGAAGATTACAAAAAAGCTCATGGCAAGTATATTATAGACAAGGGAATCCTTGATGTTATGAAAAAGAAAGCTATTATTATGCATCCTCTCCCACGGCTTGACGAAATTAAATCAGAGGTGGATTCAGACTCTCGTGCCGCTTATTTCAGGCAAGCACAAAATGGATTATACATCAGGATGGCTCTCTTGAAAATGCTCCTTCTCTAACAGTTGCGATATAATGATTGTTTCCTAAATCTCTAACCCACTTAAACCTTTCAACCCTTTAACTCCTTAACTCCCTAACTCTTAAACTCTTGAACTCTTCAATCTGCATATTATTCGTGGTTCATTCTTTTTCTCTTGACAAAAGTTCTTGAAAAGCTATTTTTTAGAAAGAGATTATGCGAAATTTATTAGTAGTAGTTATTGTGGTAGCTTTCTTACCAATAAATTCGTATGCAGTGGAAGAAAAACCAACTCCTTTTGATACTTCAGGCAATGTTTTTGAAATTACTCAGGATATGGAGAAAAATTTAAATCTCTTCCCTGAGATAGAAAATTTTAGCAAGGCACGATTATGGGAAACGGAAGGAGAACTTATCCTTGAGATAGAGAAAACAGATAGAAGCAGAATTCGGGACTCCATAACCGAGGAAAAACTTGTTTCTATCCGTGAAAAAATATCAGCAATGACTCCTCCATTAGACCAATCTGGCAGAGGAAGATTCCTATATCACCATTTAGCCCTTTCCTATTTAGTTCACGCTCCCTGTATCGTTTCTATTATTGCCCCGGAAGATCCTGCAACAGCGACAGGACTTTATCTTGTAAGTTCATCTATAGGATTTTATCTCCCTTGGAAACTTACAGAGAATAAATCTTTTAGCCGCTCTCAGCAGGATATGAGCTTTTATATGGGAACACGCGGAGCATTATGGGGAACTCTTATCTCTTTGTTTTTTGATTTAGAGGGGAAAGAATTCGCAATGCCTATTCTTGCTACAAGCATTGGTGGAGAGATATTAGGATATAACTTTGCACAAAAAATAAGCATAGGGCAAAGTAGAGCCACAGGAGCATATACAGATTTTGGAATGCTGGAGGGATACCTTACAGGTCATCTTATACAGATAGGGAAGATGGGAGATGATTTTTCAACCAAGACTCTCATATCCTGTGTTCTAAGTGGAGCCGTATTAGGAGGAGCATTAGGAGTATATCGTGCAAGAACAGCTCATTATACAGAAGGGAATGTAACTATAATTCAGACAAGCGGTGTTTTAGGTGGAACTATCTTAGAGGCTATTTATCTTACTATACGGGGATTTGAAGACTGGTCAGATAACGATAAACGACTTGCATTTGCGATGCCGGTAGTAGGAATTCCAATTGGAATTGGAGTAGGAGAGAGATTAGTAAAGAAGTTGAGCTTAAAAGAAGGCGACGGATTACTTGTTTTAGCAGGTACATCAGCAGGTGCACTTTTTGGTTTGGGACTATCTTATTTATTTGTTCCACACCCAACAGAAAATACTGGCCGGATTTACTCTGCTTTACCCTCAGTGGGAGCATTAGCAGGATTTACTTTAACTTACCGAGGAGTAACGAAATAAATCTGTCTTCAATGTAGGGTTTTGATTTATCAAAACCGTTAGACTCTTTGTCTATCTACAATTTTCTTGACTCAGGAAAGAATTCGGGAGATTGCTGACCTGTCAATAATAAGCTCTGCTTTTTGGGATATTTGAAGAGTTGCGGTATCCTTTTCCAGTTTTAATATAGTCCCGTGAATTCCTGCAGCAGTTACTATTTTGTCCCCTCTCTTTAGATTTTCAAGTAATGCCCGATGCTTTTTTTGCTGTTGTTTCTGTGGCATTATCAGGAAAATGTAGAATATTACGAATATAAGAATGAGAGGTAAAAAGGTAAGAATCCCTCTACTTCCTCCTTGTCCTCCACCCTGAGGTGGTGCCATTGCATAAAGTAGGTTCATAATAGTGCTGGCGAAAGAACCCAGATTTCTGGCTCCGATGGAAGTGTAATATCTGCAACAGAAGTTCCGAGTTCTTTCACTCTTGGTTTATCTCTTGTAAATTCACTGACTTCAACAAGTGGGAAATCAATGCTTGGAGTTTTGTAATGCATAGGAATAACAAGCTTTGGTTCAAGTTCTGCCACAATCTGAGTTGCTTCTTCTGCTCCTATAGTATAAGCTCCTCCAACTGGTATAAAAAGGACATCCACTTTGCCAATCTGGTTTTTATGCTCCTCTGTAAGTAAGTGTCCAAGGTCTCCAAGATGACAAAAAGTGGTTCCATCAACTGTGAATACAAAAATATTATTTTCCCCTCGCTCTGAGCCATTTGTCTCATCGTGGTAAGTAGATACCCCTTTGAAATCTATTCCAGATGCAGTAGTAGTTCCTCTCACAATAGTTGGATTTCCCGGTATATCTTGTGTATAATTATGGTCTGAATGTTCGTGTGATATAAGGACTACATCACAGGGCTCGTTTATTGGCTTATATTGGACTTTGCCTCCAAATCCACCTGGCTCATAAGGGTCTATAATTATTCGGACTCCAGAATTTGTTTCTAATAAGAAACTGGCATGTGCAAGATATTTTGCTTTCATTTTTTCCTCCTTTCTCAACTTAATCTTTAAAAGTATCTTGTCAACAAAAAAATATTGACAGAGCAGTAGTTCCAAATAATAATACAAATCAAGGAGGGAAAAATGGATGTAAGTAATGCTATACTTGATAGAAGAAGTGTAAGAGCTTATGAGCCAAAAGAGATTCCAGAAGAGAGTTTAAATGAGATACTTGAGGCGGCTCGCATTGCTCCTTCTGCCGCTAACCGACAGTTATGGAAGTTCGTGGTAATTAGAGATAAAGAGCGACGGAGAGCGATTGCAAAAGCAGCAGGAGGTCAAGGATTTGTTGGCGAAGCTCCTGTTATAATTGCGGCAGTGGGACTTCAACCTGACCATCTTATGGGCTGTGAAGTTCCTGCTTATGCAGTTGACCTTGCTATTGCAGTTGACCATATGACATTGCAGGCAGTTGAGCTTGGACTTGGGAGTTGCTGGATAGGTGCATTTTCACAGTCTGAAGTCAGACGAATACTTAATATCCCTGAGGAATATAAGGTAGTAGCCCTGTTACCAATCGGGTATCCCGCTACTTCTGGTGGTCCCAAGATTCGCAAATCTCTTAAAGAAATAGTATGTTACGAAACATTTAAGTAAATTGGAACCACAAAGAGCACAAAGTTCACAAAGAGGAGAATCTTTTCTCTTGACTTTTTTGAGGATGGAAGTAAGATAAGACCATAATCACGAATTGCACAGACTTTACAAAAAAGTGAATTGAAATGTCACCAAAGCAAATACCAAAAAAGAAAGTTTCCCCAAAAAAGGATAACCTGATATATTCACCAGTTTCTTCTACAGAAAGAATGGTTAAAGAGCAGTTAGGAATATATATTTATCCAGATAAAGAAAAAGAAGTGTCTGCATTAGAAGTAAAGAAGTCCGAGAACCCTAAAGTTTCAAAGTTTAATGACATTGACCTTAATAAATGGAAAGAGTATGAAGATATAATAACAGATAGTTTATGGCTTATAGGTGGTCGAGATAGAAGTGGAATGCACACAGCTACATTACACGGAAATTTTATTCCACAAATTCCTCATCAGGCAATACTTCGTTATACCAAAAAAGAAGAAATAGTGTTAGACCTCTTCTCGGGAAGTGGAACAACATTAATTGAATGTAGAAGATTAGGACGACATGGTGTAGGGATAGAATTAATCCCCAATTTAGTAAAAAAGAGTCAAGAACTTATAGATAAAGAGGCAAACCCTTATGATATTATTACAAAGGTAATTAAGGGTAACAGTTGTTTGCCAGAGACAATACAAAATGTAAGGAGTTTGTTACAAGAAAAGTATAATAGAGATAAAGTGCAATTAATAATTATGCATCCTCCTTATCATGACATCATAAAATTCAGTGACTATCCGGAAGACTTATGCAATACTCCTACTACTGAAGAATTTTTAGAGAAGTTTTCTATGGTCGTGCATAACAGCTTTGAACTTCTGGAGAAAAATAGATTTCTGGTATTAGTGATTGGAGATAAATACAGTAAGGGAGAATGGATTCCATTAAGTTTTTATACGATGCAAAAAGTTTTAGAAAACGGGTATAAACTCAAAAGCATTGTAATAAAAAACATTTCAGGTAACAGGGCGAAACGAAATGTAGAACATTTTTGGCGCCGAAGAGCATTAGGTGGTGGATTTTATATATTTAAGCATGAGTATATAATGTTTTTTCAGAAAAAATAAGAGGAAAAATAAAAATGTCAGCAACTCATGTTTTTATAGTTGATGCAAATACATTTAAATATCATTTAGAATACCAATTTGCCGGGACAGGGGCAAAAGATAATTATATTGATTTTAATGATAAAGGCACAACTAACTTATACCATACCACTGAAAATAATTTAGTGGGAATGATAGCAGATTCACAAAGAGTTAGAAAAGAAGACCATGTCATTTTTTATTTACAGCAAAATCATTCCGCAGGAATAAATGAGGGTAAATTTTATGGTATTTTTAAAATCAAAGAAGATCTTTCTTTTCTTGATAATAATGATGATAAACAATTTATAAAAGATAAATTGAAGAAATCATTGACCTTTAGAACCCTGATAAAACCTTATAAAATATATCCTAAGGGAGTTACTGAATGGGAAGCTTTAGACGAAATAAAATATATTCATTCCCCGAATCAGATGCTCTGGAGTTTGATTTATAGAAAGCTAAGAGGAAATAGAGGCAATACAATGATTACTATTTATGAGAGTGAAAGGCTTTTTAAGTTATTGAGAGAGAAGAACAATAGACAAGTTTTAAATGGTAACAATTTTACATTTGATTTTAATAATCAGGAAATAGTTATTGATTCAAAAATTCATAATTATATAGGACGAAAGGAAAAAATAAATATTTTACCCAGGCTAATGAATAAATATATTCAAGAAAAAGCTTTTGAGTCTCATTTGCAAGCTTATATCGTTCAAAATATTGGTAGAAACACTGTCTTATCTTTGGATAACATACTTTTAAAGGGTTTTAATCTTGAATGGATAGGTAATGAAGTTTTTTGTGGTGTTGGAATGCAAAAGATTGATATTATGCTTTCAATAGTTAAACTTAATGAGGAAAAAGTAGTTGTGCCAATTGAACTAAAATCAATAGAAGCTACTTTGGACAATGTAAATCAAATACAAAGATATGTAGATTGGATTGAGCAATATTATATCCCAAACAGAATAAGTGACATTCAACCTGTTTTAATAACAAAAAAATTTGAGGGCAAAAGCAAGATTAAATTTAATGATATAGTAGATAGTTTAAAAGGATTTAATAAACAAAACTCTAATTGTTTACCTTTAAAATATGTTGAATTCGGAATAGAAAATGGTTTATTGACTTTTAAAGAAGTTAAATATTAGCACGTCAAGGAATACTCTCAAAAATACTTGACAATGTAAAATCCTTAACTATTATCTTTTTTGAAAAAATGGATGAGATAAAAACAATACTTGCGACTGATTGCGGGAGTACTACTACTAAAGCCATTTTAATAGAGAAACGAGGTGAGGAATATAGATTGGTCGTGAGAGGAGAAGCTCCTACAACAGTGGAAGCCCCATTTGAAGATGTAACTCGCGGGGTTTTGAATTCAATAATGGAAATAGAGGAACTCACAGGCAAAAAGATACTTGATGGAGAGAAAATAATAAAGCCAAGGAAAAGTGATACCGAAGGTGTGGATATATATATAAGCACAAGTTCGGCAGGTGGTGGCTTGCAGATGATGGTAGCAGGAGTCGTGAAGTCAATGACTGTGGAATCAGCGGCTCGTGCGGCTCTTGGAGCAGGAGCAATAGTAATGGAGGCAATTGCATCAAATGACGGTAGGTTACCACATCAGCGGATAGAACTAATGCGACAATTAAGACCCGATATGATACTTCTTGCAGGAGGAATAGATGGAGGAACTGTCTCTCATGTAGTGGAGCTTTCGCAGTTAATAGGTGCGGCAGAGCCAAAAGCAAGATTTGGGACTTCTTATTTGCTTCCTGTGATATATGCAGGCAATAAAGATGCACAAAATGAAGTAAAGGATATTTTGGAGAAAAAGACTGCTTTATCAGTCGTAGATAATATAAGACCTGTGCTTGAGAGAGAAGAATTGGGACCTGCGAGAAACGAGATACATGAGTTATTTCTGGAGCATGTAATGGCACATGCACCGGGATATAAAAAGCTAATAGAATGGACAGATACCCCAATAATGCCGACTCCAGGAGCAGTTGGCTCATTGGTTGAGATGGTTGGAAAGACGCAACAAATTGATGTAATGGGTGTAGATATGGGAGGAGCAACAACAGATATATTTTCTGTGTTTAAAGGAGTATTTAATCGGACAGTGAGTGCTAATCTTGGGATGAGCTATTCAATATCAAATGTGATGGCAGAAGCAGGGGTAGATAATATAATGAGATGGATACCCTTTGAACTTCCTGAAGTTGATTTGCGTAATCGTATTCGGAATAAGATGGTTCGTCCAACTACAATTCCATCATCACTTGAGGATTTGAAGATAGAGCAGGCAATAGCAAGAGAGGCAATGAGACTTGCATTCGAGCATCATCAGTCAATGGCAGTGGGACTCAAGGGAGTTCAGCAGAGACGCACTATTTCAGATACATTTGCACAAAAGACAACAGGACAATCCTTGATTGATATGATGAGCTTGAATTTAGTAATAGGTTCAGGTGGAGGGATTTCTCACGCACCAAAGAGAATGCAGGCAGCTCTTATGCTTATAGACGCATGGTTACCAGAAGGAGTTACAAGGATTGCAGTAGATTCAATATTTATGATGCCTCATTTGGGAGTGCTTGCTACTGTGCACGAGAAGGCGGCAATGGAGGTGTTTGAAAAAGACTGTCTTGTTAAACTGGGAACTTGTATAGCTCCTGTAGGCACAAGTAAAGAAGGACGCCCGTGTGTAGAAGTAAAAATAAAAGGTGAGAGTAGAAAAGTAAATTTTGGGGATGTTGTATATATACCATTTGAAGGAAAAGAGGAAGCTCAAATAATTCCTGAAAAGGGATTTGATATAGGAGAAGGTAGAGGTAAAGAGGTAATAAAAGAAATTGAGGGTGGAGAAGTAGGGATTATTATAGATGCAAGAGGCAGACCATTTAAACTTCCTGAGGACCAGAAGGAACGAATAGAAAGACTCAATAAATGGCTAACTGCACTTGAGGTTTATTGAAAAATGGCACATGCATATACACCGGGCTTAAAGGTAACAACAAGAGCCAGAATTCGCAAGGAGAGAAGACTCCCTCTTAAAGGCGAAGTAGTAACTGAGACAGGGAAAAAGGTATCGGCTGACATAGTTGTTGCTCGGACTCAACTACCTGGCGATGTTAAACCATTAAATATCGCCGGGCTCTTGGGAATTCCTCCGGAAGATGTTGATACTTATCTTTTGAAACATCCCGGAGATTCATTAAAGAAAGACGAAATAATTGCTCAGACCAAAGGGATATTTGGGTTTATGAAGTCAACGATAAAATCTCCAATAGATGGGACTTTTGAAAGCTTTTCTAAAATTACAGGACAGGCAATTTTAAGACAAGCTCCAATCCAAGTTGAAATAGATGCTTACATAGATGGAGTAGTAACTGAAGTTTTGCCGGAAGAAGGTGTTATTGTTGAAACCGTCGGAGTTTTTGTTCAGGGAATCTTTGGAATTGGAGGAGAAGCAAACGGCATAATTGCAAAAGTAGCCTCAAATCCTTCTGATGTCTTGACCCCAAATGAAATAACTAAAGAACTTGAGGGTAAAATTCTCATAGGTGGTTCGCTTGTAACTTGCGATACTTTAAAGAAAGCTGCTGAATGTGGATGCAAAGGAATTGTAGTTGGTGGAATAGCGGATAAAGAGCTAATAGACTTTCTTGGATACGACATTGGGGTAGCGATAACAGGCTCAGAACAAAAAGGAATAACTCTTGTTGTAACAGAAGGGTTTGGACAAATGAATATGGCTGAGCGCACATTTGAGCTTTTGTGTTCTCAGGAAGGCAAGAAAGCATCAATAAATGGAGCCACTCAAATACGGGCAGGGGTCTTGAGACCAGAAATAATTGTCCCAAGCGGTGAAGAATTATCAGAAATCAGAGAAGAAATAAGAATAAAAGGAGTTGAAGCGGGCTCAAAGGTCCGTATCATCCGTGAGCCACATTTTGGGGAAATTGGAAAAGTAGTAGCTCTCCCATCAGAGCTTCAACTTGTAGAGACAGGTGCAAAGGTGCGTATTTTTAAGGTAGAGCTTGCAGACGGGACCCACATTACTCTCCCTCGCGCAAATGTGGAAATAATTGAGGAGTAACCTTTCATTACTTAACCACGAATTTCTCGAACAATTCATTTTACCACAGAGTCACAAAGACACAGAGAACACGAAGAATAAAAGGTTCTCTTCTATAAAAACTTTGTGAGCTTTGAGTCTTTGTGGTTTATACTTTTATAATTCACGATTCACAAGTAGTGAGCGAAGTTTCTTAATCCATCCAAGAGTAACACGAGGGTCTTTTGTTTTGCAAAGTTTGGTGAGGCCGGTAAATGCTGAGTAAAATAATGGGCTCTTCTCAGCTTTTATTGTCTTGCCTTCCCCATTAAGAATTGCTTTCTTCAAATCAGTGTCTCCAAATTCTATTCTTGTTAATCCAATTTCCTGCAAAAAATGGGCATCAGAAGCTGCAATCCCGGGTTTCCCATACTTTCTGGCAAGTGCGAGGGCTTTTACATTCTTGTTCTCGCTTGTTCTTGCGTTAAAAACTTCTATTACATCTACCGCCTTAATCAGTTCCTCATCTAATTTATGTGATTTATATGGATGGGGCAGAACCACAATTCCACCTTGGGCTTTGATTTCTTTAATCACCTCATTGCTTTTTCTTGATTTAACTTCTCTTTCAAGGAATAGACCTATAATATCTCCCTTGTCAGTGTAATATTCAGCACCCACTATAATCGTTAATCGCGAATCGTTAATCGTGAATCGCTTTGCTTCTAAAGCTCCTTGTATAGTCTCGTGGTCAGTAATTGCTGCAAAATCTACTCCTAACTTTTGTAGCCAATCAACTATCCTTCTCGGTGAAGTCGTAGCATCAAACGAATGACTTGTATGAATATGAAAAATCCCCGTCATTTATGAAATATTCACCGCAGAGACGCAAAGAACGCAGAGAAGAAATAAAAGACTTTGCGACCTCTGTGTCTTTGTGACTCTGTGGTAAAATTAAATATACTATTTTACGGGAAATGCAAGCTTTTTTCAGAAAGACTACTGAAAAAATGGGATTTTCAGGTGATTTGCAAGTATTCGTGGATTGAGCGGGCAGCGATTCTACCTGCTCCCATTGCAAGGATTACTGTCGCGGCTCCTGTTGCTATATCACCACCTGCCCACACTCTATCTTTGGAAGTCTTGCCCGTAGCTTCATCTGTTACGATATTCCCGTGTTTGCCTTGCTCTAATCCCGGGGTGGTGGAATAGATAAGTGGATTAGGTGAGTTTCCTATTGCTACTACTACTACATCTACTGGACTTTTGAAATTAGAACCCTCTATTGGAATAGGTCGCCTTCTTCCTGATTTATCTGGTTCACCAAGCTCCATACGGATGCACTCCATTTCACGCACCCATCCATTTTTATCTGCATGATATGCAACAGGGTTGGTCAAGAAATGAAATTCAACTCCTTCTGCTTCTGCATGCTCTATTTCCTCATTTCTTGCTGGCATCTCTACTTTTGAGCGACGATAAATTATCATTGAATGCTTTGCTCCGAGTCTCAAGGCAGTGCGAGCTGAATCCATAGCTACATTGCCACCACCAATTACTGCAACTCTTTTGCCTTTTACGATTGGTGTGTCGTATTCTGGAAAAAGATATGCTTTCATTAAATTAGAGCGAGTGAGATATTCATTTGCAGAATATATTCCATTATAGTTTTCGCCCGGAAGAAACATAAACCACGGGAGTCCTGCTCCAGTTCCAACAAAAATAGCATCAAATTCTTCTAATAACTCATCCACTGTTTTCAGTTTTCCTACTACATATGATAGCACGAGCTCAACACCCAGCTTCTTAATATACTCAACTTCGCGTCCTACGATTGCTTTTGGCAATCTGAATTCTGGGATGCCATAAATCAAAACTCCTCCGGGTTTATGCAATGCCTCAAATATCACTACTTTATGTCCCAATTTTGTAAGATCTCCTGCTACAGTTAAGCCAGCAGGTCCACTTCCTACCACTGCGACTTTCTTGCCAGTAGTAGGAGCTATTTCAGGAATCTCTATCTCATCTTGTTCTGCTTCCCAATCAGCGATAAATCTCTCTAATCTCCCAATAGCTACTGGCTCGCCCATTTTTCCAAGGAGGCAATATTTTTCGCATTGTTCTTCTTGAGGACACACCCGTCCACAAATTGCTGGAAGACTGTTCTTGTCCTTCATAGTTCTTATGGCTTCTCTGAAATTGCCATCTGCAATCTGCTCAATGAATTTAGGTATATCTATTTCGACAGGGCATCCTTCCATGCATTTTGGCTTTTTGCATTGCAGACACCGTTTTGCCTCAAGAATTGCCTCCTCAGGAGAATATCCAAATGGGACTTCATTAAAGTTATGTATCCTCTCTTTAGGAGATTGCTCTCGCATTGGGGTCTTTTGAGGAGATGACTTTGGCATATCAGCTCTGTTGATTGTCAGTTGTTGACCGACAGCATTTATTTAAATCACTTCTGAATTTATCTAACGATTCTTTTTCTTCTTTTAGATATATAGAAAGGCGGTTCATCAGTAAATCAAAATTAACAAGATGTCCATCAAATTCAGGTCCGTCCACACAGGCAAACTTTGTCTCTCCTCCGATTTCAACTCTGCAAGCTCCACACATTCCAGTTCCATCAACCATTATGGAGTTGAGTGATACGATTGTCTTGATTTTATATGGACGAGTTACATCTGCTACCACTTTCATCATTATCGGAGGCCCAATCGCAACAACCCGATTGATTTCTATCCTTTCTTCAATGAGTCGTGTAAGTTCATTTGACACAAAACCCTTCTTTCCGTAAGACCCATCGTCTGTTGTTATATAAAGTTTATCAGAGGCAACTTTGATTTCCTCTTCAAGTATCAAGAGGTTCTTACTCTTTGCTCCAATGATAGAGATAACTTTGTTTCCTTTGGATTTCAGTGCCTTTAATATAGGATAAATTGGAGCAACGCCAATTCCTCCACCCACGCAAACCACAGTCCCAAACAACTCAATCTCTGATTGCTTGCCAAGGGGTCCGACAACATCAAGAATCTCGTCTCCTTCTTTGAATGTTCCCAGATGTGCGCTGGATTTCCCTACTTCCTGAAATATCAAAGTAATAGAGTGATTTTTGGGATTGACATCAGCTACAGTCAATGGGAATCTTTCTCCTTTCTCGTGAGTTCTGATAACAACAAATTGGCCCGGCTGGACTTTCTCTGCAATAGGAGGAGTTTCAACTTCAAATAATTTTATGTCCGGTGCCAGTATAACTTTTCTTAAAATCTTGTTCATTCGGACAATCCTTCTAATATAAAATCTCCATAAGTCAACAAAAAATTTTATGACTTTATAAATTTTGGATATTTAGCAAGGAAAACTCTTGTTCTTCCGAAAAAGTCCTTTATGAAATCTACAGACTCAAAATGCTTTAGAGCTTCTTTTTTTATAGTATTAGCTTGCTCTGGAGAAATCTCTAACAAAAGCATCCCGGTTTTTTTGAGTTTAGCCCCGGAGGTTCTTATTAGTTCGCGGATAAAGAACAAGCCATCTTCTCCTCCATCTAATGCGGTATGCGACTCAAAGAACTTTATCTCTGGTTGAAGAAAAGGTATTTCGGAACTCGGTATATAAGGTGGATTTGATACGATGAAATCTGCTTCTCCACTAAATGGCGTAAGTAAATCTCCTCTTAAGAAGCTTATTCTTTCAGATACTCCCTGCTTGATTGCATTTCTCCGGGCAAGACGAGGGTCAATTATATCAGAAGCATAGACTCTTGCACTGGGTAAAAACTTTAAGCTTGCTATCCCGATTATTCCACATCCTGTTCCTATATCAAAGATTATGGGGTTTTTCTTGTCTCTTGCAACTTCTACAAGAGTCTCAACTAAAACCTCGGTTTCTGGTCTTGGAATGAGAACGGGTGGCTCAATTATAAAATCAAGCCCCATAAAATTTACCTGCCCTGTCAAGTATTCCAATGGCTCGTGGTTAAGTCTTCTTGTGAGAAGTTTGGATATAGCAGATTGCTCAGGATTTGATAAAGCTTTGTTATAATTGAGGTAAAGGGAGATTTTATTAAGCTTCAAGGCATTGGCTACAAGTGAAACTGCCTCTATAGAGGGCTTCTTAAACTGATTATTTTTGAGAGTTTGAGTTGTCCGGGCAAGAGCTCCTCTTACTTCTCCGGAGAATTCTTCTAACATATCTCAAGTTTACGAGATTCTTTAAGCTTTGATATTATCTCATCAATCTCTCCATTGAGTATGGAATCAAGTCTGTGGAGTGTAAGATTTATCCGATGGTCGGTTACTCTTCTTTGTGGATAATTATAAGTTCTTATTTTCTCGGACCTATCACCTTCGCCTACTTGATTTTTTCGGGTGGCTCGAATTTCGGCATCATGCTTTCTTTGTCTCTCATCATAAAGTCTTGCAAGCAGGATACGCATCGCACGTTCCCGATTCTGAAACTGAGAACGCTCATCCTGACAAACAACCGTCGTGCCTGTAGGAGTATGAATAAGCCGAACAGCGGTGGATACTTTATTTACATTCTGCCCTCCGGCTCCTCCAGACCTGAAAGTTTCTAACTTTATATCCTTTGGGTCAATTGTTATATCTACTTGCGATGCCTCTGGAAGCACACATACACTAACTGTTGATGTGTGAATTCTTCCAGCAGATTCTGTGGCAGGAACTCTCTGGACTCTATGAACACCGCTCTCGTATTTTAAATCTTTATAGACTTTTTTCCCTTTCAGAAAGTATATAATTTCTTTAAACCCTCCGACTGTAGTAAGATGAGATGATAGAATCTCAATCTTCCATCCTTTTCGTTCTGCGTATCTTGAATACATCCTGAAAAGGTCGCTTGCAAAAAGAGATGCCTCATCTCCACCGGCACTTTGCCTTATTTCCATTATTATATTCCGCTCGTCATTTGGGTCTTTGGGAGTCAAGCATTCCAAAATCTCCTTTTCCAATTGCTCCTTCTTTACAGCAAACTCCTGAATTTCTTCTTCTGCAATGCTTTTTAGTTCCTCATCTTTTGATGCTAATATATGCTCATCTTCCTTAATGCTTCTAATAACTTCTTGATATTTATTCCAGAGTCCAACAGTTTGCTGAAGTTCACTATATTCTTGAGATAATGAAACGAATTTCCTTTTGTCCTTTATATTCTGAGGAGAAGAAAGTTCATCACTTAACTCAATAGCTCTTTTCTCAAGCTCTTTAAGTTTGGCGATTATTTCTTCATTCATAGATATTTCTATTTTACATTAGAATATACTCTCGTCAAGATTTTTTTAACCACAGAGGACGCAGAGTTACAATCAGAGAAACATAGAGAAAAAATAAATTAGAAATTTCTCTGTGTCCTCACGCTGAACTCTGTGAGCTCTGTGGTTTGCAATTTTAGACATCAAGAAAAATTACTCTTGACATAATAAAAGCATAAATATATCATAATCAAAATTAGGAGGGGATATGAAAATACTGGAGGACTTAAAATATGCAAAGACTCATGAATGGGTGAGGATAGAAAATAATATCGCAACCTGTGGAATAAGTGATTACGCACAATCAGAGCTATCTGATGTTGTTTTTGTTGAGCTTCATCCTGTGGGCTCACTTACCGAAAAGGGAAGCCCATTTGGAACCATAGAGGCAGTTAAAGCCGTTACTGATATTTATGCTCCTTTGACTGGTAAAATCATAGAAGTGAATGCGAAGCTTCCCTCTTCACCTGAGACCGTGAATAACGACCCGTATGGAGAGGGCTGGATGATAAAGATAGAAATGTCTAACCCTGAGGAGCTGGATTCACTCTTAACATCCAAAGAATACGAGGAACTTGTAACTCAGAAGTAAGGCAGACTTGAGAACCGCTGTATTTTTGTGAGACAAGGAGTAATAATATGAAAAAGTCGCTTTGGATAATTGTACTACTGGTTATTGTCTCAATATTGCTGAGTTTAAGAGTATTTACACCGTTGACAAAAGCAGATGATTCTCTTTTATCTCAAGTAGTTAAAAAAACACAACTTAATCCTGAAACTTCGGATGATTTTATGGAAGTAGTGCTTGCACAGGAAAGGCATTTTGTAGAAGTAAGCTTTATAGTTATTACAGTTTTTATGGCAGTGCTATTCTGTAGTTTTGCATATGTTAATTATAGAGTTACTCGCAGTCAATTAGAGGGGATAGAGGAGAAAATGGAAAAGAAGTTTGAGAAGAAATTTGATAGTCTCAAAACTGACATAATGCTGTCTTCAGTGGATGGGACTCACAATCAGGCTCTCGCTTTAGAGGAAAGTAAACCTGTGGATTCTCTTATACTATATCGGATTGCGTTGAATAGACTGATGAAATGTCCAATAGAAAATAAAGAAGTTCAAAAAAGAATAATAGATGAACTAGATAGAATGTATAAAATACTCCAAGACAAAAAAGCAATTTCAATTAAAGTACCTTTCATTGATGAGACAAAGAAGAAAACTAAGGATACACTGGACGAGTTGTTAAGCAAATATCCACTTCTAAAAGATAAGGTTAAAGAAATCAAAGATGCACTGGAGATTGATTCTTAGAGGGAGTTATATGAATGATTCAGGAATAGGAATGAATGATTTGCAGAGGTCTATGAACAACTCGGGGGCTTCCCCGAACGGATGGGGAGTATTCCCGAACCGATGGGGAACCTTCCCGAACGACTCGGGAGCATTCCCGAATGACTCGGGAACCTTCCCGAACGACTGGGGAGTATTCCCGAACGAATGGGGAACCTTCCCGAATGACTCGGTAGCATTACCGAATGACTCGGTAACATTACCGAACGACTCGGTAATATCACCGAACCGATGGGGGCATACCCCGAAAGGTTAGGGCAAGAGATTAAATGAGATTTATTCCTAATACGAAAGAGGAGCGTCGCGAGATGCTTCAGCGAATCGGAGTCAAGAATTTTGACTTTGATGACCTCCTTTCTCCAATTCCAGAACACTTGAGACTCAAATCGCCTCTTGAGCTACCACCAGCTTTATCGGAGCTTGAAATTAAAAAGCTGATGCAGGGACTCTCGGAGCGGAATATAAGCACGGATAAGTGTATTTCATTTCTTGGGGCTGGCTCGTATGACCATTATATCCCTCAAGCAGTGGATTATGTGATAAGGAGACCGGAATTT
>JAUWHX010000054.1 GCA_030605695.1 bacterium | reverse complement strand
GAGAATCCCATCCCCGATATTGGCGACACAAGGGACTCGGATATCTTCTTTCCGGGTAATAATCCATCCAACCAGAGATTAGCTCCCTCAATATATAAATTGCTTGAAAGAGAATCTGGAATAGAATCTATCTCACCGGAGATAAAAAGAACTTTGAAATTTCCAAGCCATTCATCCTTGA
Source organism: bacterium (assembly GCA_030605695.1). GTDB lineage: Bacteria > Hydrothermota > UBA3073 > JACQXS01 > JACQXS01 > JAGMCN01. Next base: position 30,307 of record JAUWHX010000054.1, on the reverse strand, counting down.
CTTTTAACTCTCCACTCTCATCTAACAACACTCCTTTATATCCGAGTTCGCAAAGTGCATCGTTTAGCACCGTATCCGAGACAAGAAAATCTCCACCAATCACATAAGCCAAAACACCAAGTGTATCATTGCTCGGATTCGCATCCCTGTATGAAAAAACTTTAAAGTTCACTCTATAATCTACCCCAACCCGATATTCACTCCATTCTGGGAATTCAACTCTCTTTTCACTCTTAACTCCGATAGTATCAAGAACAATGGATTTCATATAAACAGGCACTCCGCTTGAGTCTATCTCGCAATAAATCTTGCAGTTCACATCAGGCGTTCTCCCAAAATTACGCACTATGCACACTGGGGAAAAAGCACTATCGGGAGGAAGCCACTTCACAGGCGTTTCGGTAATTCCTATATCTATTTTAGGTATTCCGTGCAAATTAAGAGATGGGTCGCCCCAGATTTTGAATCCTTGAGCATTATTGGGAAAATGGGTTTCATACCAAAATTTAGTTCGAAGGAAAGCATCCCCAACTACCTCATTTTCCATAAGATATTTCAAAAACATATAATTGAAACTCTGACTCCCTCCATCACTCACCTCACTCCATCCGGGAATATAAGGCACTCCAGAATCCGGTGCTACTATGCACACTGCCCCCTGTTTCAAGAGCTCTCTCGTATCAAAAGGAGCAAATACAAAAGAAGGGACTCCACCACAAAGAAAGTATTTGTTTAATCTGATTTCAGAGAATTCTGGAACTCCATCACCGTCATCCCACAACCAATTCTTTGAAAGAGTTAAAAAGTTTATTATTGGATAATTGCCTGCAATCCCCTCGTTTTTAGACTCCTCGTAGTTCCATTCTATTGGAATGATAGATTCGAGTTTTTCCAAGAGCGAACTTTTGTCCTCCTGAGGAATCCCTGAAAAATCCTCATTCTCGTAATTAGATATCCCTTTTACAAATAACACCTTTTTGCTTACTCCATTAATCTCAAATTCTATGGTGCGCTCTAATATAGATTTCAAAATATCCGCAGGGGTATATGGTATCCTTCCAACAATTGAGTTTTGAGTTCTGAGTTTTGAGTTTTGAGTTTCTATGGAGTCGCCTATTACGAGAATATATTTCGGATTTCCTATAGATTCCTGATTCTCTGGAGATACAACTTTCACTTTGTATCCAATTGTTTCTTTCCATTCTGCAAAGTCCTTGACAACCGTCCGAAGCTCTTCAGGAACTACTATCACATAGTCGTATGAATCAAGCAAAGTTCTTTTATACCACTTGTTTGCTTTATCAAAATTAAGTATTTTACTATATGTGGGAATACCCTTTATGGTATCCGAAGAGAAAAGCAAATCATCCAATGTGGTATCAACCTGAATAGTCTCTGTAGGATGAGTGTAATCAAGATTTATTGTAATCTCAGGAGTCCACCATAACTCCCGAGTTTCCTGATTATAAGCAAATGGAGAAATCAGTATCTTTGCAAATTTATATCCTCTAAATTCAAAGGTCCCAAGATACCTGCCAACACTATCGGGATAAATTACACTTCGACTTTTCACTTTTAACTTTTCACTTTTAACATTTAGAAGAGATTCTCCTTCTTTCACAAGCATAGGAACAGAAATAATGGAGCAAGTATCGTGTTGGGACGGAATCAGTTGAAGCACCCCTTTCGCGCTGCACTCTATAACTTCACTACCTGGAGGAATCGCAATCCGTATAACTCGAGAGGGCAACCATGGTTTACCTGGTTCAAGAATAGAGCCAAAACCATCAATTATAACACGATTATCTCTTATCTCATATTTCGGAATAAGGATATTAAAAGTCTCCCCCCTTGCAATGCCAAGATTTAAAACAAATAGAAAAGTAAAGAATAGATACTTTTTCATTTATTGTGAAGATTTGAGTTTCACAACATCAAACTTCTTTTTTGAAACAATCCATAATCCCATTTATACCTCTGCCTCTTTGTTTTAACAACAATATTCTCATACTCTTTTTTTGTCAAGTGAAAAAAACTGATTTAAATACCCCTCATTGTCTTTAATAGATTTATTTAGAGAAAAACACGAAAACAAAATTTGGCGGCGGAGGGATTCGAACCCTCGACGCGAGGATTATGATTCCCCTGCTCTGACCAACTGAGCTACGCCGCCACAAAAAATCATACTTAAATCCCTATTATACAAAGACTTATTACATATCCATAACCGCAGTAGTTATTGCTACTATTTTATAAATAACAATTTATTGTAATATATTTCAAAAGTCAAGAATTTTATTTACTGAAATTAAGTGAGTGAAACGTTTTTACTGATGCAATATTTTCTTAATTCTTTTACCTGTGCCTCAATGACTATGTTTCTTCACTTGCTCCTCTATACTTATCCTTACATAATAGTGCTGTTTTCATATAATATGGATAGCAGAAGATGTATAAAAAAGATTTGTAGTTAAAAAAGGAGCGGGGAGAAGATCTCCTCGTCCTCTCAGAACCAACAGAAGAGACTGTGATGGCTTTATGCCATTGAGTGGCTTTATTTAGCTATTTTGACTTCAATGTCTCTTCCCTTGTGAGACTTCTTTTTTGGAAGCTTAACTTCCAGAAGTCCGTCTTTTGGAACCGCTTCAACCCTTTCCGATTTAATATTAGATGGAAGTCGAATAGCCTTGTTGAATGCGTCATAGTATCTTTCGCTGTAATAATAAGAATCTTGCGATTTTAGATAGACATATTTTGAGAATTTCAGTAGATTGCAATCTGGTTCAAGAAATACCTACACAACTTTCAAAGTGGTTCTATTACTCAACGGAAGAGAAGTTGCGAGACTTTGCCAAGAAGACAAACCTTACTCCTGAAGAATTGAATTTATTCCTATGGTGCAGGGAAACTGGTATGATTCTCAAGTAATCTTGTTCACCTACTAAGGATTCTATAATTTCTATCTTCCTAAAATCTTTCTTGCTATAACGATTCTTTGTATTTCTGATGTGCCTTCACCTATTTCTGTTAATTTAACATCTCTCATTATTTGCTCAACCGGGCAGTTTTTAGTTAAGCCAAATAATCCATGAAGTTCAACTGCTTCACTTGCCGCTTCCATACCGACTTCTGAGGCATAAAGTTTTGCCATTGCCGACTCTTTGGTATAAGGTTTACCCAAATCTTTCAGAGTAAAAGCATCGCAAATAAGTGCACGAGCTGCTTCAACTTTTGTTGCCATATCTACTATTTTACCTTGAATTATTTGTAATTTATAAAGAGGAATATCTTCTTGAGTTTTTCCCTTCGCATACTTAATGCAAGAATCAAGTGCTCCCTGTGCTATCCCAACTGCTTGTGCTCCTATCCCTATATTTGCCAGGGCAAGTGCGTCTTGAAATATATTTAAGCCATCTTTTCCGTTACCTGAAATTCTATCCTCTGTAATCTGGACTTCATTTAGCTCTAAATCACAAATACCCAATGCTCGCATTCCCATTGTATAGTTCTGGTTTAGTATTTTTAACTCCTTTCTGTGCTCGCTTAACAATAAATGCACCTACTCCCTCATCTGTTGATGCAAAGGTAATAAACAACTGAGCAACATTAGCATTTGGAACAAAGTTCTTTTTCCCCGAAATTATATAACCATTATTAGTTCGTTTTGCAGAAGTCTTAAGTTTAGAAAGCTCGGAATCCTCATATTCCGTAAAAGCAAAAGCTCCTATAATCTCACTGTCTGCAAATGACTTAATAGGAGTCTTTTTTTCTTGACAGGAGAAAAAAAGGGTATAATGAAACAACATTGCTTTTGAAATCCATAATCACCCGGGATGTAAATTTTTAGAATAAAGTATGCGAGACTGATTTGAAGGAAGTGGAAAATGAAAGAAACAAAATATACAATTGAACGAAGGAAAATGAGCTACACCTATACCGGTTCAGAAACCAAGTTGCTTGGCATAACTATAGGTGAACTTTTCAATGAGATAGCAGATACCTATCCTGACAATGAAGCTTTAGTTGTTGTTTATCGTAACGAGAGATATACCTACAAAGAATTTAGAGAAATTTGTGGTCAGGTAGCCAAAGGTTTGATGGAATTGGGAATTAAAAGAGGTGACAGGGTAGCCATTTGGGCTACAAATTACCCTGAGTGGGTTATAGTCCAATTTGCTACTGCTCTGATGGGAGCAATTCTGGTTACCGTAAATCCTGCGTTCAGAACACACGAGCTTGAGTACGGTTTGGGCAATTCCGAATCTCAAACCCTTCTGCTAATTGGAAACTTCAAAACTTCTGATTATATCTCTATGTTTTATACAGTGTGTCCTGAAGCTAAACAGTGCAAGCCGGGACAGATAAAATCAAGGAAACTACCTTTGTTGAAAAATGTTATTTTCCTTGGTGATGAGGCACATCCGGGGATGTTCACATGGAAGGAACTTCTTGAATTAGGTAAAGATGTCTCTGAGCAAGAATTGACAGAGAGAGGAAATTCTTTAGACACCGATGATGTAATTAATATTCAATACACCTCAGGAACCACAGGTTTGCCAAAAGGAGCCTGTCTTACTCATCACAATATTCTTAACAATGGATTTTTTGTCGGTGAGGTTATGAAATTTACTCGCAAGGATAGACTGTGTATTCCAGTTCCCTTCTACCACTGCTTCGGGATGGTTTTGTCTAATCTGGCTTGTATTACTCACGGTGCTACAATGGTATTGCCAAACGAATGTTATGACCCATTAGGAGTTCTTACAGCAATTGAAAAGGAAAAATGCACTGCGGTTCACGGTGTTCCAACTATGTTCATTGGTGAACTTGAGCATCCTGATTTCAATAAGTTTGACCTTAGCACTTTGAGAACGGGTATAATGGCAGGTTCTCCTTGTCCGATAGAGGTGATGAAAAAAGTGAATACTCTAATGCATGCTAATGAGATAACCATTGCCTATGGTCAAACAGAGACTTCACCGGTAATTACACAAACCAAGCCAGATGACTCTCTTGAACTGCGGACTTCAACTGTGGGAAGGCCGTTGCCTCATACTGAAGTAAAGATAGTTAATCCAGAAACAGGAAGGATGATTCCTCTGGGAGAGCAAGGAGAATTTTGTTGTCGTGGTTACCAGGTAATGCGAGGATATTATAATAATCCTGAGGCAACATCCAAGGTAATAGACAATGCCGGGTGGATACACACTGGCGATTTGGCTGTTATGGATAAGAATGGTTACTGCAAAATCACAGGAAGAATTAAAGATATGATTATTCGAGGTGGAGAAAATATCTACCCAAGAGAGATAGAAGAATTTCTATACACTCATCCAAAGGTCAAAGATGTTCAGGTGGTTGGGATTCCAAGTCAAAAATACGGTGAGGAAATATGTGCCTGGATTGAACTTAAAAAAGGCATAACTGCCACCGACGAAGAGATTCAGGAATTCTGTAAAGGCAAAATTGCTCATTATAAGATACCGAGATACATCAAGTTCGTTGCCGAGTTTCCAATGACTGTTACCGGTAAAATCCAGAAGTTTAAGATGCGGGAAATAGCAATTAAAGAGCTTGAATTGGAAACAGAGGCAAAGATAGAAACCGCTTAATTTCAGTATCTAATTAGAATTCAGTAAGGTGAGGATTGTATATCTCGGCAGATAGTGTATTGCAAATCAGAAGATGTTGAAATTGGTAAGCCGGTGAGACTTGTTTTTCGTAAGATTCAGGAGGAAGGAAAAACAGGCATTCTGTGCTATGGCTACAAAGCCGTATTAGTATGAGGAATAAGGACCCTCTGAAACACTTTAAATATCCCGTAATCCCATCAATTGTTGAAAATATTAGAAAATGGTATTATGATTCCGTCCAGCCCTACGCTCCGAAGCCCACAAAAGGAGGTGACGAAGGTCGCCCAACTCAAATTCAATGTGCAATTAAATCTTTGGAGAAAAAGCACTACGAAGTTCTTTATGTATCTACTCGGGAAGAAGCTCTCAAAATCGTTATGGCTATGATTCCAAAAGGAAGTAGAGTTGGAGTCGGTGGTTCAATGACTGTTCAACAGGTTGGTATCTTTGAAGCTCTTAATTCAGGTGATTACACATTTTACAATCAATATAAGATGGACTTAACATCTGATGAGACATACGAGATACGTGGCAAAGGGCTAACTGCTGATTATTATGTAACTGGGACAAATGCAATAACGATGAACGGTGAATTGATAAACCTTGATGGGCTTGGGAATCGTGTAGCAGGAATAACTTACGGACCCAAAAAGGTCATAATTGTGGTTGGAATAAATAAATTCGTAGCAGATATTGAGGAAGGGATTAATAGAGTAAAAAACTATGCCGCAATCCTTAATTGCAAAAGATTAAATCTTAAAACTCCCTGTCTTGAAACTGGTAAATGTGAAGACTGTGCCTCGCCGGAAAGAATCTGCAATCATTTACTCATAACCCAGTGTCAAAGAAAAGATGGAAGAGTAACCATTGTAATAGTGGGAGAAGAATTGGGCTTTTAACTCTAATAGTAATTAATGTCAAAACAACCACGGTGGAAACATCCTGGCGGAAAACTTAGAGAACTTGGAGCCGAGAGTTTAACAGATGCTGAGCTTATTGCAATTCTTATTGGCACAGGGACTTCTGGCAAGACTGCTGAGGATATTGCAAAAGCTATAATTGAAAAATTTGGTGGATTTAAAGGAATGGCAAACCAGCCGTTTGAGAAGTTCCTTAAATTTAAGGGCATAGGAGATGTTAAGATTACCCGTGTTGCTGCTGCATTTGAAATGGCAAAAAGAATAGTTAAAGAAGTACTGGAAGACCGTGAAAAAGACTAAAATATCATCACCATTTGAACCAGGCAAGACAGAACGAACAGCCGTTGCTGTATTGATGCACTGGATGAGAGAAATCATAGAAGATAAAAATTTAGACCTTGGGTTACCCGATGTAGAAACTGTAGGAACCGACAAAAAACTTCCTGATATCGTAATTTATGAATCTCGCAGGAGCCAGAATGTGCTATGTGTAATTGAAGCAAAACGCCCGTATTACGATGTCTTTGACGAAAAGGGACTCAAAAAACCAGCTTGGGATAAAGCAAATCAGAGAAAGGCAAAATACTTTGCTGTAACTAATTTCAAGGAACTAATTTGGTATAAAACCAAAGAAGCTAATGCTCGAAAACCCGAAGAAGAGCAAGTTGTAGATAAATATCATCTGTCAGAATTAGAAAATATTAATCAAATTGAAGAGCCAAGATATGCCTTAAGTATTAAACAAGAACTTGAGAGGTTTCTTGTAAAACTTTATGCAGTCTATACTGGCAAAGAGTCTGAACCTAAACAAGCAATAGATAGTTGGCTTATTTACAGACTCCAAAGAGAAATTAAAATACTCTCTATATATTACAGAAGAATTATTTACGACCAATACCATAAGGATACAGATTTTAGATTAGAGATAAAGAAATGGTTTAAAGAACAAAGATGGACTTTTGTGGAACAGGATGACGATTTTAATAAAATAGCAAGACAGACTGCTTATCTTCTTGTAAATAAGATTATATTCTATAATGTTCTTCGAGCAAAGCGTCCATCTGAACTTGACCCACTTGAAATCCCGGAGGGTATTACAAAAGGAGGATTACTTCAAATACTTCTTCAAGGTAATTTTAAGTATGTCTTAAAAATAGATTATGAGACCATTTATACAACTGATTTTATTGATGAACTTGCATATCCTGAGTCTAAAGAAGTTGTAAAAGAGGTAAAAAAACTTCTAAATATTCTAAAGCAATATGATTTTGCTACGCTTGGATATGATATTATTAGTAGAATATTTGAAAACCTTATTCCTGCTAATGAGCGTCATAAACTGGGACAGTATTTCACAAACTCTGATGTAGTGGACATTATCTTGAGATTTTGTCTAACACACGAAACCGACAAAATCTTTGACCCTGCCTGTGGTGGAGGGACTTTTTTAGTAAGAGCATATCAACACAAAAAGTTGATGAACCAATATCTGAAACATGAGGAAATACTTGATACTCTCTGGGGCAATGATGTAGCAAAGTTCCCTGCACATCTTGCAACTATAAACCTTGCCATAAATGATTTATCAGTGGATAAGAACTATCCTAATATTATTCAAGAGGATTTCTTTTCTCTGTTGAGTCAGGAAGAAGGATTTGAACTCCCCGAGAAATGGAGAAAAGTCAGGGCAAAAACCTTGGGACTGAAAGAGAGAGAAGTAAAGTATCCTCGCTGGTTTGATGCAATTGTTGGCAATCCTCCTTATACAAGACAGGAAGAGATACCAGAGATTGCATCTGAAAATGCAAATTATAAAATGCAATTGATTGAAAAAGCACTCTTGAATTTAAATGGCGAAAAGAAACTGGCTAATATTTCTAAAAGAGCAGGTATCCATGCTTATTTCTTTGTCCATGGTATGAAATTCTTAAAAGATGGAGGCAGATTTGGATTCATTGTATCAAATTCCTGGCTGGATGTTGATTATGGAAAAGGACTACAGGAATTTTTTCTTAAAAACTATAAGATTATTGCCATTATCGGCTCCAAAGTTGAGAGATGGTTTGAGGCGGCAGATATTAACACCTGTATTGTAATTTTAGAAAAATGTTCTGACAAGAAAGAACGAGACGAAAACTTAGTCCGTTTTATTTATCTCAAAAAGCCACTTTCTCATCTCATCCCATCGGCTAAAGATATATGGGAGGAGGAACTAAATCGTCTAAACGAAATTGACAAACTAAAAAATACCATTCTGGGACATAATGAATTTTATGAAAATGAGGAGATGAGGATATTTCCCAAATATCAGAAAGAGTTATGGAAAGAGGGTATTGAGAAAGATAAATACATTGGTGCTAAATGGGGTAAATACATAAGAGCACCCCAGATTTTCTTTAAGATTTTAGAAAAATGTAGGGACAAATTTGTGCCTCTAAAAGAAGTGGCAGATGTAAGAAGGGGCTTTACAACTGGTGCCAATGAGTTTTTCTATTTAACTGAGGAAGAAATCAAGAGAAGAAAGATTGAGCGTGAGTATTTGCAACCTATAATCTTTTCTCTCAAGGAAGTCAGTACTTATAAACTTGATAAAAGCAAACTGACTAAAAAAGTAGTATTATGTACCAAGGATAAAGAGGAGCTTAAAGGAACAAATTTATTGAGATATATTAAATATGGAGAGAGAAAAGAATTTGATAAAAGGCCGACTTGTGCTTCGCGATACCCAAATCCATGGTATTGCATGGCAAAGGGTTGGAGGTATGCTCCTTTGATTTTCCCAGCTAAAGTTGGAGAACGGATGCCTATATTTCTAAATGAAAATGTATTTGAAGACAAAAAGCTTTATGGAATCACTCCTAAAAACTCTAAAGATAAATTAATTTTGGCAGCATTATTGAATTCAACAATTTCCAGATTCTTCACTGAATTTACCTGTAGACAATTAACTGGAGCACAAGCAATTGCAGATATAGATGTAGTTGTTGTTGAGGATTTGCCAGTTATTTGTCCTATAAAACTACCTAAAGAAATAAAGTTAAAACTTACAAATAGATTTAAGTCTCTTTCTCTAACTCCTGCAGAGTCTATCTTTAAGGAAGTGAATAATAGCCCTCATCTGGTTTCTCTTGACAAGGTCAAGCCTGACAGGAGAGAGTTGGATAAGATTATAATGGGTGAGATTTTGGGGCTTACTGACGAGGAGCAACTTGAGGTTTATAGAGCAGTTATTGATTTAGTTAAATCAAGAATTGATACGGCAAAAAGTTTTGGCAATAAGAAAAAGATAAAAGGAGGAATTGATATTGGTTTACTCACTAAAACAGTAATGGACAAGATTGGTGATGAGACTCTGGGCAAGTTTTATAAAGAAAAAATCTTGTCACAAAAGCATCTTTATACAAAAAAGCTTCCTGAATATTCGGACAAGGTAAAAATTGAGAAAGAATTATTTGGTTGGCGACTTTATTCTGGGAGAAAATATGTCAATTGCAAATCAGAATCCGAAGCTCATTATTTAAAGGTCTGGCTTTCTGTAGGACTTGAGAAAGTCAAAGTACCAAAAGATGAAAAATATTTGAAAGATAGTCTCTCTGAGTTAGAAGAGTTAAAGAAAAAGATAGATGGAATAGTTGATAGTTATTTAAGTTCTATCATGGATACAAAAACAAGCAATAAAATATTACACCAGTTATGGACGGAAATTACAAAATATCAGGAGGAGGAAGAATAAAATGTATAAAATAGAGTCAAAAATTAATACCTCAAGCTCTGAATTTAAGCAGAATAAAGGGTATATGGTATCTAAAGTAAAAGAGTTGAAAGAACGCTTGTCTCATGTTAAGAAGGAAAAAGAGATATGAAAGTATAGAGGAGCTTCTCACAGAGTCCACGACAAGTTGATTTGGACGAATTTATGGACTATTATAACTATAGAAGAACTTATTCCGTCTCAGTCGGAAAGGAAAACAGCTATAATATACCAGCAGAGGCATATTTAACAAAAAGTTCAAAAAAACTTGACAAAATGAGTTAGGGAAGTATATTATTAAAAAGGAGGGAATTATGAAAATAAAGTATCTTTTTTCGATTTTCATTTTTGTGTCTGCCTTCGCTCTTGCTGAAGAAAAAGAGCTTTTTCATGATGATGGTGAGGACGTTTGGGGATATGGTAACTGCCCCGGTTGAATGTTGGAGGGAGTAGGTTATTACGGAGCGAGGTTCGCTCCGTCAACGGAATGTCAGCTTATAAAAGCTCGTGTATATTCTTATATAGGAGCAGGATCCGCTTCGGAATGTATATTATATGTTATACCTGATGCAGATGGCAAGCCAGCAGGAACAGCAGTCTTTAACACAACTTATATGCCCACCCATAATATATGGCAGGAATTCTCTATTACTCCTCCAATATCTTATACTCCCGGTAATAAGTTTTGGATAGTAATTAAGATACCTGTTAAAACTGCGTCAAGTTATGTATGGGCAATTACAGATGGAACACTTGATTATCCATACGAAAACACATATCATTATGGGGAATGGAAAGTCCCTCCTGACCTATTGGGAGACCTCCTCATAAGAGCAGTAATCAGCTATACGGGAGTAGAGGAAGAGGAATTACTTCCTTCTGGGCAGGTAACTCTCATGCAGAACTATCCAAATCCCGTCCTTAATAAAACTGCAATTTCTTACACACTTCCAGGAAAGATGAAAGTAAAGTTGGAAGTGTATGATGTCACGGGTAGACTTATTAGAATTCTTTTAAATGATGTACAACCTGCTGGCTTCAAAGAGGTTGTATGGGATAAAAGAAACCAAGATGAAAAAGTCGTCTGTTCCGGTATCTATTTCTATAAATTAAACACTGGAAATCAGTCTTTCACGAAGGTTATGGTAGTTCTATAATAAGAGATTCGTAAGTTAAGTTCTTACCGGTATATCCAAAAGAAAGATTCCCTTTATTGGAGTATAATTTTACCTCTTGGTTCTTGAACAATCTCTCCAATAACAATTGCATTCTTTATCCCGGACTCCTTCATTTTCCGGAGCATCTTATCAACTTTTTCAGGTGAGACGCATATTAGCAAGCCTCCGGAAGTCTGTGGGTCAAAGAGGATGTCCATCATCCAATCAGATATTTCTATTCGCTTCTCAATAAATCCTGCTCGGAACATCTTATTGCGATATGCACCTGCTGGAACTATTCCCATTTTAGCCAAGTTCTCTGTCTCTGGGAAAAGAGGAACTTTATCAGGATAAATTACCATTCCCACTTTTTCATCTTCTACAATCATCTCGCAGGCATGACCAAGTAACCCAAAGCCAGTTACATCAGTGCAAGCACTTATTCCAATCTCTTGCATAATCTCAGATGCTTTTCGGTTCAAAGCAATCATAGATTCCGTTACTTTATCTATAATCTCAGGAGTTACCAGTTCTGGTTTAAGAGCAGTATTGATTATCCCAGTTCCAATTAGCTTGGTTAGTATAACCTTGTCACCGACTTTTGCACCTGCGTTTGTAATTACTTTATCAGGATGAATTATACCTGTAACAGAAATCCCATACTTCAACTCAGGGTCTTCAACACTGTGCCCTCCAACTAATGTTACTTCTGCCTCGTCCATTTTGTTCAGACCGCCTTCTAACATTTCCCGAAGCACAGAGACATCCAATTTCTTGATTGGGAAAGCGACAATATTCATTGCCACAAGTGGTTTTCCACCCATAGCATAGACATCAGATAGAGCATTAACTACAGCTATTTGCCCAAATATATAAGGGTCATCAACAATAGGCGTAAAGAAATCCAGAGTCTGCACAATTGCCAGATTATCTGTCAATTTGTAGATTCCTGCGTCCTCTGCACCCTCAAACCCAGTAATCAGATTTGGGTCTTTCCGCTGTATCAATCCACAAAGTGCTTTGTCCAGGACCCCCGGACCCAATTTGCTCGCTCAACCAGCACCTGTTGTATATTGAGTAAGTCGTAAGATTTTCTCTTTATCCATAACTAAATTGTAATAAGAAAATTTGAGAAGTCAAGAGAAAATGATTTAACCACAGAGGACACAGAGAAAGAAATCAAGAGTCAAAATGACAGGTTAAAAGGTAACAATTTTCTCACTTTCCTGTATTATCTCGTACAAATCTTTCATTTTTGACATTGGACACATCTTTGAACCCTCAGAATTCCGCAATTCAAGACAACCACCACAAGCAAATATCTTGCCACCATTACCAACAAACCCTTGTATTTGTTCTGTTACCTTGAAATCATCAGTATCCAGAGACTCACACTCCACACCTTTACCAAGTAAAAACACTTTTACACTGTCTTTCTCTTTTAATGCAAAATTCCCAAACCGAAAGGCATTCCACACACTCTCTGAATCATTTGAGTATATTATGATTCCTATCTTCATTTTTTTACCTCCTTTTTCAGCTACTGATTTCACAGATTCTAATCTGTAGCTCCATTTCTAAACACTTCTACGATTTTCTTGCTTTTAACATTTCCATAAATCCTTCTATTCTCACTTTTATCTGTGCTCGGTCTGAATCACTAAAGTTCGTGTTAATTCCCATGACAGGAATTCCTTCAGCCTCCATCGCATCTTTGACCTTCCTGAATTCAGCATTAAAAGGAAGACAGCCTTCTAATAATTGATAGATTATTCCATCTACTTTGAGAACACTTGACATATTCTTAAGAGCTTCAATTCTCTCTGTATTCGGAGTGTAAATTGCACAAGGTATTCTCATATATTTTCGTGCAAGTGCCTCAATAGGGTCCCCCGTCTCATCCACAAGATTAGCATCTTCAAATTTGAAGAATGGAGCGCTTTCAGCACAAAACTCACCACCAACTACCACTCCACCATTTGCTTCAATCAATTCGTAAAACTTCAAGGTTGGCCAGGCAATCGGAGCACCTGTGAGCATTATTCTCATGCCATTATAACCTTGACCTTCTTCCACTCTTTTTCGCACCTTTTCGTTTAGAATCTCTAATATTCTAATTCCATCCTTGACATCTAAAAAAAAGCTGCTAGCCATACCAAAGAATGCATCAAGACCTTTTATTGGGCAGGGAATATGACTCCGAAACTCACTACAGAGCTCAAATTGTAGCTCTCTAAGTTTGTTAAAGTTACGAATAGAAGCACTCAAGTTCTCGTCTGATATAGCGTAGCCTAAATACTCCTCAAGACGTTTTCGCACCCGTCCCATCTCTCTTTCAAAATATTTTGCTGCTTCCGGCTCGTTAAATTTCTTCGGTACTTCATAAACATGAACCGGAAGAAATTGGCTTAGATATTCCCATGTTTTTGTCTTACAACCACAATCAGCAGGACTGACTATAAAATCAGTATTCTCAAAAAGGATGTCTCCCTTTCTCACCTTAAGTCCTAATATACACTTGGGTATTGGACAGTAAGTTGCTGGAAGGTATTGTTCTCCGAAAGGAATATCTTTTTCTGACATACTTGCAGCAACTACTGGATACAAAACATCTGCTGCATCAAACAATTCCCTTGGTGTAAAAAGACAAAAAAATGACATTAGTTTCTTCCCAGTTCTTTTTTTCTCTTCTATTATTTGCTGAGGCCTTTTATAGAGGAGTTGATTAGTCCATTTAATCACATCCTCTGGTGTTTCTAACAGTGGTTTTTCCTCTTGTAACATTTTATCTACCACGCATTCCATCTTATTCCTCCTTTTTTTATTGTTTGCCTATCCTCAAAGTTTGCTTGCTACTAACGATGCTCCTAATGCCCCAATAATTTGCGGGTCTTCGCTAATGGGAACAAATTTCACACTTAAAAACTCCTCAAGTGCATTTCGTACTCCCAAATTCTTTGCAACACCACCAGTAAAAGCAATTTCTTCTTGCAAGCCCAGACCTTTTGCCATACTGCCAACTCGCCTCGCAATACTCATATGTAAACCAGCTACAATATCCTTTTTCTTTGCTCCTGAAGCTATTAAAGAGATGACTTCCGTCTCGGCAAATACAGTGCAAATGCTACTTAGAGAACAGGGCTTGTCTGATTTAAGTGAAAATTCACCCATTGAGTCAAGTCCAACTTCTAATGCCTGTGCCATAACCTCAAGAAATCTTCCAGTCCCTGCGGCACACTTGTCATTCATCGCAAAGTCTGACATCTTCCCACTTTCGTCTAACTTAATCACTTTGCTGTCCTGTCCACCTATATCTATCACTGTCCTTATATTTGGATTCAAATAGTATGCTCCCGTGGCGTGACAGGTAAGTTCAGTAACAGTCTTATCCGCAAAAGAAAAGGAATTTCTACCATATCCAGTAGCAACAATGCATTTTATATCTTCTCTTTTACAGTTGGCATTGGTAATAGCTTTCTCTAACGCTTGCTCACCTGCTTTCTTTGGATTGGTACGTGAACTAACTATAGAACAGCCGGCAATTTCCCCATTTTTTAACACTACTACTTTGGTAACAAGTGACCCAACATCTATACCAGCAAACATCTCGGTTTTATGAAATCCTCTCTAAGAATCCTTCTATTCGTGTTTTCAACTGTCCTGTGTCTTCTTCTGAATAGTCAGTCTCAATCTTGAGCAAAGGTATCCCTTCTTTGTTAAGAGCTCTTTTTACTTTCTCATATTCAACATTATAGGTAAGACAGAATTGAAGTGAGTAATAAATTACACCATCTGCCTTATAATCTCTGGCAAATTGGATTATCTGGTCTATACGGTCATCATTAGGCGTGAAACAACTACACTTTATATTAAGATACCTGTCCGCTATTGCCTTTAGTTGACCATCAATATCCGTAGGAGTCTCATCCACACAGGGAGTATCAAAATATCTGGTTCCTGTGCAGGTTTCCTCGCAAGCAACAATTGCTCCACTTGTCTCAACTATATGGTGTAGTTTCCAATTTGGTATTACCATAGGACACCCGGAAACCAAAATTCGTGGAGCAGTTGGTTCTACTACACCTTCACCATTTTTAACCCGTTCTTCTAATTCATCGCATAGTTCATTCACCTTTGTAGTAAATCTTACCGGGTCATCGTAGAAAGCTATCTGAGATACAAGCAGAGCATCCTTACCTGAGATAGGGGATGGTGAGTTCTTTCGAAGCTCGTACAGCCTTTCAATCGCTTTTCTCCGTGCGTTGATAAGCTTAATCTTTTCTCCCAGAACCTCAGGTGTTATTGTCACTCCAGATTCTTTTTCCATTTTTTCCTTGAATAACTCAACTTCCTTTAGCCAGAGTTCTCTTTGTTTAGGGTCCTTTTTCTGAGGCACTTCCATAATATAAGTGGGAATGTAATTATCAAATATTTCCCACACTTTCTTCTTCCCATCACAAGTTGTCTCTCCTACAATGAAATCACATGCTTCAAAGTAAGGGGAGAGCATTCCTTTTTTAAAGCCCATTCCGGATTTTATCAAAGGGCAGAGATTTGTCGGCAATATGTCTTCAGCATCAACAAAAGAAAAATCTGAACCACAACAGAGTCCCACACCAATGCCATTGGCAGCAAAAATTATCTCATCTGGCACATATACACAAAATGTTCCAACTACTTTGCCACCTTTTTCTCTATGGTCTATCATTTCCTTGGGTCGTATGCTGTGCACCTCAGACATCACAAAATCAAAAAATCCCATTCCCTTCGGACGATTTGGCTGCTTCATGTACACATCACCATATATTTTGCCCGCGGCTTCTAAAAATTCATCGTTCCTTTTCAAATCTATGCCTTGGGCTTTCCACATCTCTCTTTCTCCTTCCATCTTCTCCTCCTTTCGTCCCAATTCATCGGGACATTTTTTATATAGTAATTACTTTGTCTGCCTCAACCAGCGTTTGTGTAATTTCAAAGAAGTTTGAAATCTTCCCAACCTTTACCTTATCCTTCAGGGTAAAAAAGTCCAAACAGGTGCCACATACAAATATCTCTATCCCCTCCTTCTCCAATTTCCTTATGTCATCTAAATAAAGTGACCCCTCCACAGCAAGTTTCGCACCGTTGTTCATAAATATTAACCTTTGGGGTCTGGGACTCGCTTCAAGCAAAGTAGGAAAAAGAGCTCTCATTAAGATTGCACCAAGTTCATCACTCCCCTCTCCAATAGTATCTGATTCAATAAGAACTGTTATTCCCTTTCCTGTTTTCTGTGGTTCAACCTGACAAACTATTTCCTCTTTAGAAACTTCAGAGGTTTCTCTCTTTGTGACTTCAACGATAAAGTTCTCGCCCTCTTCTCTTACCTTGACCTCACATCCTGAATTTCTTGCAAATCGTGAAACATTTTCAACAGCAGGTTTATTATCCACAAGCACTTCAATTGTTCCGGCTTCCATCTCCTCCAATGTATTTTTTGTCATAACCACTGGCTTGGGGCAGGGTAGCCCTCTTCCATCAATCCTTTTGTTCACTATAACCTCCCTTCTCATCAAATCTATAGATACCATCCATACCACATTTATGATTACCAAGAATCGTTTTGATTCTTTCTATATTCTCATAATGAGTCTCAATCGCCATGCCGCAATCAGAACTAATCTTGCGAGGAGTAGGTATCAATCGGATGTCTATTCTCTTTTTCTTTAATACCTTCTCTGCCTTCATCACAAAATGAATAGAAGCAAAAGTGATTATCTGCTTCATTGTGCTATTTCACGAATAGCCCTTGAAAGATAGTCAATATCCGCTTCTGTATTAAAATATCCTGAACTTATCCTCACAGTTCCTGATGGAAATGTCCCTATAGTCTTGTGTGCAATAGGTGCGCAGTGAAGACCGCATCTCACACCTATATCATAATCCCTGTCCAGTATATCGCCAACATCAGAGGACTCCATATTTTTGATATTAATTGAAACAACGGAAGTCTGTTTCCGACTATCTTGAGTTCCGTAAATGATTACCTTTTTTATTTCTTTCAACTTTTGAAGGAGATATTCGGTCAGTTTCTCCTCTTTTCTTCTGATATTTTCTACGCCTTTCTCCAATATGAATTTGACACTGGCACCAAGTCCAGCTATTCCAATAAGATTAGGAGTTCCACTCTCATATTTATCAGGCAAGAAATCGGGCTGAATTTCAAATTCAGACCTGCTTCCAGTGCCTCCAAATTTCAAAGGAGTTAACTCTACGCCTTCTTTGATGTATAAGCACCCGGTTCCTTGCGGTCCCAGAAGTCCTTTATGCCCAGAAAAAACAATCATATCGATTTGGCTTTTCTCCACATCAATAGGCAAACTGCCCGCCGTCTGTGCTGCATCCACGAGAAAAGGTATATTATGCTTTCTTGCTATCCTTCCAATATCACGAATCGGCATTATCGTTCCAACTACATTTGAGGCAGCTGTAGCAATAATAAGTCTCGTGTTTTGAGTAATCTTTTTCTTTATATCATCTGGCTCTAGCACTCCTTCTTTTGAACATTTGATAACATCTACTTTGATTCCGCTCTCTTCCTCCAGAAATCGCAAAGGTCGCATAACTGAATTGTGCTCCATTGATGTAGTAATAACTCTATCTCCTTCTTTCAAGCTACCCAGAATTGCAAGATTCAACCCTTCCGTAGCGTTCGAAGTGAAAATAATTCGAGACGAGTCTTTTACTCCAATTAGCTTTGCTATTCCTTCCCTAGTTTCAAAAACTAATCTACTTGCTTCTTGTGCCAGTTTGTGAGCAGAACGACCAGAGTTAGCACCAATATCTTCAAAATAGTGCCTCATAGCTTTAAGCACACAGTCTGGCTTGGGATACGAGGTAGCAGCGCTATCAAGATAAATGCCCATAATTATCCTTTCTTTACTAATGTTATTATATGCATTTATAAAACAGATTTGTCAAATTGAAAGTTTCAATAGTATATGCTTACATAAATCGGAAAAATCAATAGATAGTATCAATAAAAATGTTGACATCTTGGTAGAATTAAGATACATTGTAATTGATAGGAGGAAGTGTGTTATCACTTAACATTCCGGGGATAGGCAAAATAGAATTAGAGAATGCGGTTTTTGACCTAAATGGCACTCTCGCTGTAGATGGGAAAATTGCTGATAGAGTCAAAGTAAAACTTAATGAACTTTCGCAGAATCTCCATATCTACTTGCTCACCGCTGATACTTATGGAACTGTAGAACAAGCAGTCTCCTCTTTGCCCCTTGAGGTTGTAAGGATTTCTCCTGTTAATGAGTCCGAGAAGAAGCGAGATTTCGTTCTTAAAGTAGGAAAAGAAAAAACCGTTGCTATTGGTAATGGAGCAAATGACACTCTAATGCTCAAGGAAGCAAAAATCGGCATAGCTGTTATTGAAAAAGAGGGTGCTTTCAGAGATGCAATTCTTAATGCAGACCTGATAGTTCGTAGTGCTGATGAGGCATTAGATTTACTTCTAAATCCAATGCGTATTGTTTCAACTCTGAGGAGGTAAAAACGAACCAATTCGGATATAAACAAGTTATCTGAAATTGGATTTTTATAACCATTTATGATTAGAGAAAAACTTACAACCGAAGAAAGATCTCTTAACTTAAAACATACGATTGATCCCGGTTTCGTAAATAGAAGAAAGATACAAACCCTATTAGGAGAAAAAGGAATGCAGATTGTTGATAGAGAAATTTCTCAACTTCCTCCTCAACTGCCTGATGGGTATCGTGAAGGTAGAATTGACCACATATATACTCAAGTGCTTTTAGATTATTGCAAAGTATTTAAAATAAAAACATTAGAAGAAGTTTTAGCTTCTGAATGCGTAACTATGTTCTGTTCTACAGAGAAACTGGCTCCATGTGGAGATATTTTCGCAGAACGCACTTCGAGTAGAATCATCCCTAAAGGCAACTGCGAATACCGTGTTGAAATTCAATATTCAACAATGCACATTTCCTCTGCCACGCTAAAAAGTGAACTTCACCGAGGAGCAGAACTTTCTCTCATAGCGGAACTTCACCAAAAGGAAGGTGATTTACTTATATTTCATCCCTTCATTATTGGTTTTCCTTGGCTATTCAGTGACAATCCAGAGTGGGAAGAAAAGATTATGTGGTGGCGTTATGACTTCTTTGAAAACTTTATTGAGGATTTTGATGAATTCGGTAAAGTTAAAAAAACGCCTGAGTCGAAAAGCTATGAACCAATGCGTGATATAAGTGAACAAGCCTTTAAAACTTGCTTGGCAGAAATTTTAGGCGATCCTACAAAAAAAGATTGGGGCGGTGAAGCATCTGACCACTATACAGCACATCTCCATCTTAATGGGAAAAGAGTTACAGCTGCATTCCTTTTGAAAGGTCCGTCTAGATTTGCATCAATGGGATTAAATCACCTTGGTAAAAATAATGATCAGATATATAGATTATCCCAGGAGCCAGCGGAGGTATTATTTGTTCAACACTGTCATGAGATAACACAACCAGTCCGTGCTACTTTAAGAGCATTTGCAGTACAACCATCCCGACCAAGAAGATATTGTCTAATTGACGGCAAAGATTCTCTTTGGTTACTTAAAGCATACGGACTTTATGAAAAAGCAATTGAGTTGAGCAAGAAATAAAATGATAGAGTTGCAACATATTAGGACATTTTGTGCGGTTGCAGAGAAAAAGAGTTTCACTAAAGCGGGTGAGCTGGTCTATCGCACTCAATCCACAATAAGCAGTCAAATCTCGGCATTAGAAAAGTTTTATGACGCAACTCTTTTTGACCGTTCACAAAGAGAGATTGCACTTACTGAAGATGGAGAAATTCTTTATCACTACGCAAAAAGAATCCTTAAACTTGTTGATGAGTCCAAGGATAAGATTGATGAGTTAAAAGATATAACAAAAGGCAATTTAATTATTGGTGCAAGCACAATTCCCGGGACATATATTCTGCCGGGAGTTTTAAATGGCTTCAAGCAAAAATATCCCGATGTAAAGGTATCTGTCCAAATTTCAAACAGCAAGGATATAATTACCAAAATCCTTGAGCATAAACTTGAAGTAGGGGCAGTTGGTGAAAAAATAGAAGATAAAAGGTTAGAATATATTAAGCTGGCAAAAGATAGAATAGTGCTTGTAGTCTATCCTCAACATCCTTGGGCAAAAAAGAAAAGCATTACCCTTGAGGAGCTGAAAACAGGCAAATTCATTTGGCGTGAAGAAGGGTCAGGAACAAGGGATACGGTAGAGAGAACTTTGAAAAATAAAGGGATAAAGGAACTCAAAATAATTATGGAACTTGGAAGCACAGAGGCAGTGAAACAAGGTATAGAAGCTAAATTAGGTGTATCATTCTTGTCAGAATGGGCAGTTAAGGATGGGACCCTGCGAAAAATAGAGATTAAGGATTTAGATATTCTCCGTTGTTTCTATATAGTATTTTCAAAAGTGGGGATAAAAAGTCGTGCAACTCAATCTTTTATAGATTTTAATAAAAATGGCGGAGGCGTGTAGGAATCGAACCTACCTTTCCGATACAATCGGAAAAGCTGGATTTGAAGTCCAGTAGGGACACCAGCCCCTATCCGCCTCCACACAATATTCTTTTATCTCCTACTCTTTTTGTGAAGTTTATTTCATCAAGATATTCGGCAAAAGGAACAACATATTTCCGTGTAGTCCCTAAAATCCTTTTTATATCTCCGATACTTATTTCTTTTTCTTTCTCTATATAACCTTTTATGGCGTTTTTCCATACTTCAAAACGGTCTTTATGAACAAAGAATTCATTTCTTATATTTACTATCTTTCCTCCCGCTGAAAGTATATTTATTATTTCTCTGTCAAACTCTTTAAAAGAACAAAACTCCTTTCGCGAAATTTCTTCCACTTTTTTTAATTCCCTTATCTGGTTCTCACTTAATAATGATTTCCAGCTTTTAAGCCGTACTTTATCTTTTACAATCTCAACCTCCTCATCCAATTCGTGAAGAAAAGAGCCAAATAATCCCTGTTCTATCTTTATCTTTTTTCTTAACTCCTCTTTTGGCATACCAATTTTTACTCTACTACTCGCCTTACAAAAACTTTCTAATTCAGTAACAATTTTTCCTTTTATTCTTTCGGAAGTAGATTTATCAATAATATATTGCGAAATTATTTTAATAGCTCCTGAGTCTATCAGCTTTTTCAACACACTATCAAACTCACCATCAGGAGTAAATAGAGTCTTTTTAAAGTTCTCTATTTTCTCCACAGGATTCTGCGAACAATACTTATGTTTAATTTCTTCGGTTATTATCTCTTCCATATTATGTTTTTCCCTGAATTCCAGCAATCGAACAACTTTCTCGTCTTTTCTTTTATGCCCAGTAGGTGCTGGATTTAGTATTGTGCCACTTCCAATCAAGTATGTTGGAGAATAGTTCCTTATTATGAATTTATTTCTAAACCAGGTTACTGCGGGCTTCTCCAATAATATCTGGCAATATTTGCCATCTCCCAATAGCCTGATTCTTCCCAGAATCTCATTAGTCAAAATATGCACTCTCACTCTCATCCAGTGTTTCACATTTACGCCCGGTCTGAGTTCTAATTTTGCGTCAATCAATCTTGTGGTGAATAGACCGCCTTCTTCCGATACTACATCTCCTATATCAACTTCATTGACTTTTATATTTGCAAGATTCACTCCAACTCTATGCCCCGCATCTATCTCTTTTTCAAGCTCATTATGAACCTGTATCTGCTTAATCTTTGAGGGCAGTTTTCGTGGATAAATACAAACCTTATCACCGAGTTTTAGAATCCCATTGACTACGCTACCAGTAACCACAGTGCCCACACCTTTAAGCATAAATGAACGGTCGATTGGCAAGAT
Source organism: bacterium (assembly GCA_030605695.1). Lineage (GTDB taxonomy): Bacteria > Hydrothermota > UBA3073 > JACQXS01 > JACQXS01 > JAGMCN01. The sequence continues at coordinate 7,926 of JAUWHX010000054.1, read as the reverse complement.
AGGCACTCCGGATGTCTTTTTTGCTGGCATATCACAAATTACCTCGTCCAGCACCTGCTTGAGTTCTGATAATCCCTCGCCAGTCTTACTCGAGACTTTTATGGTTTTGCTATCAGCATACCGAGTGCCTTCAAGCAAGTCTTGAATTTGCATAATGGCTTCTTCTATTATTTCCTCGTCTATCAGGTCAATTTTAGTCAACACCACTATCATTCGGCTTATTCCTGCGAAGCCCAAGATTTCAAAATGCTCCTTGGTCTGGGGCATTACACCTTCATCCGCAGATATAACAAGTAGAGCTAAATCTATTCCGCTTACGCCGGTAATCATATTCTTTAAATACCTTTCATGACCGGGCACATCTATTATTCCGACTCTCCCGTATTTGGGCAAATCTATAAAGGCAAAGCCCAGCACGATAGTCATTTCCCTCTCTTTTTCCTCGGGGAGTCTATCTGTATCTATTCCCGTAAGTGCTTTTATAAGTTCTGTCTTACCGTGGTCAACATGCCCTGCCGTTCCAATAATTAAACTCATATATGTATCCGTTTGCCACACATATTTTTATATTTCAGGGTCTTCTCCGAGATGTTCGGAGAGCACTCCGAAATATTGGGAGTCCACTCCGAGTCATCGGGAGTCCACTCCGAGACTTTGGGAGTCCACTCCGAAAGATTGGGACACCTCTCCGACATTCTCGGATACCTCTCCGACATTTTGGGAGACATCTCCGAGATGTTGGGAGAGTTCCCTGAAACTTTCGTGGACATACCCTAAATTTCCAGTAACATCCATAGTAGCGTAGGGGTTTATCCCCCATCTCTCATCTTTAATCCATTTAGAATCCAATTTTATGTTTTGGTTTTTCTGGAGGCGTCATAAGTTGACGAATTGCCTCAAAAATCGTTTGAATTTCTACATCATGTTTTTCTGTCTTCCTCTCAAGCTCTTTCAATTTATATGCAAGTTCCTTATGTGTAGAAAGAATTTGTCTTAATCTCACGAATACCCGCATTATAGTGATATTTACCTGTATAGCTCTTTTACTATTAAGAACACCTGAGAGCATCGCAACTCCTTGCTCAGTAAAAGCAAAAACATTTGGAGCATGCTTGATTTTTGAACTTATCACAATTTGTGATAAGTCCCTAATCTCCTGTCGTGTCAAAGAAAACATAAAATCTTCTGGAAAACGCCCAATATTTCTCCTCACAGCCTGGTTCAGCACTCTGGTTTCCACGCCATAAAGTTCTGCTAAATCTCTATCCAGCATAACTTTCTGTCTGCGAATCATAAAAATCTTTTGTTCAATAACTTCTATTGGAACTACTTCTCTCACTTATATTCTCCTTAAACCCATTTTTTTACTCCCTCTACAATTAAATCTATGTCATCGGCAAAGATTGTTCTTAAATCCAGCCATACTTTATCATTGGCTATACGGGAAATAATGGGTGGTTCCCCTGCTCTTAACTTTTTGCTTATAGAATCAGGAGAATGCTCCTGTGAAGATATAGTTACAGCAAAGCTTGGAATCTTCACTCCGGGGTAAGCCCCGCCTCCTATTTCTGCCTCTGATTCCTGTAGGGACAGATTATAATTTGTTCCTACAAATATCTTAGAAAGTTTATTATATAACTTTTCTGCACGCTCTTTTACACTCGCAACCGGCTCTGTAATCATAGATAAATGAGGAATCTTGCTGATAGGGTCATCTTCATATAAATAAATTCGTAGCATCGATTCCAGGCAGGACAATGTGAACTTCCCCACACGCAAAGCCCTAAACAAGGGATTCTTTCTGAGTTTCGTTATATATGCTTTCTTGCCGAGTATAATCCCGCATTGAGGACCACCTAATAATTTATCGCCACTAAAACTCACAATATCTACACCTGATTTAATTGCTTCTTGAACCGTCGGCTCATAAGGGAGACCAAATTTCGTGAGGTCAACAAGCAAGCCACTGCCTAAATCCTCCACAGTCAAGATATTATGTTTTTTCCCCAATGCCACTATTTCTTTGAGTGCGGGTGTATGAGCAAAACCTAAAATTTTGTAATTGGAGGTGTGAGCTTTCAAGAATAATGCAGTGTTTCCTGTAATTGCTTTTTCGTAATCCTCGATGTAGGTGCGGTTTGTTGTTCCCACTTCTACAAGGGTACATCCGCTTTTACTCAAAATATCAGGTAATCTAAACGAGCCACCAATTTCTATTAACTCACCTCGAGAAACAATTACTTCTTTCCCTTTTGCGAATGTGTCCAAAATAAGAAGCACTGCAAATGCATTATTATTAACTACAATGCCTGCCTCTGCTCCTGCGAGTTTTTTTAAAAGCTCTTCAATATGAGAATACCTGTCGCTCCTTTCACCCGTCTCAAGAGAAAGTTCTAAATTAGAATATGAAGAACCAATTTGGGCAAAAGCTTCCAATGTGGCTTTCGGAATAGGAGCTCTACCGAGATTAGTATTTAAGATAACCCCTGTGGCGTTGATGACTTTCTTTAAAGATGTAGGAGCATAATATATTGTGCCCCTACATCCTAATTCAGCAAGTGTCTCTTGTATTATAATCTTTTGCAAACTGTTAACTGTTAACTGTTGACTGTTGACTGTCTTTTCTATTTTCTCTCGCCATTTATCTGTGGTATCACGAAGGACTTCGAGAACTAATTTATGAGGATAATCCTTGAAACAACTATTTTTTATCATCTTATCAATGCTCGGAATTTCTCTGCGAATATCTTTCATATTTTGTAATTAAAATACAGGATTCTCATTTTATCTTAATTCGTTTGGATTGTTTGGATTGAGTTACCCAAGGGCAGGGACCAAGTACTGTTGCCCTGACAGTAAGGCGAACAACAGCATTAGTAGAATCATTAGAGTAAATAGACACTGTTTTTCTCATGTTTCCTTTGTATCTTCCGGAGTAGAAAGTAACTTTAATTGCACTTTTCCCCTTAGGTGCTACTTTTTTTGATGCGACCGCACCAGCAGTGCATCCTCAAGGAGCATGTACCTTCTCAATTATTAGTGTATCTCCACCAATATTCTTAAATTTGAAAATATGTGTTATCCTTTGCCTTTGAGCAATCTCTCCAAAATCAATTTCTGTGTGCTTAAATTTTATCTTTGGGAAATGAGGCGTCTTGTTGCATCCAAAAACTAACAATACAGTACTAATTATAATTAGAGTTCTCATAATTTGGAGTCAAGTCTTTTTTGTCTGTAAAAATCTTAATCTGTCACTATATATTTTGTGATATATAAATGAAGCAGTGTCAAGACAAAAATCAAAAATGTTATCCTTAATTATGAGCGTTTAGTTGAACGTCCATACAGTAAATACTTGGCAAAAAACTTTTGCCTGCGATAGTCTTTACTCTAAAATACTCTCCTATTGTAGCTCCAATATCTGAGAATTTTTTCCCTCATGCTCTTATAATCACACTATATCTTAGGTGTATGTGGGATGAACATCTTCATCAGGGAATAATTCACTTCTAACTTATTTTTCTCATCGGGCGATTCAATTAACAATGATTTTAACGGGCGAAGGGTAATTTCGTATAACGAGACAGTATAAAAGCTGGCTGGATATTTAAAACCGCTATCCTGTCAAACCATTAACAATTGTAAATGTATATAATAAATTGTATATTTACTTGTAATTACAGCTTGTTTTTTTGCCCTGTGCTTTCTTTATCTTGTCTGTCTTTCAGCATTGGCAAGACATACTCTTTTGCGATTTTTGGATATAGCGTAGACTGTGCGAATTACAAATGTGTAGGGCTTTTGCGGGGACATCACTCCAAATATTTTGTTAATACTTCTTTCTTTTCTTCTTCTACATTTTTTATCGTGTTTTCTAATTGCTCAATCGCTTTTTCTAAATTTTCGATTTCTGATACTATTTTTTTCTGTTCGGCAATAGGTGGAACAGGAATTTGTAAATTTTCATAAAATTCAATAGGAACTCTTTTGTGACCACTGGCACCTGTCATTTGTTTTTTAGCTGCAATTCTAATAGTTTCTTGGTTAAGAAATGAAAAGAGAAATTTATTATTTACTTTTTCAGAAACTCTAATTACGTGAAATTCAGAACTACCCATCCCCAATTTATTAGTTAAGTTTATTGCAATGCCACATTTCCCATTTTCCATACAGGGGGTGATTTTAGCTATCAAAATATCATCTTCCTTAAAATAAGTATAACTACCTTTTTTCAATTCCTCGAGAGGTCTGTCTACTTTATTAGCTATAAAACCATTAATACTCACGGAAGCCATTTCAACAAATGAAACAATTGTATTTACATCCACATCAGAAATCTCTTGTTTTGATGGATTTGTTAATACAATATCTCCCAATTTCATCATTTTCCCATCAATCATATTTATCTTTTTTTCAATAATTATTTTTGCTTCTTCTATATTTTTGTTGGTTTTTTCTTCTCGTTTTTCTATAGCTTCAATTTCTTCTATTATTTGTTTTTGTATGTTTCTTGGCGGGGTGGGGATTTGAAATTCTAATAACTCGTTTATTTTAAGGTTGTTAATATTAGCACCTTTAAATTTCTCAATAAAATTTCTATATTCGATAAAATTACTTAAAATTATAGAAATATACTTTGCTTCCCGATAATTTTTTGATCTTAAAATTGAACAAAAACCACCTGAATAAAAATCTAAATCATCCTTTATTAATGTAAATTTTCCTAAATGATTAATACTTCCACTTGATGTGGATATAAAAATATCATTTTTATTTAGTTTAGCATTTTTATCAATTTCTAAATCTTGTTTGAGGTAAATTATTTTATCAAATGCCAAAGAGTTTGTTCCCAAGTCTATATTTGAAGCCGTTAATATTTTTCTATTAGTTGTTTTTAATACTTGGTCTTTTTTGTCATAAATAATACCAGAAATTCCTTCACAGAAAATAGATAATTTTTCTAATTCATATTTGCTATTTATTTTAATGGGCAATTTGATGGTATTAATCTGCTTTTCAACCCCAACATTATCAAAAGTAAGGCAATCAGTAAGGTTCACTATTTTAATGTGGTCTTTCAGGCTTTCGTGTATTTCTGTAATCTCTTCTCCAAGCAATGCTTTTCGGATGTACGAATTTGCTTTTGTTGGATCTGTAAAATCGTTTTCATTAAATAGTTTAGTTTGTTCAGGGTCAAAGTCAATACCTTCGTATCCGTTTCGTTCACTTTTTTCGTAACCCAAAAAAGCTTTTTCAATTTCTTTTTCGCCTGTTTTTATAATTACGGTTTTTTGCGATTTGTATAAATTGGGGTGATAATTTACAACATGGTTTTGCATTGTAAGCATAAAGAACTTGAACTTTTCGTATTCTTTGTCAAATATTTTTGCATAAAACAAGTCATCAAGTTTTTTCTGCTGTTCTTCTTTTGAGAGTTTTTCAAAGGTTGTATTTGTTTGTAGTTTCTTTATCTCTGTTAAACTTTCAAACCACTCTACATAATATTTGAATAAATCCCAGCTTTTAATTGCTTCGTTTGGTTTACGGTCAAGTAATGTTTTGTAATCTTCTATTTTCAATTCTCTGTATTCTGCAAATTTTTTCAATAAAAGTTGGCTATCGATAAAATCCATTTTTCGTTTCTTGTCTTTGCTGAAAATAAAATCTTCGGCTATGTAATGTCTATTTTTCTGGAAATTATCGTTTCTGCGTTTCAAGAAAAGAATAATAGTGTTTGTGCTTGTTGCAATAAATGTTTTACTGCCAAGCTCAACAATTGCAGGAATTTCAAAATATTGCAAAATTATTTCACGAGCTTTGGTGTATAAACCTGTATTTTTAAGAATTGATGATGGCAAAATAATAGCGGCAACACCATTAACATTTAATAGCTTTTTAGTTTGCTCAATAAAAAGTGTTTCAATTTCTTTACTGTTTACAGTTAAATCATTAAACAAGGTGAAATCGTTTTTTGTAACGGTCAAATAGTTTTTAAATGCTTTTACGGAATAAGGCGGATTTGTAATAATGATATCAACTTTGTCAGGGAAATTCGACACTTTTTTACGGTGAGTTTCTGGTGTCTCTAAACCATCTCCAAAAATAATATTAGCTTCACCATCTCCGTTAAGCAAACAAGCTATTTGCGAAGTTCTTGCCAGACGATAATCTTTTTCTATACCAAAAATATGATATTCTGCCCAAAAGGTTTTAAATTTATTGTGTTTAATATATTCGTTTACTTCCGAATAATATTTTGTATCGTCTAAACCATCAATTACCTGCTGAATTTCATCAATAGCTTCGGTTAAAAAATGTCCGCTTCCACAAGCATAATCCAATACTTTTGGCAAGAAATCATCTTTTTTGTTTTCGAGATTTTCCAGCACATTTTCTTTTATTGGTATTGAACTTACTATAAATCTGGTAATTGGAACAGGCGTAAAAAATTGTCCCTCGCTTTGTTTTACTCCCAAACTTAAAAGCAATTCAAAGAAATTACCGAGTATTTGTTCTTTATGTGTGTATTTAAATTTGTAGTATTGAAACAGTTTGATCACTTCTTTTAAAATCCGACTGTTTTGTTTAAAAAGTTCTTTATTGTGTATTTCTTTAAAAGCAAATTCCTGATTAGTATAGTATTTAACTTGTTTGAAAATATCTAAAATTTCTTCTTGTGAAGTTTGACGTGGAAAATGTTTCAGAATATTTGAAACTGCATCGTCTGAGAAATAAACAATATCTTCGTGTAAATATTTATCCATTCCTTCCTGATATAATGCTTGTAGTTTGTCAATAAGGACTTCAGTATTTTCGCCTTCAATAACCTGAAAATGTAAAACTCTTTCATCGTTTCCATCATCTTTTTCTTCGTCCACAACTTTGCATAGAAATAACGAAAGCACTTTATTAAATGCATTTGATTTATCCGAAATATTATTGTGTCGAAGTATTTCCGCAAATTTGTTAAAAATCCCTTGCGAGTTTTCAAGTTCTTTTAGGTCTCTTCGTTTTAATGGTTTAAGGTCTATTGAGTATGCAGAAACATCATCGTCAAAAATACCATTGTAGTGAAAATAGAGGTTGAATGTTTCTTTCCAAGCATTGTATAATTGCTCGTTATTTTTTGCTCTTTGATATAGTTTAATCGTTTTATCGCCGTTTTCGTATTGTTCAAAATCTTCCGGTCGGTCTTCAATTTTTACAATTGCATTATCATATTTAATATTGTTGTCATTATCAAGTTTAGAAGCATACAAACAAAGATATTTTGCATCTCGGTCTTGTTGTAAATACGAAAATAATTGTCCGCCATTAGCTTCCATTTTTTGGATTTCTTTTTCGTATTCATATCCTGCTGTTTTACATTCAATCATTAAAAGGGTTTTGCCATCATTGTCGTAAACATTAATATCGGCTTTTCCACTTTTTCCTGTTCTACCAAGTTTCCATTTTCTTTCAAGGTGCAAATGTTTAGGTTTGTAACCTTTATCAAGAAGTCTGTCCACACATTCCAAAACAACAAGATTTTCAGGATTTGAAAAGTTTGAGGTTGTTTTATCTCCAACAGTTATTTTATTACCAAAGTTAATTTTATTATTCTTTAAGTCAGCTGTAATTGTATAACTGTGTTTGTCATATATTTTCGTGTAAATCTCAAAAATATTAGATTTGAAATCAAGTTTTTTAAGTAGATTTTGTATGTTAGTTTTATTCATAATTATTTACTTCTGTTTTGCAAGCTGCATTCTCTCTATATTCGTTCATCCTGTTATTTTTGCAACAGTTTTTTCATAAATAACTCTTTATAGCTTAAAAGGTTATGAAATACGCGTCAAGTTTTTTTCCCAAGTTTTTTTCCAAAATTTATTCCGGAATTTCCAAAACTCTTCCGGAACAGAGATTGAATACATCAAGAAATACTTG
>JAUWHX010000084.1 GCA_030605695.1 bacterium | reverse complement strand
TATCAGGGATAATCCTGAATAAATATAAAAAACAAAACGGGACACAGATTTGGATAAAATAAACAAATTATATCTGTGTAAATCTGTAATTTTTATAAAAGGATTGCGAAAAATTTAGTAAATATGTAGCACATTCTCCTTTTCATATGTATTTACCTTCATAACCTAAAAATGTCAAGTTTTTATTCCTTTCAGTTGCTCAATGAATTCTGCGAGGTTTTTTATATGTGCTTCCCACAACTTTTTGCCCTTCTCTTTGGTCGCAAGAGTCGGGTCGCCAAGAACTCCTGTTTTAGACAGTTTGTCAGTTGTAAATACCCACGGCACTTTATTATCTCCAGAGAATTCAAGGCAGGGTAATGGGAATTTTGGAATTGCTTTAACTAATTTATCCACTTTTACAAGCTCTTCCCGATTAGCCAATGAAGTAGATGTCTCATATTCGCCTGAATGAACATCATTGGGAGTGCTCACAATCTCTTTTCTCTCTTTAGATGCTATCTCACCCGAGTCTATAAAGATTTGGAGTTTTTTCTCATAAGTGAGCTTTTGGGCAGCACACTTGAGGGCTGGAGTATTCCCTCCATGCCCATTTATAATTAAGAGTTTCTTGACTCTATAACTCGCAATAGAGCATCCAATATCATAAACCGTGCTGATAAGAGTCTCTGGAGCAAGAGATATAGTCCCCGGAAACGTCATATGGTGATAAGAGACACCATAATTTAGTGGCGGAAGAACTACTGGGTTTGGGGCTTTTACTCTTTTAACTGTCTCTTTTGCGAGCCAATAGGCATCAAACGCATCTGTGGACACGGGAAGATGTGGTCCGTGTTGTTCAATACTCCCAACAGGAAGAATTGCAATATCAGTCTCCTTAAATTTCTCCTTTGCTTCCTCCCAGGTCATCTCCTCAAGTAAATATTTATCCATTTTCACTCCTTTTTAACCACAGATTACACAAGATTTTTAACCACGAATTACACGAAAGGGCACGAAAAATTCATTTTACCACAAAGGACACAAAGAAATTTTCGTTCTCTGTGTTCTCTGTGGTTCATTTTTATTCTACCTTGATTTAATTTATGCTCTTCTATCCAAATGTCAAGCATAAGTTTGTGGTAGATGCGAGCCCTCGCTCGCACCTTTTGGACAAAGCAAGAGAAATAGGTCACAAAGAGAAATTTACTTTAAAAAGCATCCCTTTTTCAAGAAAAATAGTAGTTGACAAAGTATAAAGAAATAATATAATTCTGGCAGTTCTAAAGATATGAAAGTTCAAGATATTATTAGAAAGCTTGATGGATTTTGGGAAAAGCGAGGCTGTGTTTTGGGTCAGCCATACCCTGGGGAAGTAGGAGCAGGAACATTTAATCCACTCACTTTTTTCAGGGTTCTTGGGCCGGAGCATTGGAAGGTAGCTTATGTAGAATTGTCAAAGCGTCCAAAGGATGGTAGGTATGGAGAGAATCCTATGAGGTCACAAGCATTTCATCAATATCAGGTGGTATTAAAGCCAGTGCCACAAAAGATTCAGGACGTTTATCTGAAGAGTCTCGCAGTTTTAGGAATTGATTTAAGTAAGCATGATGTGCGATTTGTAGAAGATGACTGGGAATCTGAGACATTGGATGCTCGTGGACTTGGATGGGAAGTTTGGCTTGATGGAATGGAAATAACTCAATTTACTTATTTTCAAAAAATGGGTGGAGTAGAGCTTGAACCTGTGTCAGTTGAGCTAACCTATGGACTTGGGAGGATAGCAATGCTTATACAGGAAAAAGATTCAATGTGGGAACTTGAGTGGGGAGCTGGTGTGAAGTATAAAGAATTGTATAAGCAGGAGGAACAGGAGTTTTGTGCTTTTAATTTTGAGTTAGCAAATGTTGAGCTGGAGCTTGAACTTTTTAATAAGTTTGAGGAGGAAGCAAAGAAGTTTTTCAAGCAAGGACTCTTGTGTCCCGGATATGATTATGCAATCCGATGTTCGCATATATTAAATGTGCTTGATGCTCGGAAGGCAATATCACCCAAAGAGCGAAAAAACTATATTGCAAGAGTGAGACGACTCGCCAATCTTGCGGCTCGGTTGTATCTTGAAAAAGGAGCTACGGAATAATATAAAATGAGAGAAAAAAATCAAGAAATTAAGAGAAGATGATATGGCTCTTACAGTAGCACAAGCTTTCAATGAATTTAAGTCTCGGCTTGAGTTGGATGAAAGTTTTCAGGAGAAGGTGACGACTCATCATAATGCAATAAGAGGCTGGATTGAATCATACGATAGTAATATTAAAACGCAATTAATAGGATCCTTACAAAGGAAGACAAGAATTCAACCTCGGTCTGAAGACACTTTTGATATTGATATTTTGGTCACTCTTGGAAACTTCTGCCGATGGCTTCCGACTGGTGGAATTTCACCAGCGGATGCCCTTAATAAAACGGAAGGCATCATTTCTGGACATGAAACCTACAATAAAATGGGACCTGAGACAGACAATCCAGTTATTACTATCAAATATGCCGATAAGGTAAAGATTGAGCTTGTCCCCGCCTATCTTGACCAAATTGGCAAAGCTCCTGATGGAACCTCGACGCTACCAGCAGGAAGAGGGTACTGGATTCCAAAAAGAAATAAATGGGTTATTACAGATTACAACTATGATGCAGATTATATCTCAAGAAAGAATGGTGAAACAGGGGGTTATCTTATTCCAACTATAAAAATGTTGAAATCTGCAAAAAGAAATCAATTTCCCCAAATGGAGTCTTATCACCTTGAAGTTTTAGCAGCAGATATTATTACTCAAAAAATAGAGTATCTAAAAGATAGGGGACTCCAAATTTCTTATCCTTATTTAGTCTATTATTTCTTTTGTATAGCCTCAGTTCAAATTTTACAATCCATAAAGATACCCTCCAGTAAATCTTCTAATGCAGACGAATATCTTGCTGATTATGAAAAGTCGGAATTGAAGGAGGGATTAGAGCATATATGTGAAATATGTTATGAGTGTGTATTGCCGGGGAAATTAAGTGAGAAAGAAGCTATCGGAAAATGGAGGGAATTATTCGGAGAACCTTTTCCCCCTTACGGATAGATAATGGCAAATAATGCAAGAAACCAAAACTTAATAGATGAGTGCAAACGAATAAAAGAAGATTCTATTTATACAGCGGAGGTTCATCATTGTATCGCACATAAATTATCTTCTAAAGCATTTTGGTATAAACTAATTCCTGTTATTATTACTGTATTAAGTGCTCTTGCTTTACTTTTAGGAGTGCCATCCTGGATTAGTTGGATTACTCTCCTTTCGGGATTGATTGCAATGTTAAATATATTTATGGAGCCAGGAAAAAAGGCAAGAGAGCATCTCTTTGCCGCAAAAAGCTTTACAGTGCTAAAACATGAAGCCCGTTCTCTTCATGAAACATTTAGTGATTTTATGAACGAAAGCGATTTTTATAATGAAGTTAAGCGCATTAGAGAAAAATATAACTGGCTTGTTCAAACTACTCCACCCACAGACGATAAAAAGTGCTGGGAAGAATCGAGGAAAAAAATTAAAGAAGGTATTCATAAGCCAGATTTTAAAATAAATGAGAGGTAATATAGAAAAAATAGATTTATGGAAGAATTATCTGATTTTTGGGGATAATTTGGATGTATTGTAGAGAGAGAAAATGGTTCCTAATAAGTTTTTTTTGACTTGTGGAAGTGGGAGAGACAAGGATTCTCTTATAAGTTTTGGAATAGCACTTGAGGATGCAGGGATTGGGAAATATAATCTTGTTCCAGTATCCAGTATTATTCCGCCTGAATGTGAACTTATAAGCAAAGAAGATGGATTAAAACTCCTATCTCCAGGGCAAATTGTCCACTGCGTATTAGCAGAAAATCAAAGCCAAGAAAAGGAGTTAATATCCGCAGCTGTGGGAGTAGCATTTCCAGAAATTCAAGGTGAAATTGGATGTATTTTTGAATACACAAATATTGGGGAAGAAGAATCTGTGGTGGCAAAAGAAGCTGAAAAGGGAGCTTGTGAATTGCTTAAAAAGAGTTTTGGGATTGTGGCAGGTCGGAGTTTGTCTATAGCAAAAGAGGCAAGAGGGGAAAACCGTATTTGGACAACAGTAGTCGCAGTAGCTGTTTTTGTATAATTTCAAAGAATAGTCTTGACAAGTCTAAAATTAGTATTATATAAATGCATCTTGGGGTGAATAGTTCAAATGATGAGAATGTTCAGCACTTTTAAATGGGTGAGTAGCTCAGCGGGGAGAGCGCTGCCCTTACAAGGCAGAGGTCACAGGTTCAATCCCTGTCTCACCCACCAAAGGAAATCCTTGAACGAGCAAAGGATGTGTGTGAATGATTACAGGATGTCCTGTGACGACCAAAGGACTTCCTGCAACGAGCAAAGGATGTGTGTGAATGAATCCAGGGATTCCTGTGACGACCAAAGGATGTCCTGTGATGACCAAAGGACTTCCTGCAATGACCAAAGGACTTCCTGCAATGAGCAAAGGATGTCCTGCGACGACCAAAGGATGTCCTGTGATGACCAAAGGATGTGTGTGAACGAGTCACGGATGTCCTGAACAAATAAAAGGAGGGGAAGATGAAGTTAAAACCACTTGGTAACAGAGTTCTTGTGGAACGTATCGAGCTGGAGGAAGTAAGAAAAGGAGGGATAATTATCCCTGATACCGTTAAGGAAAAGCCACTGGAGGGTAAAGTAATTGCTGTTGGTCCTGGGGCATTTGACGAGAAAGGGACTCGCAGAAACCCCGAAGTAAAAGAAGGGAACCGTGTATTATTTGGCAAGTACGCAGGAACAGAAGTTACGGTTGACGATGCAGAATACCTAATAATGGGTGAAGACGACATATTAGGAATTATCGAATAAAGGAGGAAAGATGGCAGCTAAGGAAATAAAATATGCAGAAGAAGGTAGAGCCCTTATCAAGAGTGGAGTTGACCAGCTTGCAAATGCGGTTAAAGTAACACTCGGACCAAAGGGACGGAATGTAACTCTGGAGAAAAAATGGGGCTCTCCAACTGTTACAAAAGATGGAGTTACTGTAGCCAAAGAAATAGAACTTGAAAACAAGTTTGAGAATATGGGAGCTCAGATGGTAAAAGAGGTAGCGTCAAAAACCTCAGACATTGCAGGTGATGGCACTACCACGGCAACTGTTTTAGCACAAGCAGTATTTCGTGAGGGACATAAAAATGTAACTGCTGGAGCTAACCCGATGATGATTAGGCGCGGAATCGAGAAAGCAACTGATATAGTAGTAGAGGAGTTGAAGAAAATATCCAAGCCGACTACGGGAAAGGAAGAGATTGCCAATGTTGGCAGAATCTCAGCAAATGACGATAAAGAGATAGGGGATATGATTGCTGAGGCGATGGAGAAAGTCGGAAAGGATGGAGTAATCACGATAGAAGAAGGCAAAGGGATTAAGACAGAGCTTGAGGTAGTTGAGGGAATGCAATTTGACCGCGGATACATATCGCCCTACTTTGTTACAGACCCAGAGAAAATGGAAACTGTGCTTGATGACCCTTATATTCTTATTTATGACAAAAAGGTATCCGTAATGAAAGACTTCCTCCCACTTTTGGAAAAGATAGCCCAGGTAGGAAAACCACTCCTTGTGATAGCAGAGGATGTTGAAGGAGAAGCAGTGGCTACTTTGGTTGTCAACAAACTCCGTGGGACATTTAAGTGTGCCGCTGTTAAGGCACCTGGTTATGGAGACCGTAGAAAAGAGATGCTTGAAGACATTGCAGTTCTAACTGGTGGAAAAGTAATTGCTGAGGAAAAGGGAATGAAGCTTGAAAATACACGGATAGAAGATATGGGAAAGGCAAAGAAAATTAAGATAGACAAAGACAATACGACAGTGATAGAGGGTTTGGGCTCAAAGTCTGACATTCAAGCTCGGATGTCCCAGATTAAACTTCAGATTGAGGAAACAAAATCTGACTACGACAAGGAGAAATTACAAGAAAGACTTGCCAGACTTGCAGGTGGAGTTGGTGTAATAAATGTGGGAGCTCCAACGGAACCTGATATGAAAGAGAGAAAAGCCCGAACCGATGATGCTTTGCATGCCACAAAGGCTGCGGTTGAAGAAGGAATCGTGCCAGGCGGAGGTATTGCTTACTTAAGATGCATACCTGCTCTGGAAAAAATGAAGCTTGAAGGAGATGAGCAAATTGGAGTCAATATTGTGAAGAAGGCACTTGAGGAACCGATTCGTTGGATTATTACAAATGCTGGAGAAGAGCCAAGCGTGATTGTAAATGAGGTCAAGAAAAAAACTGCTAATATAGGATACGATGCTCAGATTAATCAAATTAGAGACCTTATGGAAGCAGGGATAGTTGACCCAATGAAGGTAACGAGAATCGCTTTGCAGAATGCAACCTCAATTGCATCACTCCTTGTAACAACTGAAGCAATGATTGCAGAGAAGCCAGAGAAAGAAAAACCACCAATGATGCCACCTGGAGCAGGAGGAGGCTATCCACCTGAGTATTAAAGAAAAAGAATTGAGAACATAGAAGCGGGAAGCGAGAACAATTCTCAACACTCGCTCCTCGCTTCTCTTTTATAAAAGGGGTCGTGGTGTAGCTTGGTTAACACGTCGGCCTGTCAAGCCGAAGATCGCCAGTTCAAATCTGGTCGACCCCGCATTCTTAATCCCTAACTAATGATAACAGAGGAAGAAGTTAAGACCCTCATTCAATTATCAAGTATAAAAGGACTCGGAGAAGTAAGGCTTAAAAAACTTATCCTGCAATTTAATCCCATCTCAAAAGTTTTTGATGCTTCCAGTAGCGAGCTCTCCGAAATTGTAGGCAATAAACTCATTTCACCTATCAGAAGTGCCAAGAGAAAAAATGTTGAGCCAGAACTCGCAATTCTAAAGAAACTTGGTGCTCAACTTATAGTTTTTCAAGACTCCTCTTATCCTGAAAACTTAAAAAACCTCCCTGATGCTCCTCCATTTCTTTATATAAGAGGAGAAATACTACCTCAAGATGCACTCTCAATCTCAGTTATTGGCGCACGCCGAGCAAGTCACTATGGAAGATTGATTGCTGATAAATTTGCTTATGAATTCGCAACCTCAGGAATTACTGTTGTTTCTGGACTTGCAAGAGGAATTGATTCCTGTGCTCATCGCGGAGCATTAAGAGCGGAAGGAAGAACAATCGCAGTTCTCGGTTCAGGAATTGATGTAGTATATCCTCCTGAAAATAAAGACTTGTTTGAAGAAATTTGCGCAAATGGAGCTTATATCTCTGAATTCCCTCCCGGAACACAACCTTTTAGAGGAAACTTCCCCACAAGAAATAGATTGATATCAGGACTCTCTAAAGCAGTTGTGGTAATAGAAGCAACCTCAAAGAGTGGAGTTTCTTCTACTGTGGAATGGGCACTTGAACAAAACAAAGAAGTATTCGCTGTGCCGGGGAATATAACTTCTGAAACAAGCAAAGGAGTCAATCGCCTAATTGCAGACGGTGCACAAATAGCAACTTCTCCTCAAGATATTATGGAATATCTGGGTATTAAGCCAGCTGCCACAAAAGAAAAGGACCTTAAACTCTCCGAAGAAGAAAGCAAAATATGGGGACTTCTCTCTCACGAGTCTATGCAAGCAGATGTATTAGCTGAAAAGCTTGGGTTTAAAGTCCCAAAAATACTCGGCACTCTTCTCAATCTTGAATTAAAAGGAATAGTAAAACAACTTCCCGGAAGAAACTTTGTGAGAAATATATAACTATAAAGGAGGGAAATATGGAATCAATCCTTGAGACCAATTTACCAGACATCCCAGCTCTTAAGCACGGTAAAGTAAGAGACCTCTATGACTTAGGAGACAAACTTCTAATTGTAGCAACGGACAGGATTTCTGCTTTTGACTGTATCCTGCCCACTGGAATACCCGGCAAAGGAGAAATACTTACTAAAATTTGCGAGTTCTGGTTTAATTTGACTAATTCCGTTGCCTCAAATCATTTAATAACAACCAAAGTTTCCGAGTTTCCCACTGAACTAAGAAAATATAGTGATATTCTTGATGGACACTCTATGCTTGTAAAGAAAACCAAAGTAATCCCTGTAGAGTGTGTGGCAAGAGGATGGCTTACTGGCTCTGGCTGGAAAGAATATAAAGCTAAGGGTTCCGTCTGTGGAATAAAATTACCTCTGGGATTACTTGAGTCCTCAAAACTCTCGGAGCCAATTTTTACTCCAACTACCAAGGCACACGAAGGGCATGATATGCCTTTGACCTATGCCGAAGTTGAAAAAATAGTAGGCAAGGAGACTGCACAGTTTCTTAAATCAAAGACGCTTGAGCTATATAAATTTGCCTCAGAATATGCCTTGAAAAAAGGAGTTATAATCGCAGATACAAAGTTTGAGTTTGGGCAAATAGATAATGAAATCATTTTAATTGACGAGATTTTCACTCCTGATTCCTCAAGGTTTTGGGCAGTCTCAGATTATGAGCCAGGCAGACCGCAGAAGAGTTTTGACAAGCAATTTGTAAGGGATTATCTGGAAAGCTTGGATTGGGATAAAACTCCTCCCGCCCCAGAACTCCCGCCAGAAATAGCACAAAAGACTCGCGAAAAATACCTTGAAGCCCAACAAATGCTAACTCGTTGGTAATAAAATAAAGCAGAAAATGTCACAGGAAGAAATAATACTTGGGAAGATTAAAGGACTTCTTCCTGATCGCAAAAAATTTGAAGAAAGGATTGTAGAATATATCAAAAGCGAGTATTTTCCATTAATTTATCAATGTTTGTATGAGAGAATTATGCCACCTAACTCCAAGCGATTTTCAACAGAAGACTATAAAAGATTACTGAGAGAAAACAATTACTTGAAATTGCTAAACGATATATACAGAACGAGGTTATCAGGCAGAGCATTTGATATTATATTAGATAGGTTAGATGAAAAAGTTGAAGATTTTAACAATTACAAAGCTGTATTAGAACAGTTTAAGAAATGTAATCCGAGAGAAGATAAAATAGTCAATGCTTTTAGTTTAGGAACAAAAGTTCTACATACATATAACCCAGAGGAAAATCCAATATTGGATTCTGTAGTTAGAAATAATCTCGGAATCAATTACCAAATGGATATTGACTTATGTTTGGACTTTAAAAATGCGATGAACAATTTCGCCAACAGTCATAAAGAATATTTTTCGCTTGATAATTCTAGTACGGTTAAAACCGAATTCAAAAGATTCAAATTAAAAATAGAGTTTCCAAAAATGAAACTTTTAGATATGGCAATATTGGGCTCTGGTCTATAATCTAAAGGAAAGAACATACCAGATAGAGAGTTCCCCGAGTGACTTAGAGACATCCCTGAATGAATCAGAGAGTTCTCTGAATGACTCAAAGACTTCCCTGAACGAATCAGAGACATCTCCGAACGAATTGGAGACATCCCCGAATGAATCAGAGAGTTCCCCCAACGAATGAGGGACATCCCTGAACGATTGAGGGACTTCCCCCAATGAATGGGGAACATCTCTGAATGACTCAGGGACATCCTTAAGACTTTTCTCCTGACTCTATCTGCGTTCATCCGCGGTTAATTGTCTTATTGAGATTCTTCCTCCCAATTATACCAATCTATTTCTTCCTCAACTTCTTCTGGTATTGGAACTTTGGGATGAAACAGGTGCAGCAATGCAATAAAAGTCAAAACCCCTCCTGCCAATAGAAATCCAGAATTAAATATACCAGTAATAAAGGCAGATAAACTCGCAAGAAGGAAAAAGACAAAAAGAGTTTTTGAATGGGTATGTAGGTGCAAGTAATTTTTAATGGGGTTCTTTCTTCTCAAGATTAAAATAATTGGGATAATTGATAACAAATTTAGCAATGTAATCAAGAAATATTCTAAAACTCCAATCTTCCCATACACAAGAAGCAAAAGAGGCAACCCAATTCCCAATATTAAATAAAACCTAAACTTAGGAATGGCTCTTGCTATAGACTCACTCACATATTTAAACTTCTCCCATAAAAGCTGTGAAGAAGGGTCACGAGATATAGATATAATTGAAGATGTTACCCCAATAGAAATCCGATAGGCAATATGCAAGAGCAATTCAGAGCCAGTATGTTCTGGCAAATCAACTAAAGCTAATTTCAGCGTGTTTACTTTTCCTTCTGTCCAGTTTGGGTCAAGCAAAAGTGTCTTTTCCTCATCCCCTATTTCCAAATCTTGAAGTGCTTCCTTTATCTTTTCAAAGTATTTTCTCCTATCTTTAGAGTACTTCTTTTCTTTTTTAGGGAGTGATATTTTTGCAATTTCCTCTTCAATATTTAAATGCATAGGATAAGGCACCATTGGTATCAATCTA
>JAUWHX010000045.1 GCA_030605695.1 bacterium | reverse complement strand
GTTTGATTCGCTGATTTTTGCTACCTTGGACCTCACGAACTTCACGCCATATTGAGACTCGGCTCTTTCATAGTATTTATCAAAATCCTTGCCAAAAGCTCTCATATCCATAAAGAATATTGTTGGCTCTAAACCTTTTATATGTTCCTTTGCAATGATTGCCTGTTTGATGGCATACATACAACAAACGGATGAGCAGTAATCATTTTTGTTTTCCACATCTCGGGACCCTACGCATTGAATAAAAGCGACTCGTTTTGGCTCTTTTCCATTTGAGGGAACAGTAACATGCCCCATCAGTGGACCGCTGGCTGAGAGCATACGCTCGAACTCAAGGGACGTTACTACATTTTTGAATCTTTTGTATCCATATTGAGCGTGCACAATTGGGTCGTGTGGGTCAATTCCTGACGATAGAACAACAGCCCCACAATTCAAAGTGATAACTTTATCTTTGTCTTCAAAATTTATAGCGTTTGCTTCGCAGGCTTTTTCACATAGTCTGCAAGCTCCCTTAGTAAGATAAAGGCAATGTTCTGCATCAATTACATAATTTGATGGAATAGATTGTAGGAAGTATCTGTATATTGCTTTTCGCTTACGGAGATGCATATCAAACTCATCCACTACTTTTGTAGGGCATTTTTGCTCACAAAGACCACAAGCAACGCATTTTTCTGGGTCCACATATTTTGCCTGTTCGGTTATTTCGCAGGTGAAATTACCGGGTTCACCAGATATGGAAGTAAGTGATGAGCAGGGATGGAGTGTAATTCCGGGGTGTCTTGCACATTCGCTCATCTTTGGAGCGAGGATACACAAAGAGCAATCGTTAGTGGGGAAGGTTTTATCAAGTTGAGGCATTCTCCCACCGATTGATGGGGTTTCTTCAATCAAGTGGACATCTGCTCCTAACTCAGCGAGGTCAAGAGATGCCTGGATTCCTGCTATTCCAGCACCCACTACCAACACTGATTTATTGGGAGCGTTGGACTCCATAGGCAAGACTTTAAAACACTTTTTTAGGATGTCAACTAATATTAAAAACTTTTTTTAATCCGACATTCCTCTTTGTGGGAAAGGTCTCCTGACCTTGAGAATCGAGACCAGAGGTCTCTCCCACATTAACGATTTCCGATTAACGAATAATCGTCAGTTTCCTTGTTGCCTTGTAATTATTTGTCACCAGACCCGTATGGGTCTCAAATTTAATGAAGTAAATGCCTGTGGGCGTATCGTGATACGCCCCTACATTAACTTTATGCTCGCCCTTTTCCTGTGTCCCAGAATAAAGCGTCTTAACCAATCTGCCTGATATATCATAAAGCCCCAAACTCACATTTGCCTTTTCCGGTAATCCATACTTAATCACAGCATTCCTCTGCGAAGGATTCGGATATACCTCTAAACTAATGCCTATTGCCTTATGCCTATTGCCTGTCTCTTCCTCCACTCCTGTCTCAGAAACCCTTATAAGATAGACATCTACCCCGCCAGCACCAAAAGAATTTGTATATCCTGCGATTATAAAGCCACCACTTGCACACTCCTGAACAGAATAGCCCCCATCCCAAGAAGTTCCACCATAAGTTTTAGTCCAAAGAGGAGCACCATCCGCATCCGTCCTTATAAGATAGACATCACAAGGGTCATCAAAAGACCATGTATATCCTGCAATTATAAAGCCACCACTTGCACACTCCTGAACAGAATAGCCCTCATCAGCGGAAGTTCCGCCATAAGTTTTAGTCCAAAGAGGAGCACCACCTGCGTCCGTCCTTATAAGATAGACATCACACAAGCCAGCACCAAAAGAATATGTCTCTCCTGCGATTATAAAGCCACCTCCAGCACACTCTTGAACAGACCAGCCAATATCAGGGTTAGTTCCTCCATAAGTTTTAGTCCATAAAGTATCTCCATCTGCATCCGTCCTTATAAGGTAGACATCATAGCCAGCACCAAAAGAAGATGTCGCTCCTGCAATTATAAATCCCCCATCTGCACACTCCTCTACAGACTTGCCATAATCACCGTTAGTTCCTCCATAAGTTTTAGTCCATAGAGTATCACCATCTGCATCCGTCCTTATAAGATAGACATCAATATAGCCAGCACCAAAAGACTCTGTCGTTCCTGCGATTATAAAGCCCCCCGATACACACTCTTGAACAGAATTGCCCCCATCATCCTCAGTTCCTCCATAAGTTCTTGTCCACAGTGTATCACCGTCTGCCTTCGTCCTTACAAGATAGACATCAGAAGAATCAGCACCAAAAGACTTTGTCCGTCCTGCAATCACAAAGCCCCCTTCTGCACACTCCTCTACAGAATAGCCCCTATCAGAGTCAGTTCCGCCGTAAGTTTTAGTCCACAGTGTATCAGGTGCCTCGGCAAGTGCAGGTGCGGACACAATAAATTGTGTCCCTACAATTATTCCAATTAAACCAAATACCTTCTTCATCTTACCTCCTTTTCTAATGATGAGGAACTCCTCACTCCCGACCGATAGCTCTCTACTCCCGACCGACAGCTCTCTATTCCCGACCGACAACTGTCTATTCCCGACCGACAACTGTCTATTCCCGACCGACACTTGTCTATTCCCGACAAACACCTGTTTCACAGACATCTCTAATTCATTCATAGACATCCTTGGAGTTGTTCGCAGGCTAATGAAAATTCACAATGCACAGTGCTATTACTCCACTGTTACTGATTTAGCGAGATTGCGTGGCTTATCTACATCAAGTCCTCTCAAAACTGCTATATGATAGGCGAGTAGCTGTAAAGGCAAAGCTACAAGTATCGGGGATAACGATTCGGGGCATTCAGGGATATAAAACACTTCATCGGCAAGCTCTTTTATTTTCTTGTCTCCCTCAGTTGCTATGGCGATAATCTTGCCCCTTCTTGCTTTTACTTCCTGCATATTACTGAGCATTTTTTCATAGACGCTTGATTTTGTGCTCACACATACTACCGGCAAATGTTCATCTATCAAGGCAATCGGTCCGTGCTTCATCTCTCCAGCAGGATAACCAGTTGCATGGATATAAGATATTTCCTTAAGCTTTAAGGCACCTTCAAGTGCAGACGGGTAATTCACTCCTCTTCCAAGAAAAATGAAGTTCCGAGCCCGATGGAATTTCCTGGCAATCTCCACAATCTCATTGCTCTTATCCAATATCTGTTGCATCTTTTCCGGTATTAACTCTATCTCCCTGAGCTTTGAATGAAGCTCTTCCTCCTCAATTAACCACTTCAACTTCGAAAAATAAAGAGAGAATAAATGCAGGGCTATCAGTTGTGATGTATAAGCTTTCGTTGATGCGACTCCTATCTCCGGTCCTGCGTGTATATAAATCACATCGTCTGACTCTCTCGCTATGGTGCTTCCCATAACATTAACCAGCGATAAAACCCTCAAAAATGCTAACTTTGATTCTCTTATCCCTGCAATTGTATCAGCTGTCTCTCCTGATTGCGAGATTGCCATTACTAAAGTTTCACCTGAAAGCACAGGGTTTCTGTATCTGAACTCAGATGATATATCAATCTCTGTATGGACCCTACAGAACTTCTCAAGTATATATTTCCCCACATACCCGGCATGCCAGGATGTTCCGCAAGCCTGAATAATTACCCTTGTTATCTTTGCAAGTTCACCATCCGAGATAGATAAATCAAATTTCTTTAGGCTAAAAAATTCCTCGTGCTTAATCATTCTTTCCATATTTTTTTGGATTACCACAGGTTGCTCATATATCTCCTTAAGCATAAAATGAGGAAACTTACCCATATCAGCCGTAAGAGCTTTGCCATTTACTGTACTCGGCTTTCTCTCAACTTCTTTGCCATCTTTATCAAATATAGAAACTTTATCACGAGTCAATACGCCTATCTCATAATCTTCTAATAAAATTATCTTGCGAGTTAGCCCCAAAACAGCAAGTGTGTCAGATGAAATAAGATTCTCTCCTTTCCCTATCCCAATTATGAGTGGGACATCCTTCTTGCAACATATAATCTTATCAGGTTCCTTAGTGGATATAACTGCGAAAGCATAAGAACCCTCGATATCGTCCATAGCTCGTCTCACTGCTTGAACAAGATCACCAGTATAATACTTTTCTATTAAATGTGGTATTACCTCACTGTCCGTGAATGACCTGAATATATGCTTTTTCTTGATTAGCTTTTCTTTTAAACTGAGGTAATTTTCAATTATTCCGTTGTGGACAACAGCGATAGTGTTAGAACAATCTACTTGGGGATGAGCATTTTCTGGTGATGGCTCTCCGTGAGTAGCCCAGCGAGTATGTCCTATTCCAACACTCCCACTCAGGGGTTCCTTATCTAAAATATCAGCCAAAACCTTCAGCTTGCCAATAGCTTTCTTTATGCGAATCTCGTTATCGGAAACAACAGCTATTCCAGAAGAATCATAACCCCTATACTCTAACTTCCATAGCCCAGCCAAAAGGACCGTATCAGTAGCTCTCGGTCCCACATATCCAATTATTCCA
Organism: bacterium; assembly: GCA_030605695.1. GTDB lineage: Bacteria > Hydrothermota > UBA3073 > JACQXS01 > JACQXS01 > JAGMCN01. The sequence goes on along the minus strand of JAUWHX010000045.1, from coordinate 30,855 downwards.
CACATCTTTTGCCTCCCTGACTAACCTCAGCTCAACATCAAATCTAATAACTCCTGTAAAGTTACTTGTCAATAATTTCTCTTAAACCCTTAAACCTTTGAACCTTTAGACTTCTTTTTACTGAGGTAGTCTTGAATTGCTGATTTTACTCCATCTTCTGCTAAAAGTGAACAATGAAGTTTTTCCTCTGGGAGTCCGCCTAAAGCCTCAACTATTCTTTGATTAGTTATTTCTAATGCCTCTTTTATGCTTTTTCCTATTATCATCTCAGTAAGTACTGATGAGGAAGCTACTGCAGCCGCACACCCGAAAGTTTGAAACTTAACATCTATTATTTTGTCATTCTTTACCTTTATGTAGAGCTCCATTATGTCACCACAAACAGGAGAGGTAACTTTGCCAATTCCATCGGGATTTTTGATAGTTCCGACATTCTTGGGATTCCTGAAATGCTCTATTACTTTTTCACTATATTCCATTTTCCTTGAAAATTGTAGTGGCGAGGTTGCATCGCCCTCTCTTACGGTTTGGTTAAAAGAGAATTTGTGTTTGCACAGTCAATAAGTTTCCAGTCCACGCATTAGCTTTATCATTTCTAATCTCGTAGTTCAGTGAAATGCGATTCCATCCTTCGAGAAGGAGATAGTAATTTAAGCCAACAGTGATATTAGTTTTCTCATTGTTATCGGTATCAGCATTGGGGTCATAAGCGTCATACCTCGCAACCGCTTCAACCTGAGGCAGGAACCTATATGCGGTAACTGCATAATACCCCCTACTTGTCACAGTATCTCTAATTTGCTCGTTTTTGGCACCGAGAAATTCTCCTCGTAGCCAGAGAGGTCCATTCTTGTAATTAGCTTCTACGCCATACCTGTTTGTAGCAAGCTCAAAGGCACCCGCATATCCGCCTATATAGCAAGAACTACCTACATCAAGACCTTCTACAGGTGTAACAATCAACTTTCCACAAATATCTTTGCCATTATTGTCATCAACAAGAACTACTGGATTTCCATTTTGGCATGTGATTATGCCGGTAACATCCTCGTGCTTATATGTTACTTTAGCTCCCATATCACAGCCAGGCCAGATGGCCTTTGATGCATTTGAAAAATTAATAGTAGGAATCTTGAGTGGGTGCCCAAGAATTTCTATCCCAAATGGCGATTTTATACGACCTATCCTTATCTCTGTATTTGGGAAATAATTGAGATTGATGTAAGCAACCGAAAGAGATGGGGTTCCTGATTTTGCCTTAAACTGGACAAGTCCATTCAAATTATCACTTAACTTACCGCTAACCTGCATTCTCGCATAACTGAATTTCCATTCATTGCTGGGTAATTTATTCTTAGTTTGGTCATACACATATTGTCCTGCGATAAGCCCGCCGACATTAACTTTGGGGTACTCATCCGCATTCACATTTGAAGAACAAAAGACAGTAATGAAAATTGCCATAGACCCTACCAATAGAGCAAAAATATTCCTTGCCATCTTACCTCCTTTTCAACAAAGCATTTTTTCTCAACGAACGCCCCCTATTACTCAATAATTTCATACTTCCTAATATAGGAATGAGACAATGTCAAGGAAAAATACATTTTTTTCTTGACATCGTCAGACTTTAAGATATTCATAATTTATGACTTTCGTAATAAAATAACTTTTTGTATAGATGATGGATAAAAGAGATATTGGCAATCTGTCGGAGCAAATGGTGATATTGGGAGCGAGGATTTATCCTTTGTTTAGGCAGGTTTTTAAGGATTGCCATCCGGATGAGATTGCAGTGCTTCATATCCTTAGGATAAGAGGTGGTGAGTTGGAACGCAAGGAGCTAATTAAGAATCTGGGTATTGACCCGAGAATAGTTTCGAAGAGAGTTCGCGACCTTTTAAGCAGGGGGCTTGTTGATACTTATAGGAGTTCAAGTTCGGCTCGTGAGTCAATAGATAGAATTACTGAAAAAGGGAATCGGGAGTTTGAGGATATTAGAAATAAAATGAAGCTTTTGCTAAAACAGGGATTTAGTTTTATTGGTAAAGAAGAGCAGAAGATTTTAGGAAGTATTGTTAATCAAGCGAATGATAAGATAGATATAATAACGGCTATTGTCAAACAAGTAGCCAAATTGTGAAAACTTTTTCAGATAAGAGAGATAAAGAAAGTATGTGTCTTTATAATAGGGCTACTGCTTAATGTTGGAATAAGCAATGCGTGGGGATTCTACTACTCATCAGAGGATGACAGCAAATACAAAATGATTATTTCTAACATTTTAATTTTTGTTTTCTTGAATGGGGAGTTCCCGATAAGCACAGCAACGGAGAGGCAGTGGCATCCAACAGTTGCATCGGATGGAGAAAAATATTTAGTAATTTGGGAGGATACTCGCAAGACAGGAGATATATTTAATAATGATATTTGGGGACAGTTTGTTTCAAAAGAGGGTACTCTTATTGATACCAATTTTCCAATCTGCACCGCAGATAGTGGACAATGGGAAATTGATATTGCATTCGGAGATAGCAATTATCTGATAGTGTGGAGTGACCATCGAGATAAATTTTCTAATGATATTTATGGGCAGTTAATTTTACCTGATGGTGCTTTGATAGATACTCTCTTTAGCATATGTATCACGAATTACGGTAAAAGCTATGTTTCAGTGATATGGGGGAAAAATAAATATCTCGTTGTCTGGCATGAGAATTATTCTGATTCTTGTAAAATATGGGGACAATTTGTCTTATCTGATGGAAGTTTAGAAAATTCACCTTTTCCTGTAGCTTCAACAGAGTGGAATCAATACCCCAAGGTAGCTTTTGATGGAACAAACTATTTAGTAATATGGAATAAATATTGGGGTAAATCTTTCTTTGATATTTATGGACGATTTGTAGATTCTGCAGGAACAACTATTGATAGTGCTTTCCTTGTGATACAGGGAGCAAACGGTGCAATACATCCTGATATAGCTTTTGATGGAACAAATTATTTAATAGTGTCTGATAATTGTGGTAGTAATGATACTATTTTGGGGCAACTTGTGGCTCCTGATGGTTTATTTATAGGCAGTCCTGTCCTTGTGGCAGTGGAGCCAGAAAGTGGTAAAGTTATCCCTATGGTAGCTTGGAATGGGACAAATTATCTGGTAGTATGGGAAGATTTTCGGAATGGAAACAGAGACGTTTACGGTCAACGGATTTCCTCTGAGGGGAGTTTTGTTAATACTAACTTTGCAGTGATAGAGCATCTTGCTCCTCAGGACCCTCCTGTGATTGCAAGTGACGGTACTGACTTTCTTGTGGTATGGTGTGACGGGCGAGGAGCTGATGCTTTCGATATATATGGCAGGATTGTTAGTGGAACAGGGGTAGAGGAGAGCGAAAAGTGCAAAGTGAAAAGTACGAAGTTGCAAGTTTGTCCGAATCCATTTACCAGTCATACAGCTATTAAGCTATCAAGCCATCAAGCTATCCAAAAGAAAATAAGAGTTTATGATTTGATGGGGAGATTAGTAGAGGAGACAAAGGAAGATATTATAGGTGAGAACTTACGGGCTGGGATTTACTTTGTGAAGATAAGAAGTTATAAACCACTAAAAATAATAAAGTTAAGATAAAGGAGGGGATATGAAGCAAATACCTATGCTTGATTTGAAGCTTGAGTACGAGTATATGAAGGAAGATATTGATGCTGCTATTAAAGAGTGTCTTGGGCATCAACGATGGATACTTGGTCCTGAGGTAAAAGAGCTTGAGGAAAGAATTGCAAAACATATTGGAGTAAAGCATTGTATAGGCACTTCTTCTGGCACTGAAGCTCTTGTTCTTTCTATGAGGGCATTGGCGATAAAATTGAAAGGACAAGAATACTTTGACAAAACTGATGAGATTATTACAACATCTTTTACCTTTACTGCCACCGGAGATGCTATCTTAAGGGCAGGAGCAACTCCTGTGTTTGTTGATATCGACCCTGAGACTTATAATATAAACATTGACAAGATAAGAGAGCACTTAACTCGTTCTGGAAAAGTAGTAGGTATAATACCTGTCCATCTATATGGTCAAGCTTGCAATATGGATGAGATAATGAAAATAGCCAAGGAGCACAATCTATTTGTCATTGAGGATGTAGCTCAAGCTTTTGGTGGAATATGGAATAGCAAAAAGCTCGGGTCTATTGGGAGTACTGGAGCATTCAGCTTTTTCCCATCCAAGAATCTCGGTGGATTTGGAGATGGTGGTATGCTCGCAACGAATGATGATGAGATAGAAGAGCTTGCAAGGATGATTATAAAGCACGGAGGCAAGGATAAATACAATGTTGACCATATAGGTTATAATGCACGGCTTGACACTCTTCAGGCGGCTATACTTTTAGTGAAATTTAAGTATGTGGAGGAGTTTAATGAGAGAAGACGAAAGATAGCACAGTTTTACAATGAAGGGCTTAAAGATGTAGAAGGTATTATATTAGGGAAAACATTGCCTGAGGCGCAGCATGTATATCATCAATACACAATCAGGATATTAGATGGCAAAAGAGACAAGGTTCAGAAACATTTAAAAGATAAGGGAATAAGCACTATGATTTATTATCCTGTTCCGCTTCATAAAATGAGAGTATTTGAGAGTCGGATGAAGGTATCTGGCGGATTAAAAGAATCGGAAGAAGCTACTAAAGAAGTTTTAAGTTTACCGATGGAGCCGCTATTAGAAGTAAAAGACCTTGAAATAGTCATACAGGAGATAAAGCGAGCTTTAGTATGAAGAAAAATAGAGGAGGAAGGTGAAAATGAGATAACTTCCATAGAAATGATTAAGTTTAAGATAGGGAATAATTAAGTAATATTGTGATAAACGGACTCAAATCAAAATTACCTGAAAAAGGCGGATTTGTTTTTAATGTATTGGTATTAATGACCGGGACAACCATTGCTCAAGCAATACCTATTGCAATTTCACCTATTTTAACCAGAATTTACAGCCCTGAAAATTTTGGTGTATTTGCTTTATTTATCTCGATAACCAGCATATTATCAGTAGTGATTACAGGGAGATATGAATTGGCAATAATGTTACCTGAAAAGGATGAAGATAGTATAAATGTTGTAGTTTTGTCAATTTTAATAGCTTTTAGCTTAAGTTTTTTCATCTTGTTAATAGTTTCTATTTTCAATACTCAAATCACAAGATTGCTTGGCAATCAAGAAATATCAAAATGGCTATATTTTGTTCCTTTAACTGTTTTATTGATAGGTATATATCAATCATTGAGCTATTGGTCTATAAGAAAGAAGCAATTTAAAAGGTTATCTGTTTCGAAGATTAGTAAATCAGCCGCAAGGGGATTTGCTAATATACCATTAGGATTTTTGAATTTCGGTAGTTCTGGATTAATTACAGGCAGTTTAGTGGGTCAAACTGTTGCTACTTCAGTTTTAAGTTGGCAGTTCTGGAAAAATGATAGGAATACGAGAAAAAATATTTCAAAAGAGAAGATGCTTTATAATGCAAAAAGGTATAAAAACTTTCCTAAGTATTCCATGGGAGCAGCATTTGCAAATATGTTAAGTTATAATATAATCAATATACTGATATCCTCATTTTATAATATTAACACCCTTGGGTTTTATTCTTTAGTAAATAGAGTTTTAGTAATGCCTTCCTCTTTAATCGGTTCATCTATAAGCCAAGTGTTTTTTCAAAGAGCCAGTGAAGAGAGAAATAGATATGGTAATACAAGATTAGTTTTCAATGCTACGTTGAGAAAATTAATTATCATATCCTTACCATTTTTTGCTATATTATATTTTATTGTTAAGCCATTGTTTGCATTTGTGTTTGGAGAAGAGTGGCGGATAGCAGGCAGATATGCACAAATATTGATACCATTATTTTCTATAAGATTTATTGCTAGTTCATTAAGTATAATTAATAGTGTTTTTGAAAAGCAGAAAATATCTTTATCATGGCAAATAGGATTGCTTGTGTTGTCAATATTAACTATTTTCATATGTAATTATCTCGGTTTTAACTTTGATGTTTTTTTGAAATATTTTACAGCAGTTTTATCTATGTACTATCTATTATTGTTATTCATAGTTGCACATGTCAGCAAAGGAGTTAAATGAAAATAACATTAGAAAATGGGAAATTAGAGATGTTTGATGCAGTGCAAGAACTTAGATACTTGCTGGATACAGATAGCAAACATGAAAATTATCAACTATTACCACCATTTTTACCAAAAGAATTTTTGCAAAGTCTGGGCAAGGTTAAGAGAACCAGATTAGATAGAGAAAGATTTGCTTGGTTTACTTTAAATTATGATTTTAAAGATTGCAGTGTTATTGAAATTGGTGCTAATGCAGGGTATTTCTCCACGAGGTTAGCTAATGAGTATAATTCCAAGGTAATTGCTTATGAACCATATGCAAATCACGCAAATGCTATTAAGTTAATTGCTAAACTGGGTAATATAGGGGAAGATAGAATTGATGTTATACAAGAGCAGGTAAATATTAATAATATAAAAAATTTACCGAAAGTTGATATAATCCTTTTTTTGAATGTTTTACACCATGCAGGATATGATTTTGACAAAAAGTATGTTAAAAGTATCAACGATTGGGAAGTATATGCTGTTAATTACTTAAGAAACTTAGGGGGAAAAAGTAGAAAAATGGTTTTCCAAATAGGTTATACTCTTGGAGGAATTGCAGAGAATTTGTGCAAGGAAGGGGACATTTTTGATTTCACGGTCAATATGTTAAGAAAATCTGGTTGGGAACCTTTTGTTTGTGGAGCATTGTCAAAGGTGCCGAAAAACAAAAGAGAAGCAATGTATATAAATGTAGATATAAACAGATATCATACTGTATTAAAATGTAAAAAAAGCCTCATATATAAGGCTATAAGCAGGATTGGCAACGAAGTGAGGAGAATTGTTGAGCTTCCTAATGCCAGTGAAATTACATCGTGCAGATTTGCACAAAGACCTTTATTCCTCTGTAAATTTGGAGATTCAAGTGAGTAAAAAACCTGTTTTATTTTTTGAGGGAGTAAATGATAGAGCATTAATAAGTACCATAAGATCTCTAAAAAGGAATAATATTCCATTTTTCATAGTAAAGAAAAAAGACACGAAACTGTCGCGGTTTGAACATTCCAAATATAGGAAATATGTGATTAGAAATGTATTTTATGATGATATTGCAGATACCTCCAAATTCTTAAGCAGTTTGAAGCAGATATTAAATATCCTGCCGGGAGCTGTTATTTTCCCTTCAGGTGAATCTATGCTCAGAGCTATCTTAAAGGGCAAAGATGAGTTGAAGGATAAAAAGTTTATTTTAGAGACTCCCGGTTATGAAACATATATAAAAGTATCAGACAAGTATTCTTTTCAACGACTGATTTCAAAGTACAATGTAAAAGTTCCTGAAATCATAAATCAGTTTCCAGTAAAATATGAGAAGTCGTTTGTTTTGAAAGCGAAAAAAGGTAACTTGATACCCCCAATATTAGTAAACTCTCAAAGGAAATATGATAAGTGTGTTAAACTATATAGAAATGACGAAAATGTTTTTATGCAAGAATTTATAGATGGTCCAAGTGTTTATTATTGTGGAATTTATAAGGATGGTAGTTTAATTGATGATTTTGAGCAAATAAATATAGCTCAGCAGCCCTGTGGAAAGTCTGTAATAAAAGCATTTTCTACAAAGATAAGAACCGAGACAAAGATTAATATAAATAGGATGATGCAAGACTTGAATTGGACTGGAGTTGCAATGCTTGAATTGAAAATGAAGGGTGGAGAATATTATGCAATAGAATTAAATCCTAGATTTTGGGGACCATTACAATTATCAATTGATAATGGGGTAGATTTTCCATGTTTACTATATAATCAGGCATTGGGATTAACAAGAAATAGCAGACAAAACAAAACAAACAAATATGGATATATTTGGAGCTCCGGATATATCCAGGGATTATGGGTGAAATTGTCTTGTAAGGGAGTATTTCAATTCTACAAGAATAAACCTGCTCTTGGCATCAAATATAAAGATGTTTGGTTAAGGAGAGATACTATTGAAATTTTTTTGTTGGATTTTTTAACGTGTTTATTAATGCCTTTGTTTAGAATTAGAAAATTTATAGATGACTTAATAAATATTTTAATTAAGTAAATATCTTGGATAATTTAAGGACATATCGTGCTTTTACTTTATTTTTGGGTAATGGAAAGAGGGCTAAGTGGAATATACTGGGATAGTTATGGTCAAGATACCTAATAGTTTTTTGCCTGAGAGAAAATATATTATTTCAATATTTTTTGATGAATTACTAGGTCTGGACTATGAAATAGAATTCAAAGAATGTGATGAAAAGGATTATAGAATTATTTTAGAAAATAAAAAAGAACTAATTATTAAAGATTCCTTTTTCTCAAAATTGAGAGACGATAAATATTTATCAAAAGAGAATCTGCCTTTACATCCACTTCAGAGAGCAAATAATCAATTTATTATGGATGATGATTTGCCAATTATTTATGGAAATGAAAATATAAAAATAGCAAAAGATACAATAACTTGTGGGATAGATGTATTTGCTGGAAGTTTTTTTATGCTTAGCCGTTGGGAAGAATATGTGAATAAAACAAGAGACGAACATAATAGGTTTCCCGCAGTAGCAAGTTTGGCTTATGAAAATAATTTTCTTGATAGACCGATAGTGAATGAATATGTAGAAATGCTTTGGAATATGCTGAAATTTTTAGGTATGAATCAAAAGCGACAGAAGAGAAAATTTGAATTGCTCTTGACTCACGATGTAGATAGATTATATCAGTGGCATTCCTGGAGACAGGTTTTTAGAGTGATGGCAGGAGACATATTGAAGAGAAGGAATTTTAATTTAGCTGTAAGCAGAAAAAATGATTACACAAAGATTAACAGAGAAGAAATAAAAGACCCTTTTGATACTTTTGATTGGTTAATGTCTCAAAGTGAATCAATAGGCACAAAATCACATTTTTATTTTATGAGTGATAATACTACGAATGACAGCCGTTATAAAATTGATGAAACAAAAGCTATTGAATTGATGAAGGATATTAAAAAACGAGGGCATATTATAGGATTTCATCCAGGTTACAGTACTTACAATAATTTTAAGCAGTGGAAGAGAGAAAAAGATTTATTAGAAAAAACCTTTAATATGCAGATGAAGGAAGGAAGGCAACATTATATGAGGTTTGAAGTTCCAAATACCTGGCAAATTTGGGATGATGGCAATATGGAAGTAGATTCAACCTGTAATTATACGGATAAAGAGGGTTTTAGATGTGGAACAGGTAATGAGTTCTCTGCATTTAACATTTTAACAAGAAAAAAATTGAATTTGAAAGAACGGCCTTTATTGTATATGGATACCAATAGCTTATATGGAAAGAAAATCTCTGACCAGACCGTTATAGAGACCAATATAAAAAAACTTTTGGATAAGTCTAAAAAATACTCTATGAAAGCTACAATCTTATTTCATAATAGTATTTTTGAGAAAGATACCCCAAATTATAAAAAGATTTACGAAAGAATTATCCAAACAAAGTATTAAGATATAACTATGGTACATGGAATTTTGAGTTTAGAAATTTTATTTATATCATTGATAGCAATATTTTTCTCATATAAACTATTGATAAGTGCAATAGGGCCACTGAAAATTCCACTTGCTTCAAGCTATTTTATGTTTTTCTATTTGCTTATTTATATTGGCTCTATTTTTTTGAATGTCTGGTATGACAGGTATTCATTAGCAATTGGAATGTATAAACACAAGGATATTCTTTTGACAATGTGGTATTTTACAACTATTGGCCTTTTTCTAATTCCTTTTGGAATGATTATGGCAAATATAACAACGGGATACAAACCTGTTGAAAAAACAAAGCTTTTACTAAGTAAAAATATAGAAATACAACGGAGTAAAAATGATTTTTCTATAGCAATAATTATACTTATATTGATAATAATTACTTTATTAGTGTTGATATTGTATTTAAGAAAACTAAGCATCATTCCAATAGTCGCTGTTTTTCGTGGTGCTTCTGCGCAGGATATTGCTTTTTTAAGAAGTGCGTCAAGCAATGCATTCCCGGGGAAAATATATCGCTACAATATGTTAATGCGGACAATGCCTTTTTATTTATTGCTTGTAACCTTTTTTCTAAGAAATCGCAGTAAATTTTTCGGAGCACTTTTTTACACAATTTTTTTGCTCGTTTCTTTCACAGCAATATTGGATTGTCAAAAAGGACCAATAATAAAAGTATTCCTTATTTTATTTATCGCATACTTTTATGAAAAAAATAAGATATCTAAAAAATTACTTATCGTAGCTGGATTGATAAGCATAGGGTTAATATTTGCAATGTATATTTATATAATGGGTATGTACGGTAGAACTTTTTTTAAAATTTTATCGGCTCCAATTCATAGAATATTTTTGGGGCAAGTTAATGCTCTTTATCACTATTTTGAATATGTCCCAAAACATAGTGGTGGTTTTCTGAGGGGAGCATCCTTTCCAAATCCACACAATATATTTCCTTTTGAGTATAGAAGACTAACCGTGGAAATAAAAAACTTCGTTTGTCCATGGCAAATGAAGTATGGAATCATTGGAAGTATGCCAACTGTATTTTTTGGTGAGTGGTGGGCTAATTTTGGCACTCTGGGAGCCATATTTTCTATGATTTTGCTTGGTTTTATGATTCAACTCGTGGATATATTTTTTGTAACCAAATTGTCAAAACAAAAAACGGTTTTGATGTCAGCACTTTTTATGATATTTATAAATCAATTTAGTAAGTATGCAGGCACATCTTTTACAGGCATTATTTTTGAGGACAAGTTAATTATTCCAATTTTTACAATGTTTTTTATAATATTTTCCAACCAAATTTTAAGAGCATCTTTAAAAAGGAGAGTGAAATATCAAGAAAGTAATCTTATTTGTTCTGAACAATTTTCTAAACGACAGTAGGGTCTTAAAAGAGGCAGTTTCATTAAAGTTCATCGGACACAAGGTCAAAATTGCAGCCCTATGGGAAAAAGGGTTAAAAGAAAAGGAAACAATTGAAGGAATAGAAGTTGAAAGAATTAAATTAAAAACTCGTTCACTATCAAAGCATCCTGTCATTCAATCAATTAAATACTTTGAATTTTTTTTAAAATCCCTTTGTCAATATAGAAAAATTGATATTTATCATTGTAATGATTTAGACCCTTTGTTAATTGGGGTTTTGTTAAGGATATTTAACAAAAAAGCAAAATTAGTTTATGATGCTCACGAATTTGAAACAGAAAGAGAAGGTATGAAAGAGAAGGGAAAAAAAGCAAAGAGATTGGTAGAGAAAATTTTAATAAGGAGAGTTAATGCTGTTATTACTGTTAGTAAATCAATTGCAGAAGAATATGCTCGTATTTATCACATTAAAGAGCCATATCTTGTCTTAAATACTCCTAAATATGCTAAATGTCTGAAAAATGATAAGTTTAGAAAAGAATTTAGTATTTCAGATGATAAGATTATTATCTTATATCAAGGAGGACTTACACGAGGTAGAGGAATTGAAAATATCATTGAATCTATAAAATTTATAAAATCAAATATTTGTATCGTTTTTATGGGTTACGGAACTTTAGTTGACTATATAAGAGATAAAATGGAAGAATATCCCGATAAAATATATTATAAATCTGCAGTGCCTCCATCTAATGTTTTAAGTTATACAGCTTCAGCAGATATTGGTTTATGTCTGATAGAAAATACTTGCTTGAGTTATTATTATTGCTTACCAAACAAATTATTTGAGTATCTAATGGCAGGATTGCCTATTATTATCTCAAATTTTCCTGAGATGGAAAGGGTAGTGAGAAAAGAACATAATTGTGGTTTGGCTGTAGACCCTTCATCACCTGAGGAAATTGCATCTAAAATAGACAAGCTTATAAATAACAGGAATTTATTTGAGAAATTTAAAGCTAACACGCGATTCGCTGCTCAAAAATATAATTGGGAAAATCAAGAAAAAATTCTGAGGAAAGTTTATGAAGAATTATAAAGTTTGTATTTTAACTTCTGTTCATCCTGTGTTTGATACTCGGATTTTTTATAAAGAGGCAAAAACTTTAATGAAAGCAGGTTATGATGTTACTTTAATTGCTCAACATAATAAAAATGAAAATGTGGACGGTATAAGGATTATTCCTTTGCCAGAGCCAAGGAATAGATTAGAAAGGATGACAAAAACAGTATGTATGTTATTCAATATAGCTTTGAGAGAAAAACCAGCTATATGCCATTTCCACGACCCTGAACTAATCCCGATAGGAATAATTTTGAAGCTTTTAGGAAAGAAGGTAATTTATGATGTTCACGAGGATTATGGAAAGCAAAATCTTTATAAAACATATATTCCTGTTGCAATAAGAAAACCTGTAGCAAAACTTGTGAGTTTTATTGAGAAAATCGCATCAAAGTTCTTTGATAGAATTATAGTGGCTACGGATGATATTCTAAAAAATTTCATCACTCATAAAGGAAGTGTAGCTATACGAAATTTTCCTGTGTTAACAAATTTTGGTGAAATTCAAAAAAAAAGAAATAATCAGATGTTTGCACCTATATATATAGGTGCTCTGGCAGAAACAAGAGGGATAACTCAAATTGTTGAAGCAATGGAGTATTTTGATATTCAAAAGAATATAAAATTGATTTTATGTGGGGGATTTTCTCCGAAGTCCTATGAGAAAAAGGTTAGATGTTTAAAAGGGTTTGAGCGAGTAGAATATCTCGGATATATTAAGCATACAAAAGTTACGGAATACTTAGCACAAGCAGATGTAGGTATTGTTTGTTTTCATCCCACGCTAAGCCATATCAATTCTATGCCTAACAAACTTTTTGAATATATGTGTGCCGGAATTCCAGTGGTTGCTTCAAATTTTCCTTTATGGAAAAAGATTATCGAAAGGAATAAATGTGGGATTTGTGTAAATCCATTAGAACCAAGAGAAATTGCTAAAGCAATCGAGTATTTGATGGAACATTCCGATGAAGCTCAAAAGATGGGAGCCAATGGCAAAGAAGCAATTTTACAGAAATACAATTGGGAAAATGAAAGCAAAAAATTATTGAAAGTTTATGAAGAACTTTGCAAGAAGTAATTCAAGTTTAGTCTCTATTGTAATCCCTTGTAGGAATGAGGAAAAGTTCATTGGCAAGTGTATTGATTCAATTATTGCAAATGATTATCCGAAAGATAGATTTGAAATCTTAATTGTTGATGGAATGAGTGACGATGGGACGATAGATATTTTGAGAAAATACATACAGCAATACTCATTTATCAAACTCTTGGATAATCTAAAGGAGATTACTCCTGTTGCATTGAATATCGGCATTAAAAATGCGAAGGGTGAATTTATAATAAGAATGGACGCTCATGCTACTTACGAAAAACACTATATATCAAAATGTGTAAAATATTTGCATAAATACAATGCTGATAATGTAGGTGGGACAATGGTAACGATGCCCCGGGAGGATACTTTTATTGGTAGAGCTATCGTTCTTGCTCTATCCCACCGCTTTGGTGTAGGTGGTTCTGTTTTCAGAACTGGTTTCAAAAAACCGAAATTGGTTGATACTGTATTTGGAGGTTGTTACAAAAAAGAGGTTTTTGAAAAAATTGGGCTCTTTAATGAGAAACTTGTTCATACTCAAGATATGGAATTTAATCTGAGACTTAAAAAAGCTGGGGGTAGGATTCTTTTGGTCCCTGATATTGTAAGTTATTATTATACGCGTTCTGACTTTCTGACTTTTTGTAAGAATAATTTCAAAAATGGGTTTTGGGCTATTTATCCATTTAAATTTACCAATACAATGCCTGTTTCCTTAAGACATCTAATTCCACTTGCATTTGTATTCGGGTTAATCGGTTCAGGAGTTTTTGCCTTTTTTTCCCCAATTTTCTTGTGGTTATTTTTATTTATAGTTGCTTTTTATGTGTTGACAAGTTTTTATTTCTCTATGAAAATAGCTATTCAAAAAAAGGATGTAAGATACTTATTTATTATGCCGGTGATGTTTAAGTCACTTCATATAGGTTATGGATTGGGCTCAGTTTATGGGCTATTGAAAGCTTCCACTTCAAGGCAGTTTTGGAAGAACTTGAGAACTATTTTCTTTGAAAAATAACCTAATGGAATTGCGAACTCAAATAGAGAAAACACATTACAATGTAAGATTATCCAAAGTATTAGAAAATCCTGAAACTCGTAACTGGCGGTATGGTTCTCAAATTGCACGACCTTCACTCCGAAAAGGATACATATTTCTTGAGAATTTATTGGATAATATATCTATTGGAAAACAAGTCCTGGATTATGGTTATGGAACAGGAGTCCACTCTATATACATAGCAAAAAAAGGTGCTTTTGTCACAGGTATTGATATCTCTGATGTTGCTATTAAGGTAGCCAAGATATTTGCAGAGAGAGAAAGAGTGTCTCATCGTTGCAACTTTATTGTAGGGAATGTTGAGAAAATGGGCTTCCCCGATAATAGCTTTGATATTGTTTTTAGTAGTGGAGTGATGGCATACTTAAATTTGGATAAGGCGTTTTCGGAAGTGTGCCGTGTTTTGAAGCAAAAGGGTATATTCTTGGGAATAGATACCCTTGGACATAATCCTATTCTCAATTTGAGTCGTTATATTAGGTACAAACGAGGCGAGAGGACTACCAATACTCTCAATAATATCTTGCGTATGTCAGATTTAGGAGGCTTTAAAAATTATTTTGGCAAAACAGAATTCAGGTTCTTTGACTTAACCACATTTTTAGCAATTATTTCTGAAAAAGCTCCCAGAGTTTTTCCAGTTGTTTTGAAATTATTGGGAAAAGTAGATGATTGGTTATTACATTCTATGTTGAAGCAATATGCATTCAAAGTAGTTTTCCTCCTCTCACACCCTTTCAAACACCTAAAGAAAAAGAGAGCGGGATAATGGCAAAACGCTTATTTGATATTGTATTTTCTGCAATTGGCTTGATATTAATCTCACCTATTCTGTTGATTATTTCCGTACTTATAAAAACTGAAGATAGGGGTCTTGTTTTCTATAGAGGAATACGAGTCGGTAAATCTGGCAAGCTCTTCAAGATATATAAGTTTAGAACTATGGTAGTGAATGCAGAAAATTTAGGTGGTCCTTCAACTTCCAATGAAGATACTCGTATAACAAGAATTGGAAAGTATATCAGAAAATATAAACTTGACGAGCTTCCACAATTGATTAATGTATTAAAAGGTGAAATGAGTTTTGTTGGTCCAAGACCAGAAGTTCAAATGTATGTTGATATGTTTACTAATGAAGAAAATGCTATCTTAACCGTTTGTCCCGGTATAACTGACTGGGCTTCTCTTTGGAATTCAGATGAGGGAACTCTTCTTGCCGGAAGTTCTAACCCGGAGGAAACTTATATGGAGAAAATAAGACCGGAAAAGATAAGATTGCAATTAAAATATGTAAGAGAGCATTCGTTTTTGATTGACTTAAAGATAATTTTTCAAACTTTAAGGACTATTGTCTCAAGGTAAAATGAATAAAAAATTAGATATTTCTCCTGTCCATACGGATCTTGAGACATTACTAAAGAAAATGTATATTACTATGCTGAGGATTCGTAAGTTTGAGGAAAAGACGGGTGAACTTGTGTCTGCGAAAGAGATAATATGCCCGTGCCATCTGTATATTGGTCAGGAAGCAATAGCAACCGGTGTATGCAGTGCATTGCGTAAAGAGGATTATGTTTTCAGCACTCATCGTTCTCATGGGCATTATATTGCTAAAGGTGGAAGTATAAAAACACTAATGGCAGAGTTGTATGGCAAGATTACAGGGTGCTCTAAAGGAAGAGGTGGTTCTATGCATATTACCTCACCTGACATAGGGTTTCCCGGAAGCTCTGCAATTGTTGCAGGAACAATTCCCTTAGCCGTAGGAGCGGCGCTAAGTTTTCATATAAGGAAAAAGGATACTGTTTCTGTAGCTTTTTTTGGAGATGGGGCAACTAACGAGGGAGCGTTTTATGAATCACTTAACTTCGCCGCACTTAAGAAATTGCCGGTAATTTTTGTCTGTGAGAATAACTTTTATTCCACGCATATGACTATATCGGATTGTCTATCTGATACACGGATTTACAAGAAGGCAGAGGCATTTAAAATGCCGGGTGTCTGTATAGATGGAAACGATGTGCTTAAAGTATTTAAACAAGCAAAAGAAGCAATTGAGTATGCTCGTGAGGGCAAGGGACCAAGTTTATTAGAATGTTCAACTTATAGATGGCGAGGGCATGTAGGTCCAAATATAGATTTGGACAAAGGACTAAGGACTAAAGAAGAATTGGAATCCTGGATGGCAAAATGTCCAATTAAAAGATTGGAAGCTCTTTTGTTAAAACAGGGTATTTTGTCAAAATCAGAGACTCACCAGATAGAGAAAGAGATAGAGAGGGAGATAGAAGAAACAGTTGTTTTTGCCAAAAAGAGCTCTTTCCCAAAAGCCAATGAATTGCAGAAATATGTTTTTACAGAGAATTGAAAATGAGAAAACTTTCATATGTTCAAGCAATTAACGAGACCTTACATCAGATAATTGAAAAAGACAAGAATGTTTTTCTTGTAGGTCAAGGAGTTATTAGTCCCTGGTATGTTGGGGCTACTACAGTTGGGCTTATTGATAAATTTGGTGATAAGCGGATTATAGATACTCCTGTGTCTGAAAATGCTATTACTGGTGTGGCGGCTGGTGCATCTTTTACAGGAATGCGTCCTATTGTGATGCACCCGAGAATGGACTTTATGTATTATGCTATGGACCAGATAGCTAATCAGATTGCTAATTGGTATTATATGTTTGGTGGAATGAAAAATGTTCCTATAACTATCTGGGGGATTATCAATAGAGGAGGAGAGCAGGCGGCTCAGCATTCACAGGCATTACAGTCTATGTTTATGCATATTCCTGGACTCAAGGTAGTTATGCCCAGCAATCCTTTTGATGTTAAGGGCTTACTCGTTAGTGCTATCTACGATGACAATCCTGTTGTTTTTATTGATGACCGCTGGTTATATAAAATCGTCGGAGATGTTCCAAAAGAGATATACACAGTGCCGATAGGTAAAGGTGCTATCAGAAAAAAGGGCAAGGATATTACTATTGTTGCTACAGGATGGATGGTTCAAAAAGTAATTGAAGCTGGGAGTATTCTTCAAAAAGATGGAATTGATGTAGAAATTATTGATGTTCGAACTCTTAAACCATTAGATAAGACTCTTATATTTAAGTCTGTGAAAAAGACAAGCAGATTAGTTGTTGCTGATGCTGGTTGGAGAACCTGTGGGGTCGCAGGTGAAATTTCTGCATTAGTTACTGAAAATATCTTTGAAAGTCTTAAAGCACCTATCAAGAGAGTGGTTTTGCCTGATACTCCAGCACCGATGTCCTCTGTGTTGGAACGAGCTTATTATCCAGATACCAATGACATTGTCGCGACCGTAAGGAGCTTATTTAAGCAGCATAGGAGAACATTAGGAGGTAAAAAATGACAACACATGCTGATAGAATTAAACCTGATGATGGTTCAATTTCTTTCTACTTGGAGAGTTTAAGAAAGAAAAATTATCAAATACCTACTTTTCAAAGAAACATCGTTTGGGGAGAGGAAAATGTGAAAAAACTTTGGGATAGTATCTACAAATTCTACCCTATCGGAAGTATTTTGATTTGGGAAACAAAGGTAAAGCTGCAAAATCACCGTGCTATTAGCGGACACGTGATAACAGATGATTTAGTAAGAACTGAGTATAAATATATTCTTGATGGTCAGCAAAGAACGAATTCACTTTTGACTTCTATCTATGGTGGGGAAATTAAGGATAAAGAAGGATTTAACCCCATGGTTTATATAGACATTACAATTGGTAGCGAAGAGGAAACCGATGACGAAAGTTATAAAAAAAGATTTCTTTTCTGGGATGAAATAGATAACAGAAATGGAGAAATAAAGCGGAATACTGGTAGAAAAAAGAGATATGATGAGGGATTGATTATGAAGATCAGAGATGTCAAAGAAAACTTCTCTGCTCTAGAAAAAAGACTACAACAGGACTATGCAGACTATGACCATTGCTACAGAGTACAACTTAGAAAAATAAAAGAAGTTCTAGATAACTACAAAATTGCATTCATTGTATTGAGAGGCATACAACTTCCTGAGGTTTGTCAAATATTTGAAAGAGTAAATGTAGAGGGCAAACGATTAGACATATTTGATATAGTTGTTGCCAAGACATTTAGACCTGGAGACGAAAAAGTAGAAGGATTCTATCTAAGAGACTTAATCGACAACTTCAGAGATAAGACACAAGGCAACTTCTCTGACATTCCCGATCGGACTTACTTAGAGATATTATCGGTTTTAATAAATCAAAAAATGCCTAATTCAGGAATTCACAATATAACTCCACCATATTTGAGTAAGATAAAAACTGAAGATATAGAGGAAGTTTGGACTGAAGTCGAAGAAAAAAAAGTGTTATTGAAACTATTTGACTTTTTTGAAAATCATTTGCATTTGAAGGGTCCAGAACTTATTCCTTTCCGATATTTTTACATGACTTTGGCTTCTTACTTTTTTGATAATTCAAACCCAGACTATGATTTTCTCAAAAAATACTTTTGGTTTTATAGTTTTCATAACGAGGAGCTTTTAAGGAATACAACTCATCTTTGGAGTCATATAGAATTTCTAAATAAAACCAAAAATGATGGAATAACACAATTTGACAGATTTCTAATAGACAAAAACAGATTAAGAACCTCATCCTATAGCTCAAAAGGTAGATTATCTAGAGCAATTTTGTCACTTTATTCAAACCAAGAGCCAAAAGATTGGAAATACCCAGATAGATCTGTCATAACAGACGTTTACTATCTACTGACTGATAAACCTAATTTGCATCATATATTTCCAACACACTACATAGCTACTAATCCATGCAAGAATGAATTAGATAGCAATAGTCTGATGAATATTGCGTACCTCACTCAAATTGCAAACCTTGAAATTAGCGATGAACCTCCCTTAAAATATCTAAAAAATTATGACAACTCCTCTTTTGTGAATGTGATGAAGAGTCATTTATTGCCAGAGGAATTGATCGAGTGGTCTATAATGGATTCAATGCCTGAAAACGGCCTTGATTTATTTATTGAAAAGCGAATAGATTTGATAATTCAGAAACTTAAGGAGAAACTAATGGGAATTAATTTTGACATCATGGATACAACTACAGTATCAGGCTTCTTTCCAGGAATAGGTGTCTGATACTATGAATAAGTCTTTAAGACAAATAGTAAGATAATTGAGGAGAGAAAATGACATATAAAGTACCATTTGTGGAACCTGGCAAGCATTATCTTAATCTAAAAAGCAAGATTGATACTACCATCACGGATGTTCTTTCCAAAGGCGATTTGATAATGAGAAAACAGTTGAGGGACTTTGAAGAGCATTTAGCCGCATTTGTCGGCACCAAATATGCGATAGGATTGAATAGTGGATACGATGCTCTCCACCTATCTTTGTTTGCTGCTGGTGTTGGTCCTGGCGATGAGGTAATAACCGTAGCTCATACCTTTGTTGCTACTGTATCTGCGATTGTGCATTGTGGCGCTGTGCCTGTCCTAATTGATGTTGACAAAGATTATAATATGGCTATGGATAAGCTCTCACCTGCTATCACATCAAAAACTAAAGCTATCATACCGGTTCACCTGAATGGTCGTCTATGTAATATGGATAAGTTGATGGCAATTGCAGAGAAACACAATCTTATGGTAATTGAGGATGCGGCACAATCACTGGGTGGTAAATATAATGGAAAATCCGCCGGCTCGTTTGGATTAGCATCCTGCTTTAGTCACTATCCATTTAAAATATTAGGTGGGTTTGGAGATGGTGGAGCATTGACTACGAATGACCCTGAAATAGCCAGAAAAGCAACTTTGTTGAGATACAATGGCGAAGATAGAGAAACAGGCGAATATCATTATCATGGATATACCTGTCTTCTGGATAATGTTCAGGCGGCAGTGTTGGATGTAAAACTAAAACATCTACCGCGGTGGATTGAAAGACGACGAGAGATTGCAGAATTATATCATCAGGGACTATCAGATATTATGGAGCTATCCTTGCCGCATTTCGAGGGAGAAAAATACTTTGATGTATACCAAAATTATGTAATCAGGACAAAAAAAAGAGATGAACTATTCTCTTATTTAAAAGAACACGGAATTGAAACTCTAATTCACTGGAAAAAACCTGTGTGGGAACATACACGGCTGGAGTTAGGTCAATATCACCTTCCGGAGACTGAGTCCCTGTGCAAAGAGGTTCTTTCACTGCCAGTGAACACCGAAATAACTGATAACCAAGTGAGTTATGCAATAGAGTGTATCAGAAACTTTTATGGTTATTCATTATAATATAATCACCGCGAAGACGCAGAGTTCGCAAAGAACAGATTTTAAAAACTCTGCGCTCTTTGCGTCTCTGCGGTGAATGGTTGATTTTCAGGAGATAATATGAGCAAAGCAAGAAATAAGAGGTCGTTTGAAGATTTGGTTAAGCATATAGATGATTTGCTGGCTCCCAGCTTAGCACAAGATTGGCCTAATTTGCCTGTTGAACGGGCTGAAGGGGCATATCTTTATGGACAGAATGGCAAGCGATATCTCGATTTCCTTGCAGGTTTTGGTGCCTGTAATGTTGGGCATAATCACCCTCGCGTTGTTGAGGCAGCAATGGCTCAAATGTCCAAGATGATACATACTGCTATCGGAGTAACTAATTATGAATCAATATTGCGTCTGGCTGATGAACTTGGACACATTACTCCCGGTGATGCAAATGTTTTTTTCTTTGGCAACAGTGGGGCGGAAGCAGTGGATGGGGCTATTAAACTGGCTCGCTATTCCACACAGCGAAGGGGAATTATTGCCTTTCTTGGAGGTTTTCATGGTCGGTCATTGGGAACTACATCTGTAACCAGTTCAAAAGCAAAATATCGTACAGGGCACGGTCCTTTTTTACCCGATGTTTATTTTGCTCAATTCCCTTATCCCTTTCGCTCGACGACGCAGGATGACCTAAAGAAATGTGGGGAAGTAGCTCTTGATGACCTACTCCGTCTTTTTGAGTATGTAATTGAGCCACAAGAGGTTGCGGCATTATTGGTAGAACCTGTTCAAGGTGAGGGAGGATATATCATTCCACCTAAAAGTTGGTTGGTTGCACTACGAGAGATTTGTGATAAATATGGCATCTTGCTTATCTTTGATGAGGTGCAAACAGGATTTGGCCGTACAGGCGAATGGTTTGCCGCCCAGGCATTTGATGTTAAACCAGACATATTGACTCTTGCAAAAGGAATTGCAAATGGTTTCCCATTAGGAGCAACTGCAGCACGAGCAGAGATTATGCAAAAATGGGGAGCTGCATCTCACGGGACTACTTGTGGAGGAAATCCTGTTTCTTGTGCGGCTGGGTTAGCAGTAATTGAGATAATCCGAGAAGAAAATCTGTTGGCAAATGCTCGTGAGCAAGGTGCGTATATGGTTAAAAGGTTGCGTGAGTTGCAAACGAGGACACCTATTATTGGTGATGTGCGAGGATTGGGACTTATGATTGCTGTTGAATTTGTGAAACCAGATACTGATAAAGAGCCAAATTCGGAGGTTGTCCAACGCATTCTACGATTGGCACTTGATAAGGGCTTGTTGCTCTATCCTTGTGGGCATTGGACTCAGACCATTCGGCTGATTCCTCCTCTCACAGTTACTCGTGAACAAATTGATAAGGGGCTGGATATATTTAGTTCTGCTATTCTGGAAGCAACGATTCACGATTAACGATTCACAATTCACGACAATGAACAGGATAATTGAAAAGAGTGCTTTCCTTTTCTTGCTTTTCCTTCCTATTATACCCTGGATATCTTATTTAAGTTTTTTTATCCTTATTTTTTGTTTTATCCGTTCGCAGAATTCTGTGGACTCACATAAGTTTAGGCACATTACGCTAAATTATTATGTCTATGGACTTTTGGGAACAGTTTTCTTGTCCTGTATCTTTTCTATCAATAAACCACTTAGTTTAGGTGCTTACCTGCTTTTTATATGTTATTTCGTAAGTTACTTTATTTTTGCAAGTGGTGGATTCCCTACAAAGAAGATTGCAAATGCCATTGTTTTATCAGGGCTTATACTTGCAGTGATTGGCATAGTGCTGTATCTGATGGATTTTACTTTTGTGTTTGAACGTGAGTTTTTGAGAATCAGATTTGGACCTCTAACATCAACTCTGGGGAATCCAAATAGGTTTGCAAAATATCTGGTTTTAACCACACCGATTGCTTTTGCTGGGCTTCTATTCTGTAAATCATTAAAGGAAAAAGTGCTTCCTCTTGTGTTTATACCGCTCTCTTTTTTCTCTTTATGGATTATACGGTCGTTAGGGGGAGTGCTTGCTATGAGCATAGCTATTTTAGTAGTTCTATGGGTTAAGAATAAGAGGGTAGCCCTATTAGTTTTTGTTGTGGGCATTGGATTTTATAGTGTAAATTACAAGAAGGTTAATCGCCTAACTTCAAAACGTTCAGCTATGGAAAGAGTTAACACTTTGAAATATGTTGTGCCAAAGATGTTTAAAGCTCGTCCAATAACGGGATGTGGACTTGGGGCATATAGAGAATTTGCTTTAAAATGTGATAAAGAAAATAAGGGCTTGCATTATCATGCTCATAATATGTATGCTCATTATCTCTGTGAGACCGGGATTTTAGGACTTCTGGCTTTTTTACTGTTTTTAGGTATGTTTTTTTATCACTCAATACGATTTCTTCGCTCTCAAAAAAAACAATTTCAAACACTTGATAATAAATGGTTTGTAGTAGGAGGAATGTCATCAATTCTTGGTTTGTTAGTTTATGGGATATCCGAGACTTGTATAGATTATCTTCCAATCGGGTTATTTTTCTTCTCACTCATTGGAATTGTAACAGGCTATTCCCGAAAAGAGTCGTGAGTTGGTTAAAGCATTTTTTCTTGACACGAAACGGTTTTTAAGATAAAGTATTGAGAGTATTGTATCGTAGATAGAAAATAGAAATAATTATATTTTGAGTTTTGGTATTTGTATTTCAGATTTGTTTAAGATTTAGATATTAGTATTTAGGATTTAAAAGAGTGGTGGGTGTAGCTCAATTGGTTAGAGCACTGGACTGTGGCTCCAGTGGTTGGGGGTTCGAGTCCCCTCACTCACCCCAGCCTCAACCCCAACGGATCCTGTGGACAATTTTACTGGTCGCAGACTCTGTGAGGCGAAAGTCGGATTCAACGGCATCCCAAAAGATTGACATCTTCAAGTTACTTGGATTTAGGATTTAATGGGGTTATTCCATAACTATAAGAAATATACCGAGAACTATAAATAATGCACCTGCAAGTCTTAATGGAATGTTCCTCTCCTTAAAGAACAATAATCCGAATATTATTGAGAATACGAGTCCTGCTCTCTTAATTGCAATTACATAACTCACATAAGCAAGCTGGATTGCGGACATCTGCAAGATTATAAGCACTGCTCCCACCAAGCCCAACAATATAAGCATTTTTATATTCCCTTTAAGCTCACGGACTTTGGTGCCTGTCTTTAAAATTACAGGTAGATAGACTATTGGAAAAACAATATGAAAAACAAGAGTATAAAATGCAGGTGATGAAGCTTGCACACCTATTTTATCAATATTTGCGGTCACTGACCACAAAAGAGCTACTATAAGCATGAGCAGACTCCCTTTTTCTCTATAGATATTCTTAAATGGTGCAAGCACACCTTTTCTTATGTGTTCAATATTTATAAAATAGCCACCTGCAACAATGGAAATTATGCCAAATATTCCCAATCTACTTGGAAGCTCGCCGAGCATCAAATTACTCGTAAATATTAGAAACAGGGGTGTGAATGCCAAAAACGGAACAGTAAGAGATAACGGAGACAGTTCCAGTGCCTTTACATAAAGCGTAATTGCTAATGCATTGATTAAGATGCCTGAGAACAAGGCAATCCAGAAAATGGGCTTCACTTGAGGTATGCCGAAAAAGCCGATTGATAATGCAATAAAAGGGAGTGAAAAAATACACATTGCCCAAACAAGGAACCATGGAGACAATTTCCGGGTGAGCATTTTTATTATGACTCCGTGTAGTGCATTAAAGAATGAGCATCCAATTGCCAAGAAAAACCACGAGTTATTCATCATTGCGTATTATATTTCAAAATCTTTATACCTCAACTTTTTTCTTTGACATCTATGAAAAAGCTTGTAAAAGAATTTAGAAACAGGAGATTTTAGCAAATGGAGAAAGACGATAAGCTCGGACACAGAGAAAGACTTAGAGAAAGGTTCTTGAGGTCTGGACTCAAAGGATTCCACGATTATGAAATTGTAGAGCTTCTACTCACGATGTGGACTCCTCGTAAAGATTGCAAAAAGCAAGCCAAAGAGGCGATAACGAGATTTAAGAATCTAAAGGGGATTTTAGAAGCAGAAGCTCAAGACTTGCAAAAGATAAAAGGAATTGGGCCTATTAATGCCGCAGGAATCAAATTTGTTCAGGAGCTTGCCAAAGAATTCTTGAAGCAGAAGCTTGAGGAAAAGCCAGTGTGTAAATCCTCGCAAGAAGTCTATGATTATCTGTATCTTTCTATGCGAGACCTCAAAAAGGAAGTTTTCAAAGTTCTTTTTATGGATGGACAAAATCGGGTTATTGAGGCAGAGGACCTATTTCAAGGAACAGTGGGAGCAAGTGCTGTCTATACAAGAGAAATTATGGAGAAGGCAATTGCATATCATTCAAGCTCTTTAATTCTTGTGCATAATCATCCTTCAGGAAACGTAACTCCAAGTAGAAGCGATAAAAGCATAACACAGGATTTAGTTCTTGCCGGGAATATTATGCAGATTAAAGTATTAGACCACATCATAATAGGCGACAATAAATATTATAGCTTTGCTGATGAAGGGCTAATTGAGGAATACAATCAACTTCAGAAGAAAGGAGGTTAATTATGCCAGTAGTAACTATTGATTTATGGAAAGGAAGGACAGTTGAGCAAAAGCGAAAGCTTGTAAAGGGAGTTACAGATGTAGTAGTAAAGAGTGTGGAATGCCCTGAGCATGCTGTTCATATTATCATAAATGACCATCCCAAAGAGAATTGGGGTATTGGCGGAACTCTCGCATCAGAAATGTAATAAGAGATAGAGATAGAAAAAACTCTATCTCGAGACTCAATTCTGTCTACACAAAATTATGTCTTGACACTCATCATTGTAAGTTTATATAAGATTTTATGCCACGAAAGATAAGCCGATTATTTACTCCTCCAAGAGTTATTCTGCTTGGCTATATAATCATAATATTCATTGGTGCTTGCCTGCTCTCCTTACCTATTGCCTCCACCGGCTCAAGATGTTCGTTTATAGATAGCATCTTCACGAGCACCTCTGGTATTTGTGTTACAGGGCTTATAGTTAAAGACACACCTCATTATTTTACGAAGTTTGGAAAGACGATTTTACTTATCCTTATTCAACTTGGAGGACTTGGGTATATGACCATAGCGTCTTTACTCTTTATTGTTCTCAAGAAAAGATTATCTATTCGCCAAACAACTGTGACAGAAGAAGCTATGGGTTATCCATTTGGAGGCATAGGTAAGTTCATATTGCAGGTCGTTAAGTTCACAATAGGATTTGAATTGTTTGGAGCTCTTGTATTAACTCTCTGTTTTTGGGGTATTGGATTTAATTGGGCTAACGCAATATTTAAAGGAGTTTTTCATTCAGTTTCGGCATTTTGTAATGCGGGCTTTGCACTTTTCTCTGATAGTCTTGCCCAGTTTATCTGTGAGCCCTGGATTATTTTCACTATGAGCGGACTCTTTATTGTTGGAGGACTGGGCTTTATAGTTATCCGAGAAATTCATCAAAGAATCCGAAAAGAGCGCACAAGTTTTACGCTCCACACTAAATTAGTTCTTCTATCCACTATTGTTTTGCTTGGCATCGGGACTATCCTGATACTTGCAATCGAATGGAAAGGTTGCTTTGCTAATTTGCCAGTGTGGTGCAAGCTCCAAGCATCTTTTTTCCAGTCTGCTACTCCGAGAACAGCAGGATTTCAAGTAGTCAGAATAGGGGAATATCGCCCGGCAACTCGCCTTATTAGTCTGATTTTTATGTTCATTGGCGCATCTCCAGGTGGCACAGGAGGCGGAATAAAGACAACAACCGTTGTTCTTATACTTATGAGTATTTACGCATATTTTCGTGGCAAAAAAGATATAAATGGGTTTGGAAGGAGCATTGACAGTCAATTTGTAAATAGAGCTTTTATAATTGCAAGTGTATCTATTTTGATTGTCGGTGGAGGGATGTTAATTCTTAGTTTATCCGAACCCAGCAAAAGCTTTAGTGCGCTTTTATTTGAGGAAATTTCAGCATTTGGAACTGTTGGGCTCTCAGTTGGCTCTGCTATAAATCCGTCTTGCAGTCTTTCTTATGACTTTACAAATTTAGGAAAGATTGTTATTATTCTTACGATGCTTGCCGGAAGAGTAGGGAGTTTAACCATAGGAACAGCATTTATTCACGCTGTAGGTCGTGAAACATTTAAGCTCCCAAAGGAATCTGTTTTAACAGGATAAATAAAATGCCACGAAATCACCAAAACACGAAAGTACACAAAAAGAAATTTGATCCATTGCCTCAGAGAATTGAGCAAATAGGAAAAGATATAGTAGATTCTGCATATATTGTTCATAAAAATTTAGGACCTGGTTTATTAGAAAAGGTCTACGAAGTTTGCTTTTGTCATGAACTTGCTAAAAAGGGGCTAAATTATCAAAGACAAGTCAATATCCCAATATTTTATGATGGAATTACTTTTGAAGAAGGATTAAGATTAGATGTTTTAGTAGAAAATGCTGTTATTTGTGAACTAAAGGCAATAGATTTAGTTAACCTTGTGTGGGAAGCACAATTACTCAGTCATTTAAAACTGACAAATAAAAGATTGGGCTACCTAATAAATTTTAATGTTGTAAATATAGGACAGGGGATAAAAAGAAAAATATCATAACTTTAGTGAAACTTAGTGCCTTAGTGTTTTTGTGGCAAATAATGGAGGGAAGATGAAACAATTTGCAGTCGTAGGACTTGGGCGATTTGGAATGGCTGTAGCTCAAGCCCTGTCTGAAAAGGGAATGCAAGTCATTGCAATTGATAAAGACGAGAAAAGAGTTAAAGATGCAGCGGAGTTTGCAACCCGAGCCCTGGAACTTGACGCAACTGATAAAGATGATTTGAGAGATGCCAGAGTAGAGAATGTAGATGCGGCTATAGTTGGAATAGGAAAGGATGTTGCGAGCTCAGTTCTCATAACTCTCATCTTAAAGGAACTTGGAGTCAAAAAAGTGATAAGTAAAGCATTGGACCCACTTCAAGGGAAGATACTTCAAAAAGTTGGTGCTGAACAAGTCGTTTATCCAGAAAAAGAGATGGGAACAAGACTTGCAGAATCGCTAATGTCGCCTGGCATTTCTGAATATATTAAGCTTTCCTCCGGACATACTCTTATAGAAGTGGATATTCCTCACAGTTTTGAAGGAAAAACCCTTGGAGAACTTGAGATTAGCACAAAATATGGAGTCCAAGTTGTTGCAATAAAACGGAAGGTTATGCAAACAGATAAAAATGGTAAGGTTGGATTTGCCGAAAAGATAATAGTTGCTCCCGGTGCTGATGATGAACTAACTGAGAGAGATAGATTTGTATTGCTGGGAGAAAATAAAAGTATAGAAAAGATAAAGAAAGTTAAGTAATCTGTCCGAAAAGTTTTTATCACGGAATCACAGAAAAAAGAAAGAAACACAAAAAACGTGGCTCGTGTTGGTGGTTCGTGGTTGTGTTTTTCTCCAACACGAATCCCGACTATTCCGTGTTTCAGTCATTCTGTGCCTCAGTGATAAATTTTTGAGATTTCGTGCTTTCGTGATAAAAAGTAGTTTATAGATGAGTGAAGGACGAGTTTTAGCAATAGATTTTGGAGAAAAGCGTATCGGACTCGCCATATCAATTCCTGAACTTAAAATCCCTCAACCATTACGAACAATTGACAGAGCAAAGCTATGGGAAGAATTGGAGAAAGTTTTTTCTCAATACGAAATAGAAACTGTAGTTGTGGGACTCCCTTTACGCACTGACGGTACTGAAACAAGATTCTCACTTCGAACAAGGAAGTTTGCAAAAGAATTGGGTTCTAAATTCAAGATTCCTGTTAAGCTTTGGGATGAAAGATTTACCACCTGTGAAGCTGAAGCCACTTTAAGAATGCTTGGCAAGCAACCGAGTCGGAATAAAAAAGAAATAGACAAGTTAGCCGCTACTATCATTCTTGAAGAGTATTTAGAAAATCTGTAACCCTCTTGTTACTAAATAGCTCCCGAGTGGAAAGTGGCTCCCGATTTAATTCTATTGTATAAATAGCACTTGGCACTGAAAACTTGCCATTCTCTGCTACTGTCCTCATCTGTAAGTACAATTTGGAATATCCTATCTCACTTAACTGCTTTTCAACTGTCTTTCTCTTATATGCAATCTTTCTTCCCTTGAACCTAATTTTATCAATCCTTATCTCAATGGGAGATGTGGAAATCGGAACAATCCTCATAATATATGGCCCTCCATTTGGCCAAGTCACTTTCTTTATCCAAATTTGCACCTTACATCTGTCTTTATACTCCTTCTGTAACCAAATCTTGAATCTTATATTCCCAACCCATTCACTGCACTCAGGTAAGTCACTCGCAGGTGATGGAGGCTGTGACTTCCCAAAAAGAGGCTTGAAAAGAGGTGGAAAACCACTCATCATTAAAAGTTGATTCACTGAGATAAAGGCATTTTCCCCTGAATACCAATTCCCTACCGTCCATACTAAACCTGCTCGACTCTTCCTTTTTATCCTCCTGTTCTGCCTTGCATAAACTTCCCAGGCTGCTTGCTCCCTAAACCCCATCAACCGCCAAGTCTTCGCAAGAAAAGCAAAGCTTCTTCTGACTTTTGTTCTATCCACTGAATTAACCCTCTTTTGACCATTCATCTTCTTCTTTACCACAGCAATCCCTTTCCAATAAGAAAAAGTCTTATTTCCCATAGACCCCCTTATCTCACTTACCAAACCACTCGTCTTATACTTTGCCATTTTTATTACCTCCTATAATTATTATAATATTATCTGATGTTTTGTCAAGTAAAAAAGTTAGAAAAATCGTAATCGTAGCCACGGAAGTGCTTGGATAGGAGTTTATGGTAACTTGTTGTAACTTATGGTAACTTATGGTAACTTATTGTAACTTATAGGAACTTATGGTTACGACGAGTCTCTACTTCACAGGATTCTGCGAATAATTTCTATGAGTCTCTATGAATTTCCGTTTTTCTCTGCGTTCTTTGCGTCTCTGCGGTGAAAATCTTTTTTCTTGACTTTCTCTTTTGAGTTGATAGTTTGGATTTATGAATAAATTCTTTTTCTTCGCCCTTTTTGTTTCATCATCAAAATATCTTGGGGCGGAAGTCGTAGACAGAATAGCCGGAATTGTTGGAAACGAAGTCATAACTCAATCAGAAATTGAGGAAGCTATGATACTTTTGCAAGAGCGAGATAAAGCAAAAGTTCTTGACCACTTGATTGAACACAAATTACTCGTAATTGATGCAGAAAAGGAAACCTTAGAAGTAAAACAGGAAGAGTTGGAGAATGCCGTAGAAGACGCTATACTGAATGTTCGTGGGAGGTTTCCATCTGATGAGGAGTATGAACTTGAATTAAGTCGATCAGGACTCACGGAAGAAGATTTAAGAGAAAAATACACAAAAGAGATGCGAGAAAACTTGCTTATCCAGAAACTATTTCAAAAAAAGTTTGGCAAGGAGTTAGCAGTAAGTGATATGGAGGCAATGGATTTCTACAACAATTATAAAGACTCAATCCCTCCTATGCCAGATGCCGTGAAGTTTTTAGGTGTAGATGTATATTATAGCATTTCAGACGAAGCTAAAGATGCTGCAAAAAGAAAGGCAAATAATATCTTGAAGCGGGTTAAAAAAGGAGAATCCTTTAGCAAGCTTGCGAAGAAATACTCAGATGACCCTGTTACCAGCCAACGAGGAGGAGATTTAGGAACCCTGAACCCAATGGATTTAGCTCCAGAATTCCAATCTACTGTGGCAGAGATGAAGTCGGGAGAAATAGAACTTGTTGAAAGTGGGGATGTACATCATATTGTTCGGTGTAATGACAGGTATGGAGATTTAGTGATGCTTTCGGATATTATAATAAAGATTCAGCCAATTCAAGCAGACTCTGAAGCCATAAAAGAGACAGTGGAAACAGTGAAAGAGCAGTTAAATGTAGAGACTGTCCGCGAACCGCCCCTACCTAACACAAGGATTCTTACCTGGGGAGATATATTTGTCCCACTTAGAGAGACCCCATTTACTGAACTTGAATCTATAGAAGTTGGCAAGGTTTATACATTTAATACTCCTATGGGCTTTCA
>JAUWHX010000012.1 GCA_030605695.1 bacterium | reverse complement strand
AAAGTCCCCTTTCTCTGTGCGAATAAGCTCTTTTACTTTTTCCTCTACTTTTGTAAGCTTCTCACGACAGAATTTGATTAAAGACTGTCCTTCTTCATAAAGTTTTAATGAATCATCAAGCGAGACATCTCCTTGCTCAAGCTTGCCAACAATTTCCTCAATCCTTTTTAATGCTTCCTCAAACTTCATTTGCTTTTAACACCTCACATTCTGCTTTACCCTCATAAAACTCAATCTCTACCTTATCTTTTGGGAGAAGAGCATTGCTTGTCTTAACCATCTTTTTCTCCGGAAGCTTATAGCAAATGCTATACCCTCTTTGCAAAGTAGCTTTTGGGTTCACTCCATTAAGCCTCGTTTTTATTATCTTCACTCTTTGCAGCTCCCATTCCAGAAAGCGTCTTGCAGTCCCATAAAATCTATGAGCCGTAAGTTCAAGTCCTGCACGTTTTTGCTCCATCGGATGAGCAAAAGAGCTCTCAATCCTATAACTAAGTTCATCCAGCGTCTGCCAATGAGTATGTATTAAATCAAAAAGTCGCCTTAATCCATAGCTCCTCTCTATAGAGTTTACTTTATCCCGAGCGACTTCGACTTTCTTCTTTGCCCTGTTTTCAATTCTATGCTCAAATCTGCTCAATTTCTCAAGGGTCTCCTCGCTATCTGGGATTGCAATCTCGGCAGCAGCTGATGGAGTTGGAGCCCGATAGTCAGCCACAAAATCTGCAATCGTCCAATCAATTTCATGCCCAACTGCTGATATTATTGGGATTTTTGAATCATATATTGCGCGTGCAACTACCTCTCCGTTAAAAGCCCAAAAGTCCTCAATTGAGCCACCGCCTCTACCAACTATGAGCAAATCTACCTTTCCATATTCATTAAATTCCTGTATTCCTTGTGCAATATCTTGTGCCGCTCCAGCTCCCTGAACCCTTGAAGACCTCACAATCATTTGAATCCCGGGGTATCTCCTGCAAGCAACTTTAATTATATCCCGAACTGCAGCTCCACCAATCGCAGTAACAACTCCTATTCGGCTTACCCAACGAGGAATGGGCTTTTTGTGAGCTGAAGCAAAAAGTCCCTCTTGGGCTAACTTACGCCTTAACTCCTCAAATTTGATTTGAAGTTCTCCGATTCCGATAGGATATACTCGCTCAACCTGTAGATTATACCTCCCGCCTTTTGCATAAACTCGCATTCCACCATAAACTCTTACTTTCGCACCATTCTTTAATTCCACAGTTGTAAGGGTGCGGTTTTCTTTCCATATTATGCAGTTAAGTAGTGCAAATTCGTCTTTTAAGCTAAAATAAAGGTGCCCGGCTGGTGATGGTCTATAATCCGTTACTTCTCCTTCAATCCAAGCCTCTGGAAATTCGCTTTCCAAGAGCTTTTTTATTCCTGCTGTAATCTCTGATACGCTATATACTTTCATTTTCTCTATTCTCAAGTCAGCGACTGGAGTCAGAACTATCTTGAAAAAACGGCGATAACGCCTTGTCCGATACTGTTAAGCACAATGCCTGTACCTACACTTGAAAAGAATTTTGTATTGTATTCTCTATAATCCTCGGAATGTACGTAATCGTCCGTGCTGAACATCCATGTCCCTGAAGTTATGCCTCCCCAGATAATTCCTCCAAGAATTCCTGCGGAAAAACCCTTAAAGAAAGTCCTTGTTCCACCCTCCCATTCATCAAGCCAACCCTTGCATACCAACCCAGTTATGTGGCCTCCCAGCAATCCTGCGGCCACATCCGCAACACACACGGGGAGAACGACTCCCCATCTCTCTTGGTAAAGCCCCCCGTCCTCCATTACAAATCTTGTGGGAACTAAACCAGAATGAAGAATTCCCGTAACCATTCCTACTACTGTGAAATTCGCTGATATGTCACGTTCTTTTTCTCCTGTTTGACCAACAATATTATTCAATAAATTGAAGGTTGCGTTATTGGTAACCGTGACGCCCAATTCTTTCCTGTTCTCATAACTCTTCTCTCCGCATATAACTTCCTGTCCTTGCGCCAAAGACAGCATATCTATCAAGGTAGTTCCAATCAAAATAGTTCCTACAATATCAGAGATTTTTCTGAATTTTAATTTGTGATTTTGCATTTTAAGTTTTGTCTGTAAAATTCTTTGCAACTTTATGTGTTTGCCTCTAAACATTCCCAATTTTTGCTCTAACCGTCGGTTATTATTTACTTTATCCGTCAGAAAAGGTTAGGTCAAGCAAAATATTCAGGGTTTCACTTTTGAGAAAAATTTATTTTTATTCATAAAAAGCTTGCATTGCTCCTTTACGGGAACTTGATTTGTTAAACCCAAAAGATCTTTCATGCTCTTTTTTAACACAGGATGTTCTAACCCGGGTGCAATTTCAGCAAGAGGCAAGAGAACAAATTTCCTTTCATGCAGACGAGGGTGAGGGATTATGATCTCTGGGGTGTGTGTAATCTTTCTGTTATAAAGCAATATATCTATATCTATGACCCTTGGTCCAAACTTCTGTGTCCTTTTTCTGCCAAGCTCAAGTTCAATTTGAGAAGTTTTCTTGAGTAGCTCAACAGGACTAATAGTTGTTTCAAACAAACTAACACAATTCAAGAAAAGTGATTGTTCCTGAAGTCCCCAGGGCGAAGTTTCCCATACAGAAGAACAGTCGTTGAGATTAGCACAAGATAAGAGTTTTGAGATAGCAGATATAATATTCTCAAGCCTATCACCGATATTTGAGCCAAATCCAAGGTAAACGTTCTGCATTGTTTCAAAAATACGATTGGTTTATGTTTTTGTCAATTTTAATCTTGACAACCGAGTTTTTTGTGTTATTCTCCTCAAGCTATGGAGAAATGGTGGCTCGTAGATGCAAACGGAAGGACGCTTGGCAGACTTGCAACTCACATTGCCAAAATGCTTATGGGCAAAGATAAATCTACTTATGTCCCATGGAGAGACGATGGGGATACTGTCGTTTGCGTGAACGCCGAGAAAGTTGCCGTTACCGGAGGCAAGGAGGAAAAGAAATTTTATAAACGGTACTCCGGGTATCCTTCAGGGCTTAAGTTCATAAGATTTGACCGTATGATGGAAGAACATCCTGAACGGATAATTTATCATGCAGTTCGTGGAATGCTTCCCAAGAACCGCCTGAGAGACCGAAGGTTAAATAAACTCAAGATATATCGGGGGCCAGAGCATCCTCACCAGGCTCAAGCTCCGACTAAATTAGAGATATAAATGGAACAAATCATAGCCACAGGAAGAAGGAAAAGAGCAACAGCTCAAGTAATTTTACGAGAAGGAAAAGGAAATATAACTGTAAACGGCAAGAATCCCAAAGATTATTTTGGTAGAGATGATTTTTTAAAATATATAGAACTTCCTTTTCACACGATAAAAAGTGATGTCCAGTTTGATGCAATCGCCACTATCAACGGGGGCGGTTTGTCGGGTCAAGCAGGGGCGTTGGCACTCGGTATCGCAAGGGCACTTTTAAAGGTTAACCCGGAATTTAGAAAGTCTCTTAAGTCAAAAGGACTTCTGAAACGCGACCCAAGAGAGAAAGAGCGAAAAAAATACGGCAAAGCAAAGGCAAGGAAATCATTTCAATGGACCAAACGATAGAGGAGTTAGGGATTGGGGGTTAAAAGATGGAACCAACCAAAACGATAACTATAAAGAACTTAATAGAAGCGGGAGTTCATCTTGGACACAAGCGAGAGAGCTGGAATCCAAGGATGGAGCCTTATATATTTGCAGAACGTAAGGGAATTTGTGTGATTGACCCCGAAAAAACGATTGAACTTCTCAATCGCGCATGCGAAGAGGTAAAGAAAATAGCAAGCGAAGGAAAGAAAGTGTTGTTTGTGGGGACGAAAAGACAATTTGCTGATGGGGTAAAAGAGGATGCTATAAGGTGTGGAGCTTTTTATTGTGTCCATCGATGGCTTGGGGGAACGCTTACAAACTTCACTACCATAAGAAAAAGCGTTGAAAGATTAAAGTCGCTTGAGGAACAAAAAGAGTCTGGGGAATTAAATAAGCTTACCAAAAAAGAACGATTGTCAATTGATAAAGAGCTTGTGAAGATGCATCGTAGCTTAGATGGAATAAAAGATATGACCGAATTCCCCGGAATCGTTTATGTAACGGATATTAAAAAAGAGAAGTTGGCTGTCCACGAGGTAGTAAAGCTCGGACTTCCCATAATAGCAATTGTTGATACAAATGTAGACCCAAGAGAAATAACTTACCCGATTCCCGGAAATGACGATTCAATGAAGTCTGTAAATTTAATAACCGCTGCAATTGCGAGCTCGGTTTTAGAAGGAACCGAGGAATTTAATAGATATAAAGAAGTTGAAAGTAAATGAAAGAGATAGGCGTTAATTCAATAAAGGAGTTGCGGGCAAGAACAGGAGCGGGAATAATGAACTGTAAACGTGCCTTGCTTGCTGTTAATAATATAGAAGAAGCTATTGATTATTTAAGAAAAAAGGGTATTGCAAAGGCAGATGAAAAATCAGGAAGAACTGCTGGTGAAGGTATCATTGAAACTTATATCCACCCAGGTTCAAGGCTTGGAGTTATTATTGAGCTACGAAGTGAAACAGATTTTACTGCAAGAACTCTTGAATTTAAGCAACTTGCGAAGGACCTTGCAATGCAGGTAGCTGCAATTAATCCCAGATGGGTATCAAGAGATAAGATTCCAAAAGAAGAAATAGAGCATGAACTAGAAATATATAGTACTCAAGCAAAAGAATCTGGAAAACCTGACAATGTAATAAAACGTATTGCTCAAGGAAAACTTGAAAAGTTTTACAAAGAAGTCTGTTTACTTGAACAGCCCTTTATAAAAAATTCAGAAATCTCTATAGATGAGTTAATAAAAGAATATATTGGAAAACTTAGAGAAAATATATATATAAAAAGATTTACCAGATTTAGAATAGACTAATATGCCTGTTTCTGCAATAATAATGCTCGTATTTGGATGTATAGTACTCTACGGAGGATTAGGATATTTCCTCTACAAAGCCCTTAAACCTAAACAATAAAGTTTTCCCCAAATATAAACAACATATATTATATTAAATAATATAATAATAATAATAGGTCCTGTGGATAAGTTAATAAGTTATACAAAACTTTATGGGGATTGTGTTTTTGAAATTATAAAGATGTTAAGAAGAGTGTTAAGAAATGCCAAGTTTTCCACACAAAAAAATTATTAACACGTTACCGATTTTATAATGTTATTAACTTCTTCAGAGAGTGCGTTGTTTCTGTTTAATAAATTCTTTATTTTGTTATGAGCATGGATCACGGTCGTATGGTCTCTTCCGCCAAAAACTTTTCCTATTTCTTTTAACGAGGATGCTGTATATTCTCTTGATAAATATATTGCTACATCTCTTGGAAGCACAATAGATTGCATTCTGCGCTTTCCTCTCATACTGGCTAACGAAATATTGTAATGATTTGCCACGAGCTTTTGGATTTTACCTATAGTTACTTCACGTCCATTCTTTGAAAGCAAGTCACTCAAAAGGTCTCTTGCCCTATCAATGTCTATAGTCCCATTGGTAAGCGAGGCAAAAGCAAACAATTTAATAAGAGCTCCCTCTAATTCCCTAATATTGCCTCTTATCTCGTTTGCAATGAATGAAATAACTTCATCTGACACTTGCACATCTGTCGAAGATGCCTTTCTCTTTAATATTGCAATTCTTGTCTCAAATGTAGGGGGTTTTATATCACAAACAAGACCTCCCTGAAATCTTGAAACGAGTCTCTCTTCAAGATTTTCTAACGATCCAGGCGGCCTATCAGACGAGAAAACTATTTGCTTCCCTTCGTCATATAAAGCATTAAATGTATGGAAAACCTCCTCTTGCAATCCTTCTTTCCCCTCAAGAAATTGAATATCATCTATTAGCAAAGCATCTTTTCGCCGATACTTATTCTTAAATTGCATTATTTTGTTTGCTTGAATCGCATCTATCATCTCGTTCATAAATTCTTCGCAACCGAGGTAATATACTTTCAATCCAGAAAAACGTTCCTTTATATAATTCCCAACCGCTTGAAGCAAGTGTGTTTTCCCAAGCCCCACACTTCCGTAAATAAAAAGTGGATTATATTGCCTGCCAGGGGTTTTGGCTACTGCAAGTGATGCGGCTCGGGCAAAGTTGTTGGATTCACCTATAATAAAATTATCAAATGTATATCTCGGTTGTAAATGAGATGAGTCCGGCTGATAAACTCTACTCGGAACGCTCTTCTCCTTCCCTCCTTCAACGGATTTATACTTAACTTTTAAATGCTCCTGATTTAGGGTCCCCAATATTTCGTAAATACTTGCGTGATAATGCTCCTCAATCCAATCTATAAAAAAGGCATTTGGGACTCTAACCCAGAGAGTGTTTTGAGTAAGCGTTTCACCCTCTGTTGGCTCAAGCCATGTTTCGTAATTCTGAGAAGGAATCTTGGGCTTTATTTGACCAAGCACTCCTTCCCACAATTTCTTCGCTTCATTTAACATCTTAACTAATTGTATTTCAATCTCTTATGATTAAAGCCCCTTGAATTATCAACAAAGTTATCCACACGACTTGGCATCTCCCTGTCGTTGTATAATAACCCAACAGAAAGCTCATCCTTCAACTTCATCGGTTTATTAACATTCGTTTTTCTTGCCTCTTTTGAGATTAGCAAAGTGAGCTTAAGGGTGTCAAGAGAAAAAATTTTTATTTGACAAAAAAATTCTCGGATATATATTTATCAACAGATAAAACCACAGAGCTCGTAGAGATTATTTAATTTGTTTTTCTTTCTGCGCTCTCTGCGCCCTCTGTGGTTTATCATTTTCTTTATGAAGGTTTCTATTCTTGGTGCCGGAAACTGGGGAACGACTTTAGCTATTCTGCTAAGCAACAAGATTCCCATAACTCTGTGGACTATAGAAAAAATAGAGGACAGGGAAAACAAGAAGTATCTCCAAGGCTATAAAATCCCCCCAAATGTCAATATTACGATGGACCTTAAAAAAAGCGTAGCTGGTTCGGAACTCCTTGTTTTTGCCTTGCCTTCTCAGGTTGTGCGAGAAGTGGCTCAAGGGGTGTCCCCCGAATCCCATACCATACT
The DNA here is from genome assembly GCA_030605695.1 of bacterium. Lineage (GTDB taxonomy): Bacteria > Hydrothermota > UBA3073 > JACQXS01 > JACQXS01 > JAGMCN01. The sequence continues at coordinate 96,134 of JAUWHX010000012.1, read as the reverse complement.
TTTGTCTGTGGCTAAGGGCATTGAAACACCAACGCTTGAAAGGATGTCGGAGATTTTGGAACTTGAAACAGGGGTCTCTCCTAATAAGATTTGCGTCCTCTCAGGACCCAACATTGCAAGAGAGGTTGTGCGAGAAATCCCTGCTTCCTGCGTATGTGCTTCTGCCAATGAGGACTCTGCAAAGGTTGTCCAGAAATTATTTAGCTCTCCTACTTTTAGGGTTTACACGAGCACAGATGTTCTTGGAGTTGAGCTTGGCGGGGCACTAAAAAATGTTATCGCTCTTGCCTCTGGAATTTGCGACGGACTGGGGCTTGGAGTAAATACAAAAGGAGCTTTGCTCACCAGAGGAATAAGAGAAATCACACGGCTCGGAACCAAGATGGGTGCAGACCCCTTGACCTTTGCAGGACTTTCTGGAATAGGAGACCTCATTACTACATCGTTTAGCAAGGACTCAAGAAACCGACAAGTAGGAGAGCAAATTGGGCAAGGCAAAACGCTTCGCGAGATTCTCGACGAAATGGTTGAAGTAGCAGAAGGGGTTTCTACTACACAAGCCGCAGTTAAATTATCTGAAAAGTACAAAGTCCCTATGCCGATAACCCACGAGGTATATGAGATTCTTTTTAATGGCAAACCTCCTCGTGATGGGATACGAGACCTGATGACCCGCGACCCCAAACCCGAAAAACTCTAACCCCCTAACCCTTTAAACCCTTAAACTCCTAGCCCTTTGAACCTTTAAACCCTTTGAACTCTTAACCCATCAGCCCATTCTGTGATTATCTTTTTAATCTGTGTGAACCCCGTTCCGCACGGAAACGGGGTGAATCTGTGTACTAATCTTTTTCGTGTAATTTGTATTTCTTTGTGCCCTTTGTGGTTAATCTATATCTGCGCGCATCAGCGTTTATCTGTGGTTCCAAAAATTAATGTATTACCTGGAATCAGCAATACTCAATCCTCTCTATTTTAAACTCCAGTGCTTTATCCTCAGAGATTCCAAGTAATGCTTCAACAACCCACAAGGGCTTTGCTTTCCCAATTTGCATATGTAGAAGCAAACTCCTGTTTGCGAATGCCGTTTCTTCCTCTATATCAATCACCGCAGGGCGGATGTTTACATCCCGCACCAACACTTCCTTCTTCGCCATAAATTCTTGTATTCTTTTCAAGACATCTGACACACTTATATCGGCTATCCTGTATTTACATTTCTTGAGCTCCTCAAACAAAGAAGGAGTGCTTTTTAATATTGAAGTTACCTGTAATGCCTTAAGTCCAACGGGGAGAGTTTGGTTGAGCAAGAGCTTAATGTCCTCGCGGGGAGGTGATTCAAGCCAGATGTCAAAATATTCTTCCTTACTCGTTATCCCAAACGGAAGTGGTGGAGAAAATGAAATGCTGGGTCGCCTGGTGAATCCTTGAGAATATACAATTGGAATATCGGCTCTCCTGAATGCTCGGGTGATTGTCTTCACAAGGTCAAGATGCCCCAGGAATCTCAAGGGCTCTGTTTTCTCAAACCTTACTCTAAATCTTAACTTAACATAAGTTGATGTTTTGCGTTTTGGGGGTCTTCCATAGCTTATATCCCGTCCATCGGATTCTGTGAATGAGGGCGAGGTCAAAAAAACCTCACCCCTATGCATAGGCACAGGATTAGGAGACTTACAAGCTCCACACTTATAACACCCTATAATTCGGCAATCTAAAGTTGGTTCCTGTTTCTGCCCTTCCTCCTTTAGCCAGTCTTTTTTGACTCCCACATCTATCAAATCCCACGAGAGAGGAGAATTTATCTCTCGCCTGCCTAAATAAGCGGAAGGATTTATTCCAAGCTTTTGAAACACTTCTTCCCATAGATTAAAGTTAAACTGGTCGCCCCATCCATCAAACTTTGCTCCATTTTCCCACGCCACTTCTATTGCTCCTGCTATTTTCTCATCTCCTCTTGCGAATATTCCTTCAAGCATAGCCATCAAGGGATTTCTGTGTTTTACTCTTATATTTCCATGTCGGAGCTTGTTCTTGATATATTTTATTTTGTGTTCCACTTCCTCGTCTCTTTCTTGGGCTTCCCATTGAAACGGCGTATGGGGTCTTGGAACAAAAGGAGAAAGAGATGCATTTACTCGCCTTCCTTTCATTGCTTTTGAGATGCGGTGGGTGAGGTTCACTATTCCATCTATATCTTGCTGTGTTTCTCCCGGTAGCCCAATTATGTAATATAACTTGATATGAGTAAACCCATAACGAGCCGCAAGCTCACAGGAATTTAAGATTTCATCATCAGATATCGGCTTGTTGATTTTTTCTCTTAACCTCTCGGTCCCAGTTTCAGGAGCAATAGTTATTCCGCCTTTTCCTATCAGTTTTGCAAGCTCAGCCGTTAGTGCATCTCCACGAAGTGAAGGAAGTGAAACTCCTATACCCTGTCTGCGAATTCCCTGAATTATTGGGATAAGCTCAGAGTGGTCACTTGCAGAAAGAGAAAGAAGCGAGGCAGTACTATAACCCGTCTCCTTGATTCCTGCCTTAACAAGCTCTATCACAGACTTTGCTTGCCTTTCCTTGTAAGGTCTTGAAATCATACCTGCTTGACAGAATCTGCATCCACGAGTGCATCCCCTTGCAATTTCAACTACAAGAGAATCACGCGTAATTTCTACAAAAGGGAGAATTGCCCCGCCGATGACAGAATCATTCTGTAGCTCCTCACAAAAGCCACGAGTCGCATTTTTGCTAATCCAGGGAACAAAGATTCCTCGTATCCGGGATGCTTCTTTAAGTAGCTCCTGCCGAGTTAGTTTTTTGCTTTTCCACTCTCGCACAAGGTCTATAAATTTTGGCAACGAATGTTCAGCTTCTCCTACGAAGAGGCAGTCAAAAAACCTTGCTATTGGTGCTGGATTTGAGGTGCAACTCCCACCAGCAATAATAAGAGGGTCAGTCTCGCCTCGCTCTTCTCTATGAATAGGGACTTGCGAGAGTTTTAGTATATTTAAGACATTGGTAAATGTAAGTTCGTATTGCAGAGAAAAGCCAATGCAATCAAATTTCTTTAATGGAGTTCCTGATTCCATAGAAAAGAGAGGAGTGTTTGTCTTAAGTAGAGCTTCTTCAAGGTCAAGAGCTGGGGCAAAGACTCGCTCGCAAAGTGTGTCATCCCTTGAATTTAAGAGCGAGTAGATTATTCTTATCCCAAGGCAACTCATCCCAAGTTCATACAAGTCCGGATAGGAGAGAGCAAATTTAACAGGAGTTTGGTTCCAATCTTTATGCACTGCCCCAATCTCGTTTCCTATATACCTTAAGGGTTTTCTAATATGCGGGAAAATATGCTCCATTTAATTTTAACCACAAAGGGCACAAAGACCACAGAGTAAAATAAAAATATTTCTTTGTGTTCTCTGTGATTCATTTTTCTTCTTCTCGTTTATCTCAAGAACAAAAGACTGCCAACTGTTATGCCAACTGCATTCCAGACAAGGTCTTTATAAGAGAAACTGCTTTTTTTATAAAACTTATCATAAAACTCTTTTGAAATTCCCGCTACTGCCGTAAGGGAGATAGAAAAATATCTTGCCTCTGGATTTGGGTTATTAAACTGGCAATGATAAACGTGGTATGAAAGTCCTGTAATCCCAAGCGAATAAGAAAAGTGATGAAACTTATCACGCCCAATCCATCTATCTGTTGCTGGGGCAGATATATGTGTCTGCCCGCTATATTTCTTCCCCACGATGGACTCATTAGGTTGAAGCGAGGGCTTCAACCCACCTTGTATAAAAGAATCTGATGGCTCGGCGAGCAAGACAAGAAATATGAAAATTCCCATCTGTCAGACCATAGGGAATAAAGCCAAAATGTCAAGCACTTTACCTTTTGGGGTTTCACTTTTTTCCCTTTGAACTCAATCTATTTCTCTGTGCCCTCTGTGGTTTAAAAAAGGTTTCGGGTTCTTGGATAAAAAATGTTGACGGAATGTTTTTGTAGAAGTAGATTTTAAAAGATGACTGAATTTACAAGAATAGCAAGACCCAAAGAGAAAATACGACTCGATAAGTATTTATACAAAGCAGGGATTGGTGTGTCAAGGACTCGGATTCAGAGACTAATTCTGGATGGAGCTGTCCTTGTAAATGACCATCCAGTAAAAGTTCATACAAACCTGAATCCCGGGGATAAAGTTGTTGTAAATTACGAAAAGCCCACCAGATTTAAAGTTATCCCAGAAGCAATTCCTCTTGATATCGCGTATGAGGACGCAGATGTAATCGTAGTAAATAAACCACCCGGTATGGTAACTCATCCGGCGCCTGGGCATCCTACCGGAACACTTGTAAATGCTCTTCTCCATCACTGTGACCTTAGCTTTCAAACTGAACGGACAAGACCCGGAGTCCTGCATCGTCTGGACCAGCATACTAGTGGACTGTTGGTATTTGCAAAATCAGATATTGCCTTAACTCTCCTTGCCCGTGATGTTGAGCTACATAAATTTAAACGCAAATATATTGCATTTGTGTGGGGAAAAATGGGACTTCCAGAAGGAACAATAGATGCGCCTATTGGAAGACATACGATTGAGAGAAAGCAAATGGCGGTAACTCCTCTTCGCTCAAGAAGTGCCGTTACTTATTTTAAGACTATCAAGGAATTTAAGTATATAACCCATCTTGCGGTAAAGCTTGAGACAGGAAGAACTCATCAGATAAGGGTTCACCTTTCTCATTTGAATCACCCTGTTGTGGGAGACTTAACATATGATGGGAGAGCTCGCCCGTCAGAAGTTCCCTTATCCGAGTTTAACAAGATTGTGCAGATAATGACTCGTCAAGCATTACATGCAGAGTCTCTTGCATTCACACATCCGATAAGCAAAAAAGAGATAAGCCTTCAAGCTCCATTGCCTTCTGATATGCAAGAATTACTTGATTACTTATCAAAATGAGCTACAGAATGATACAGATAGGTGGATAGGGAAAGCCCGAGCTTTCTCTGTTAAAAAAGCAAGACCTAAAGATATAGTGCCACGAATCCTTGTAATTTCTCAATTTCAAATCCCCGGCAGATATTTGGTAGATATGCTCAAGAGAGTAGGGGTAGAGGCAGAACTTTTACCTGCTCATAGAGTTGGACTAAATCCGAAAAAGATAGTTGAATTCACGAGAAAGCTCCAAAAGTTTGAGATTATTCACTTTATTTCTGGATATCAAAGAATAAAACTTCTCATCTGGACTCGCTTGTGGAGGAAGAAAATTGTTAATCACTGGATTGGAACAGATGTGCTGAGCGTGACAAAAAATGCTCGTTCAAAGCTCCTTGCCCGAATTACTGACTTGTTAATTCATATCCAGTTTGCAAACTCTCCTCATTTAGTCAGAGAACTCAAAGAAGCAGGGATTCTTGCAAATTACTTGCCGACCATTCCACCAATTCATAGCCAATTGTCAGTTGCAGGCAGACAAGGAGTTCTTGTGTATATACCTTGGGATAGAGTAGATTTCCATCGGGGTGCTGAGGTTCTTGAGTTCGCCAGGGTATTTCAAGATGTAGAATTTCATGTCGTAGGAACATGTCATAGCGGGTCCCTACCCATTTATGTAAACATTCATTATCATGGATGGGTCAGCAATATGGACAAGGTATGGGAAGAGGTGTCAGTGCTTTTGAGATTTCCCCAGCATGATGGGCTCAGTTCTATGGTTTTGGAAGCACTCGCACGCGGGAAATGGGTTATCTGGAACTATTTTATGCCTCATTGTTCTCAGGTCAAACGCATAGAAGATATATCCCGGGAACTTAAGCTTGCGCTCGCTAAAATGGAGCCGAATCTGAAAGGGAAAGATTTTGTCTTATCTGAATTCAGACATGATAAAATTGGCAAAAAATACATAAAGGTTTACGAAAGTATATGTAGAGGTAATTGATTCGCTCACTTCCAACCAGGAACCCCGTGAGACCTTCAGTCCCTTACGAGGTGAATTGCCAATCAAAGAGAACTCAAAAACACTTTTTGCTTGACTTTCCTACCCCATTGCTTAACCTACAGAAGAAACAGATGAAAGATTTTGTATTTCATAATCCTACAAAGATTGTTTTTGGCAAGGACAAAGTGCTTGAGGTTGGCAAAGAGATTAAATCTGCTGGATATAATAAAGTGCTTCTTGCCTATGGGCAGGGCAGCATAAAAAACACTGGCACATACGATAAAGTAGTAACTTCTTTGAGCAAGGAGAATATTCAATATGTAGAATTAAGCGGGATAAGACCAAATCCTGTTTTCTCAAAGGTGCTTGAGGGGATTGAAATATGCAAAAAAGAGGGCGTAGGGGCTATCCTTGCAGTTGGTGGTGGCAGTGTAGTAGATAGCGTAAAAGCGATTGCTGGAGGTGTATTTTTTGATGGCGATTTCTGGCAAGTCTTTCAACGCAAGGCACGGGTGGAGAAGGCATTGCCTATATTTGTTGTGCTAACTCTATCTGCAACTGGCTCCGAAATGAATCCCTCAACGGTTGTAACAAACGAAGACACAAGAGAGAAGTTTTATTTTACATCTACTGCGGTTTATCCCAGAGTCTCTATACTTGACCCTGTATTGCAATTTACGCTCCCTAATTATCAGACTTCCGCAGGTGCTTCTGATATTATTGCTCATATTTTTGAGCTATATTTCTGTGGCGAGGAGGAAACGGAATTGCAAGATGAGTTTTCTGAAGGGATTTTAAGAACAGTGATTTCCTTTACTCCGACACTGATTAAAAACCCAGATGATTATCACGCACGAGCCCAAGTTATATTGTCTGCATTGTTTGCACTCAATGGAGTGAACGGAATAGGCAGGGAGCCGGGAGACTGGTCAAGCCATATGTTAGAACATTCCTTAAGTGGTATTCACCCAGAGATTGCACATGGGGCAGGGCTTGCAATAATTTTTCCTGCCTGGCTTAAATATATGATGCCTTATGCAGAAAAGAAGATAACCAGATTTTCTCAAAAAATATGGGGCATAGATAATCCGGAGGCAGGAATACAGAGACTAAAAGAGTGGTTCATCTCCATAGGATTAGAGACCTCATTTAAGGGCTTTGGCGTGAAAGAGGAGGAAATCCCTGTCCTCGCAGAGATGTCAATGCGTATGTCTCCTTTGGGCAGTTTAAAGACACTTGACGCCAAGGATGTGGAGACTATATTCTTCTATTGCTTTTAATGGCTAAAAGCTGATATCTCCCCATTGTTTTGTTTGAGATTATTCGTTTGCTGGCAACCTTGCACGAAGATACTCCGCTGTATCTCTCGCCGTTCCGATTTTTTCGGCATCTGAGTCTGGGATCTGGATATTAAACTCTACTTCAAGTGCTTGAAGTAGTGCAACATAATCAAGACTATCTACTCCCAGATTGTCTATAAAAGAAGTTTCTGGGAAAACTTCTGTCTCTTTTATACTCAGCACTTCTACAATAACCTTCTTTACTCTTTCAAATACTGACATAGTGTGTTTTCTCCAAGGCGTCCGAGTTCAATAGTATTTTTATCTTGCTCATTATTTGTGCGGTTACAATTTTCAATATTTCTTTGTTGTAAGATTTATCATAGTATTCGTCAAAATAGAGAGGCTTACCAAATTTGATGACTACCTTATGAGGACGAGGAAATTTTTGTCCCTTTGACATAACGTTAAAAATACCGATTATTGCTACAGGAACAACAGGTACTTTTGACCGTAAGGCAATGAAAGCTATTCCAAGTTTTGGTTCTTGTAAAGCCCCATCTCTACTTACTGTTCCTTCGGGATATATATCAATTACATGTCCACTTTCAAGAATATCAACAGCAGTTCGTATAGCTTCTCTGTCTGTTTCTCCCCTTTTTACAGGAAAGGCGTTCAATTTTCTAAAAATAAATTCTGCAAATCGCTTTCTGAACAGTTCCTCTTTGCCCATTGTATGGAGCTGCCTTTTAATTGCAGCCCCAAGGACAAATGAATCCAAGTCACTGGGATGGTTCGGTGCCAGTATTACCCCACCCTGTTTTGGAATATTCTCAAGCCCAACAGTTCCTAATCTAATATAGACTGACAAGATAACTCTTAGGATTGAATGTATGATTGAGTAAAGCATTTTCGCCTCAGGTAAAGATATTTGATTTTATATGGATTCTCCTCTCTCTAAATGGTATTTATTACTTGCTCGTTTTAAAACCCGATAGAAAGAGAAAATACCAACAACTTCTATGTCAAGAAGTTTTCTCAAATAGATTTTCATAATCATTTGTTTGCTCCTTCCAATCCATCTGAAACACATACCATTGGGTGGGATAGGTAAGAATATTTCTCTCCAATCTATTGGCTATTAGCTGAGTTAAGTCCTGAATATCTTTCTCAAGTCCATTGTTCCTTTTAAATTCTATAGGGGATTCTATTATAGCTGTGTATTTTCCATTATCCCGAACAAAGAATGTTGTGACAATAGGAGCACCTGTTTTAAGTGAAAGAAGAGCAGGACCTTTCGGAAGTAAGGATTCCTGTCCTAAAAAATTGACCCTTACTCCATTTTCTGTAATATCTCTATCTCCAAGCAACACAAGAACTTTATTTCTTCTCAATGCTTCTACTGCTTTCATCCCGACTCTCTTATCTTCTAATCGTACTATTTCCATACCAGTTTTACCTCTAAGTTTTGAGTACAGATTAAAAAATCTTTCCTCAGGACCAAGAGATTCTGCAACGCCAACGACCTTGTATCCCAAGCCGGCGATATAGCACGCTTCAAGGTTCGGATTGCCGAGATGTGCACCCACAAAAATCACACCCTTTCCAGCTGACAGTGCTCTATCAAGATTTGGGAGTCCATGAACTTTTACCATCCTACATATCTCCTTGCTATTCATAGAAGGTATTGCAAGAAAATCAGCAAAAGCTAATCCAAAGTTAATAAAAGTCTCCCTCACGAGACGAGACTCACCTTGTGCTATATGCCTTAGATTTTCTGTTAAGATTTTTCTCCTTTGTCTAAGAAGAATATAGGAAAGCCATGCAACTATTCTTGCTCCCTTTTGGAATACAGAGCGCCCAACGAATTTTCTTAAAATAATAGCTACTCTTATAGAATAATACTTGACTCCATTAAGCATTTGAACTCTCTGTTTCATTTTAAAGCAATTACTGGTCGTTCACTGCTTGCTCGTTTCAAAACTCGATAGAAAGCGAAAAGACCCACGGCTTTACCCAGTATAAAGAGTTCCCAATGATATGGATAAAATAACTTCTGGCTTCTCGGAAGGTATAGGATAAATGACACAAAAATAATCAGAGTTGCGGTAAAACCCAATATCCAGTCTGATTTCAAGAATCTTAACACATAACCCTTTTCTATTTTCAGGACTGATATTACTGCAATTATCACCATTGTAGTAGCAACAAGCACGGGTGCCAAAACAGGAGCGATCCAGGGAACGGGTATAAGAAATAGAATATCCCATGCCAGTAATGATTCTGGCCAATTCAATGTTTGCTTCAGAAAAATGTAATAAAAGATGTCCCATACACCAAAGCAAAAGAGGAAATAAGAAAACCGTTCTATGAAATTTCTTCCGGCTATCACTCCTATGGCAATTAACATTACTATGGTTGAAAACTCTCTACCCAGTTCTACGGCAAAAATATCTCGGGGTATCGCTTTAAGCTGAAGTGAAAAGCCTTCAGGATAGTAAAGTTCTCTGAGATAGACTACCACCGCTGCTTCCACAAATGCCATTGCTACGCTAAAGAGAAATAGAACGAATAATTTCTTTGAAGCTCTCATTTCTTATCTTCCACTTTGCAAATACTCCTTCTCCCAGATGTCTTTTGTTAATTCTTCACAAGTTCAGTAATTTTAGCAACAATAATCTCATTAGTCTCCCTGTCGGTTTCTTTACAATAAATTGGCTTTCCAATATTAACAGTTATCCCACCGGGACGAGGAATTTTACGAGATAATGAGAAGATATGATTAGTTCCTTGAATACCCACTGGAACAATGGGAACATTTGCTGTATGGGCAAGAAAGAAAGCTCCTCGCTTGATTTCCTGCATCTCTTTTGTTAACCTTACACCACCCTCGGGGAAAATTCCTATTATTCCTCCCTTTTCTAATATATTCAAGGCTTCTTTAATCGCTTTTCTCGTTTGTGCCTGACCAACTGGAATACACCCCAGTCTGGATAGGAATGCTCTTCTAACTATTGGTCTTTCAAACAGATAGGATGCAGACAAAAAGGTAATTTTCTCCTTAAATAAAGCAACTAACACAAAACCGTCAAGCCAATTGATATGATTTGCTGCAATAATGTAAGCCCCTTTGCCTAAAATATTCTCTGCCCCTCTTACCTTTAATGAGTAAAATATTGTAAGGATTATCCGAGTGGCCAGACAAACTGTATAATAAAAAGCTGATTTGCTATTTTGGTGCTTCACAAACTTCTTATCTCCTGAACAGCATAATGTCAATGATTTCTTGTATCTTTCTGCCGAGCCATTCAAAAGCGATTACTATCGCTGAAACTATTTTCTCAAATATACCCATGCACCTCCTTTTTTCAATATCTATGGTGCAATATATAGTGTGTCAATGTCTATGCCTGTGAGGTCGTCTCCCTCGTTTACTACAATTGAATCAGGCTCAAGATCATCATCTGGGTCATACCATCCTATCAAATCCTTATCAGGTTCATAGGCAATATTACCGTTAGTATCTGCTATTACTGTTACATAATAGACAGAAGGGTCAACTCTTATTATCTTATAAGTCCCATCGTCTCCTGCCTTCCAGCCGTTGCTTAAGTTAATATCGCCCTCCTTTGATTTCAAGAGCAGGACATAAGTATTGGCTAAAGCCTGTCCTCCATTTGTAACCTTTCCAGACACGGTGCACTGCTCAATTTCCTCTTGCACATCCTTGCAGCCAGCAAATACCAAAAGCCCGACCAAAATTATGTAAAACTTTTTCATCTCTCCTCCTATTTTCTTATATTTTTCCCTGCTCATTTACTCAAATATTGTAACCATCATTTAAAGATACTACATATTATTCAAATGGCACTGAGATTGTCAGCCGGAATGAGAGCTTGGAATCCTTCCCTTCATATTTTCCTGACACAGATGTATCTACCCTATAATTAGAATAACTGTAACCAATTCCCCCTGTGTAGATTTTCTCTTCCTCCAATAAATCTGTACCATAAGTACCGAGTCGGATTGAGAGGTCTCCGTATTTCAATGATTGCTTATCTTTGGTGCCAAAATTGCTTCTTTGCTTTTTCCCTCGTATGAATGTTTTCTCTACTCCAATATGATAAATGTAAGGGGCTTTCTCATCCCACCTTTTTTCAACATCTGAAGCTAAAAGGAGACTATTAAAAAGTTTTATAGCTATACCGCCTCGCAAATTCGCATTTATTCGGTCTGCACTATAATCGTGCCAGTATAGTTTTGCCAGAACATTCTGTGCTGAGGCACCAAGAGCAATCCACTTTTTCGGATATAAGAAACCAAGGTCTATGCTATACCCATTACCAGTATCCAGATTTATATTTGGTTCTTCCCACACTCCATTTTTTCTACTTTTTTCTGCAACTCCTATCCTGCCATTCAGGTATTTGACATTCATCCCCAGAATACAAGGCATTCCCTGGATTTCTTGGTCGGTGGCTCCCATAAGCGTGGTCATTGATAGAACAAATTCGTTTATGCTGTATTCTAGGTCTGTCCATCTCTCAATCGTATCTCCATCCGCATTGATGTTCTGAAAATACATATTGTTTCTACATACACTTGATAGTGGACACCAGCTTAAAGCTCCCTGATTTTCTGAAAATGCAACAAATGACAATCTCTTACCACTCAGTCCTGTCGCTGTTCTAAAGAGATTTACGACCTCCATATTCTCAACCTCTATATCCTTCATATCGCTGAAGCCGAACATTGCTGTTGATTGAGGAAGTAATCCCAATCCAGCTGGATTCCAGTAAATACAACTAGCGTCGCCACCGACAGCAACAAATGCCCCTCCCATTGCGAAAGGTCTGGCTCCTGTTTCCAGCCCCCAATAGGCACCCTCAAGAAGAGGAGCTTTTTCAGTGCCAGCAAACCCCCTTGAGAAAAATGTTAAGCATAGAATTGAAAAAATAACCTGTTTCTTCCACATTATCCTAACTTCAATTCGTTACTTTAGAAGCTTACTTCTGTCTTGAAGTAAAGTTGGTTCTGCTCCTTCCATCCGCCAAAGAGGGTCCCTAACTTTCCATCCAAAAAGAATGCTCCAAACAGGAGCTTTACATTATCGGTTGGAGCATAAGATACTTCAGGGATAATCACAGTGCCGTAGTTTTCTTCTAAATCCTCAACATCTTTTATCTCTAAACCACCAGCTACACCGACCTTAATCTCATCGTTCTTGAATTTCTGCTCAATACCTGCCATAATGTAGTCCTCAAGATTATCTTTTCCCCGCTCAGTAAAGAAGCCATGCATCCATTGAGCATTGATATAGATTCCGGTCTCAGAAGTATAATCTCCACCAACAGTGAACTTCACATAAGACTCATCAGATAGAATGGTTGTATCCTGAACTCCTGTTGGCATTTCTATTCTCATCTTTACTTCTTCAGGCAAGAATACCGCTGCTTCTCCCCAGAGACCTATGGAAAAAAGTTCTCCAGCACAGTCAAAGCCAGCAGCACGGATTTCTGGAAATCCTAAATAGGTGTCAAGTTTCACATTTCCCAAAGTATCAACAGGAGTTACGACAAGCTTATTTGCAATAGGCACATCATCATAACCCCAAAAATAGGATAGTGAAAAGTCGTACTCCTCGACCTTTCCAGATAATTTTATGGCATACATAGAGTTTTCAGGCTTCCTGTCAGGAAAGGTAAGATGCTCCATTGACTCTACAAGATTTGTCCCCGGAGGTAACGGAAGAGCATTTGCATCACCCAATAAAGGAAACTCGCCTCTGGGCAACAAAATAGGCTTGAGCGATGGGAGGCACACAGCACTTAAATTATATTCATCGGTTAAGTTATAGGTAGCATTTACAGCTTCGGTAGGCACCTTTTCCCCGAAATTCAGAGGGTCGGAGAAATCATCAGGATTTAGATTATCCGTCGGGTTGAGTTTATCTGCTGTTCCCCAAGCTATACGCTGTTTGCCAATCCGCAGGTCTAATTCATCAAAGATAAAACTGTAAAGGTCAGCATAAGCTTCCCATAGAAACAGTTCATAAGGATTGTTAGTTGAAAATTCAGTCAACTCCGCTGAACTACTTGCAAGATTTTGGTCCCATAGCCTAAATTTCATACTGGTATAGAGAGATAGATTCTTGGAAGGCTTTGATTGCAGTCTTAGATTAAGTTCGTGATATGGATAATCTGCAATTCTCACACTATCTGTGATGAGAAAACGCTTGTCCAGTTTGAGATTACCAGAAATATCCACTTCACCCATACAGAGATTGGGACTACTTACAATACTCACCCCTAATAATGTAGGGATGACACAGAAAGAAATCTTTGTCATTATACACCTCTATTTAAAAGAGCAGAGAAGTATGGATTATACTGTTCCAAAACTCTCGACCCTCAACTCTTAAGTCTTATTCCGCTCTTTTGAGCATTCGTTTAGTGAACATATCTTTTTTAAGCCCAGAGTCGTGCTTAACAACTGTAAGTTCCATAACAGTCTTATGCTCTGTTTTTAGATTCTTCATTGTCACTTTCTTGGGAGTCCAGTAGCCATCTATTTTTTCTGTATCTTCATTTTCCATAACCTTGAGAACTTTCCCTTTCTCGTTGTAGTATTCCACCTTGCTCGGAATATAATGTGCTTTATCCACCCGCATAACAAGTTTAGCATAATCAATATCTGATTTTGGCCTGGGTGTAAGTTCCAATACATACTCTTTCTCTGTTCCCTCTTTAGTCTCAGCGGTAAAGTCTTTAGTATATTGACTCTTGCCGATATCGTTGTAAGAAAAATCCGTGCCCATAAAACTTTGATTCTTCACATGAGAAGCAATACGTCTTATCTTTTTGAATGCAGGCATATAGAGGTACATCTCGTTATCTGAGAGCACTAAGAATCCAACTCCTTTTACATCAGCAGGAGAAAGGAATTTTATAAGTCGTTTCTCTTTTCCTAATTGCCACATTTTTATCTCACGAACCTTGGAGTCCCCATCCTTATCTATCAGCGTGAGCTTCATACTTGCCATTCTATCATTCGGAGCATTCATAGCATCCTCTACCTTCTTCAAGATTTCGTTGCCTGTCTCTGCCAAAAGAATAATCGGCAGAAGTAGAACAACACCTATTTCCAAAAGCCCTTTCATACTACCATCTCCTTTCGCTACCTCAAGAGTAGCAGTTTTTTGGTTTGTGAAAACTTATCATCCACTTTCAATTTATAAAAATAGATTCCCGATGACACACTTTTACCCAAGTCATCCTTTGCATCCCAAGTTACTTTGGTAATAGTGTTATTAGGTGATTGTGTAACTGGCAATGTTCGGACGAGTCTACCTGCTAAATCATAAATCTGGAGTTGCAAGTCTTTTAACTCTGAACCCTGAACTCTAAACTCTAAACTTGTTTTTGAGCAGAATGGATTTGGATATAAATATATAGAATTGACAATAGACTTAATATTATCTTCAGCAATACCAGAGGTTTGAGAAATAGAAATTATATCCACAAAGGGCGATTGACCTGTACACTTTATAATGTTTTGAGCATCTGTAATATTTCCTTCCTGTAAAAATTCCCATTCCATTGTGTTATCAATGCGATATGTCTGATATTTATAAATTTTGTCTTGTAATAATCCATTAACGACAAACTCATACCCATTTGCAATAGATGAGTTATCCGAGATTAATAGATTTATTTTATCATCTGTTTGCGACTTTCCAGCTAAAATAGTCGTTCCCATACTATCACCTCCTGTAGTGTAGAGACGGACAGAAGTCTTTCTGAATTCACCTATTGCCTTAAGCGCCAATCCTGAATATGAATAATCTCCATTATCTCTGAATAATCCAAAAAGGTATTCATCTGTGCGATAACGAAACGCTTTTGATAAATCAGAATCTTGAAGATACGAAATCGCTGAAACAGTTAATGCGGCATTTAAGGCATCATCCCGCCCCCAATCTATTGAGTTCTGCTCATCATATACATAAGTATTCCATTCGGTATTAAACCTTTCTACGTATGACAAACCTGCATCTGCAAGATATTTCTTCATAACGCTATCAGCATATAAATAATCAAAAGGGTTGGCAAAATTATAGAAATGATAGGAAAAAAAGTCCAGAGGTATATTGTAAGTCACAACTGAGTCAAGAAAAGTTTCGATAAATGATGCATTGTAGATATATGCTATTGCAGGTCCACCAACCTTTAACGATGGATTGTATTCTTTTATTCTATTTGCCGTAATATGATACAGATGGCAGTACTGTTCTACTGTGCCATCCCAATGATGCTGAAGATTAGGTTCGTTCCATATCTCCCAATATTCAATATTGTAATGATAACCATTATTCCACCCATCATTATAGTGTTTTATTATTTGCACACATACTTGTGCCCATTTTTCAAAATCCGCAGGAGGAACATTATATATTGGCTCGTATTCCCAACTCTCCCCAAGTCTGAAAAGGATATTACATCCGGCATTGATTATTGGTTCTATCACGGAATCTGTAGAAGCAAAATAATATGCAGTAGAATCAAGGGGATCTCTTGATGTATCAGGAAATATAGTATGTATATCACAAGGACCATAGTAATCATGAGTTCTAACAAAATCAATTCCAATCTCTTGGAATTTTGAAGTAAGATCATTAGGATTTCCTGGTCTCACTGGCCCACAGTTTGTTGCCAAAAACGGTTTGATTTCACCGATAGTTTCGCTGAAATTGATTGAAAATTGATGAGCGGTTGTATCTGTGAGGTCAATTAAACTGAGGTCATCAAACCATCCCGTTCCTTTCTCGCCAACAAAGAGTAGAAATAAAACCAATCCTACGCTGTTTTCTGGAGCGATAAATCGTGACTGAGTTAATTTCCAATTTGTTGTTCTATTTAAAGGCATAAGTAACATTCCATAAAGAAGTGAATCTGATTGATCGCTAAAATGGAGATACGGAAAGACCATTCCCTGCACATTATCAGTTTTGATAAAACCTTCTAAAAGATAGTGATGTCCTGCTATTATATTTACTCCTTGTAACCAGCCAGCGCTAACTTCCAAAGTATCATTGATATAAATCTTCGCGCTGGCATTCCCACTATGGCTAACAGAATAATCTATTGATAAATCGGTATGTTCCGGATTAGTGGAAAAATCTATCCAGCTTTCCTCTCCGTTCTCAAATCCTGGATTAACCAGAATATTCTGGCAAAAAGCATATTCTACAAAACTTAGTAGAAAAACGAAAGCATAAATTTTTCTTGACATGTTTTGGTTACCTCATAAACAGCGGTTTCTTGATTTTCTTAAACTCATCTCCCTGAATTGTTAAATCCGGTCGTCCGCTTCTTCAGTTTACCGGCAAGACGACCAAAATCACCAACAAACCCAGCCTTAGTGACAAGAATCAAGGCTGGCAAAAATGTAATAGCCCCTAAAGCACTGGTTATCATCGTAAATGCTATCAGATAACCAAATCGCTGCATAGGAACTATGCTTCCCAAAACCAGAACCAGAAATCCCATCATTACAGAAATGGCATTGATGAGAATTGCCTTCCCTGTCGTTTCCAATGTTTTGTCCAAAGCTTCCAAAATTGTCTTTTCCTTTCCCATCTCAGACTTAAATCTGTTGATAAAGTGAATGGTATAGTCAATACCAATCCCGACAGCCACACTGCCAATCATAACCGTGACTATGTCTAACGGAATATTCAGAACCGCCATCAGAATGAAATTGATGAGAATAGTAAGAATGATAGGCGATATTGAGATTAACCCACCAATCAGGGATTTCAGTTGGAAAGACAAAAGAAGAAAAACCAAAAACATAGCAATGGAAAGACTTAATGCCTGGCTCTTCATTGTTTTTTTATCTATGTCCATATAGATTATAGGCATCCCTGTTTGTTTGGCAGTTAAGCTCACTCTATCTTCGGAATTGAAGGCGTCAGCATATTTTGAACTCTCTACGGCAAGCCAGTCTTCGTTTATTTCCCAACAATCATCTCGTAAGTCTTTTAGGAAGTCCCTGTCATCCCTTAAATTTTCAGGAAGAAGTGGGTTCAAACCCTGCACGAGATTATTAACCTTTGCCCATTTTCTAAAATCAGCTATGATTGCCATAATAGATTCACCAGCATATCCCAAAACTTCAGGCTCTCCAGCATAACTCTTTTTAGAAATATCTCGCTTCAAGATGCTGATAATCTCTTTTTCATCAATCTCATCTATCTTCAATTGTTTGAGGACATCAGCGACGACTTTAGCAATAATTCTTTCCGTTTGAGGTGATACCTCCTCTATCTGAATATCTGCTTCGTCACTTTTGAAGTAATCGGTGATTCTTTTTTCCAATCTCTTTATTGAAATCTCGTCGATTTCTTCCTGTCCACTCTGCATTCCCGCAAGGATAACTTTTGTCAGAGTAGTATCAGAAACCTGAAACTCGGTATTTCTCATCTTAATATCCCGTTTTATTTTTGATAGAATCTCCTCTACTCGTTTCATTCTCAATATCTCAGCCATATCCGAAGAAACAAGAGAGATTTGGACTTTAAGCAAATCCGTTTTCAATTCATTCTTCAGATAATCCTCAATTGCATCAACTAAAGTCCTGACTTCTCCCGTGCTCACTGTACCTAATTTTGCTTGAATTAAACCTTCGTCTGCTTGACTATTTATCAATTGATTCAATACTTCGTTTCCCTCAATGAACAACCAAAGATTAGCTACTCCTTCTCTCGTTTCGGGAATGGTATAATGGTCATTCATTACCCCGTTTATTTCACAAATTAAGTCGGCAATAGATTGAGGGTCATTCACATTGGGTTGGGTTTCTAAATACTTCTCAAAATTGAGCATCTCTTTCAAAACGAATGGGTCCTTTAAATCTCCTTTAACCAAAAGCTGAATTGGAATAGACCCACCAAGTTTCTCTTCCATCATCTCTTCAGTCTGCCTAATCTCGCTGTCTTTTTCAAAGTAGTCAATCATATTGACTTCTCGCTTTAGTCTGGGAATAGCGACCAAAGAAGCCAAAATAATAGCGATACCCATTCCCACGATGAGTTTTTCGCGACGAAGAACAAACGCTCCCAATCTGTCCATTAGTCTTGTTAATAGATTGTTTTCTACTCCTTTATGGTTCAGTTTGACCTTCCCGACTTTTAATAGAGAAAGCACTGCAGGTAGGAAGGTTACAGAGATAAGCATAGCGAACATCACACCAATAGCAGTGAAAATACCAAGTTCCCGAATTAGACTTAAGTCGGAAGACAAGAATGCCAAAAAGCCAATCAATGTGGTAATACCAGCTAAAAATATAGGAATCCCTACTTCGCTCAAGGCATCTTTAATCCCTTGAATCTTATTATCTCCCAATCTAATATCCTCATTGTATTTGGAAAGCATGTGGATTCCATAAGCACTGCCAATGGCAATAAGCAAAACTGGAATCGCATCTGCGGCAATGGTCAAGGGAATTTTCATCAAACTCATTATTCCCAAAGCCCAGACTGTACTCATCAAAGCAGTAGACAGTGGCAAAAAGATTCCCCGAAAACTTCTAAAACTGAAAAAGAGAGTAGCCATCACTAATAAAATAACCAATGGGATAAGCTTACCCAAATCTTTCATAATGATGTCTGCCAAGAAAATCATCTGGAATGGCATTCCACCATAATATATCTTCTCCTCACCCTGAGTCTCTTTAACAAGTTCTTTCATTTGCTTCCCATCTTCTATTTTATCAATATCTTCTACAAGACGTGCAATAATAACCGTTATCTTGCCATCTTCGGAAACCAGGTTGCCTCTATACATATCTTTAGAAAGAGTATATTCCATCAGTTTTTCCAGCTCATCCGGGCTTTCAGGGATATTACGTCTATCAATCAGCTTGCCAACCTCCAAACCCCATTCAGTCTTTTTAATATCCAGAATATCTGTTAAGCTCATCACCTGAGAAACTCCGTCCATCTGTTTGAATTTCTCAGTGATTTCGTTAACTCTATTCAATGTTTCATAGTTGAACACATTGTCGGTTTCCAACGCCACCATAGCCAATGAACTACCGCCAAACTTATCACCAACTTCGTTAAATAGAACTACCAAAGGGTCGTCTTGGGGCAAGTAAGTGAGGATATCACTATTTATCTTCAGATTCTTCAACTGGTAGCCAAAAAATCCAGTTAAACCAATCACCGAAACAATAATAATCACCCGATATTTAATGACCAGATTAGCAAATCTTCTCATCTTTTGTTCCTCCCATTATTTGACTTAAGATTATTCATTTCCTGGCAACCTTGCACGGAGATGCTCTACCACATCTTCCACTGTCCTGAGTCTTTCCACAGTATCAATGATATCGATGCCGAACTCGTCCTCAATATTCATAATGAGTCCAGTAATATCGGATGAGTCCACTCCCAAATCATCGGTAAAAGATGCTTCCGGTGTAATCCGTTCTTCAGGTATATTTGTGTATTTGAGAATAATCTTCTTTGCTCTCTCAAATAATGTCAAATTCCCTCCCTTTGCAGATACTCCTTCTCCCAGATGTCCTTTGTTAATTCTCCTATTTTTTCTCCGTATGCTGTGAGTTTCTTGCGGTATTCCTCATCATTCAAGGCATCTCGGGCACTCTTATCGATAGGATAAGGTTTGTAACATTCTAAAAGTTTATGATACATCCCATAGTGGTCTCTAATAGCACAAGGTCTTAAGAGATTTTCTTTTTTATTCTTCGGTTGCCCATAACCATATTCATTTTGCCACTTTCGTATTGCCTTGAAGAACTCAGAATTCAGAACGGTATTCAGATTGCCACCATTCTTATAAACCCTATTGATATTGTGAACAGCGTAAGGTTGAAAAACACAAGGAGTACAATCTCCATTCCAATTTATGTAAAAATAGCCCCCTGTCCTACCTGCTGATATGCATCCATCTGAGACGACCCCATCATTCCAGAAGTCCGCAATAAGAATCTTTCGTTTTCTCACCATTTCCCTATTCTTCTCCCACATAAAAAGTCTTTGTTCCGGAGTCGGCATAAGCTCAATTGTATAACTTCTGCCTATTGGCATATAATGAAATATCCAGCCATAAGTCGCTTTAGGTTCTTTTTCAAAATAGAAATCATAAAACTCATCGCTTGTTATTATATCTACATTTTGTTTTGTTGCGGTGATAGATAAACCAAAAGGAACTCCAGCATCTTTCAAGTTTTGCATTGCCTTCCGAATACGCTTATAAACTCCTTTTCCTCTTCGTGCATCTGTCTCCTTTTCAAATCCTTCAACAGAAATAGCCGGAGTAATATTACCTGCTTCCGCAAGTCTCCTTGCAACCTTCTCATCAATAAGAGTCCCATTTGTATACATCAAAAAGAATGTATCTTTGTGTTTTTCTGCTATCTCAAAAATTCCTTTATAAAGAAGTGGCTCTCCTCCTGATATAACTGTAAAACGAGAACCCCAAAGTTCTCTTGTCTCTCGTATAATTCGGTCAAACACATCAAAAGTAAGTTTATCAACACTTTGGACTCCGGCATTAGCATAACAACCCTTACACCTCAGATTACAGGCATTACTTGGACTTATAGTAAGAAATAGCGGAGGTATAAATCCAAATTCACTCTCAAATTTTTCCTTCGTCTTAATATCTCCACCCGTAAGTATATCCTTTGCTAAAATATTTATAATGGCATTCCTACATCCGGAAGAGATATTACAAGACATAGACCTATCCGCCGAGTGAAGCAAAGCATCTCCCATATAGAACACATCTTGTATCTGCTTGGGAGGATAAGTATCCGCTCTTTTCAAGGTAATCGATTTATACATCTCACTCTCAATCTTTTTGAGTGCAAGCTTTCTAATTGTACTGCTCCGAACCGCGGTACGCGCAACTCCCTTAAGTGCTTTTGCACCCAAATCCTTCACCTCAACCATAACACACCTCCCCATAGATTATTAGACCATATTAGTTTTTTGGTCTAATTTTGACAAAAAAATTTATCTCTTTTTTACCCCGTTAAACAAGGTTTCTAACAAGATATTAACATTTCTTTTGATGTCTGTCGTTTTAGTTCCTATTGTCAGGGGATATTCTAATCCTTTTAAGGCAGTAACAATTGCAAAGGAAGTCAATCGTGGGTTTTTGATAGCAAAAATACCTTTTTCCACTCCTTCTTTTAGAAAGGTTTTTATCGTTTCAATTTCTTCTTCAAAGTCCCTCTTCCTTACTTTCTCAATAAATGAGTAATGCTCTAAATATTCATCTTTAAGTACACTGTAAAAATTAGCCAGTTGCCTGAGACACTGCATCCTTGTTAGTATAAATACCCGCAGTTTTTCCACTGGAGAAGTTACTTTGTCTACAGCTTTCTTGATTTTCATAGCCAAGAATTTACTCTCTCTCTCTATCACCGCCTTAAAAATATCCTCTTTGGTTTCAAAGTAATAGTAGATTGTGCTTTTACCCATGTGAAGAGCTCTGGCAATCTCGTCAACGGTAGTCTTCTTGAAACCGAATCGTGCAAATAAGTCTCGTGCAGTCTCAATAATACCCTCTTTTCTATCTTCTTTCATTATCTCATTTTATTAGACATTTAGACTAAAATAGTTTAATAGTCTAATAATAAAATACTGCCAAATTTAAATCTGTCAAGGAAAAAATTTAAAAAACCGAAAAGTATTTAAGTAAGCTCTTGTTACTACTGTAAAATGGGCAAGATTTTTTTATCTGGGTAAGTTGCTCGGACAACGGACTTGATTCCGCCACGGGGGTTAAATTCACCTGTTATTTCTGCTTTAATGGGCTTGGATGCTTTAATTATATCTTTCAAGATTTGATTCACTGAGTTCTCGTAAAAGATGCCGAGATTCCGATAAGCTCCTATATATAGCTTAAGGGACTTAAGCTCTATGCATAATTTGTCTGGAATGTATTTTATGGTTATGGTTCCAAAGTCCGGGAGACCTGTTTTTGGGCACAGTGAAGTGAACTCAGGAATGATATGTGTAATTTCATAATCTCTGAATTGACTGGGGAAGCATTCAATCTTTGGGAGTTTAGCCTTTAGTCCAGCAGAAGTATATTCTTTCATCTCTCTATAGCTTCAAAAAAAGTGCTTCCCTCTGGGCTGAGATTAATTCGTTTATTCCTTTGTCTGCGAGTTTTAGCATTGCGTCAAGTTCCTCGCGAGTAAAAGCGTTTCCTTCTCCAGTTCCTTGAATTTCAACAAACTTGCCAGACTCTGTCATAGAGACATTCATATCTACATCTGCACGCGAGTCTTCCTCGTAAGCAAGGTCAAGAATTGGAGTTCCATTAACTATGCCGCAACTCACAGCAGCCACTGCTTCCCGGATTGGCGAATGGTCGATTAACCCTTGAGACAACATATATTGGCAGGCATCGTAAAGAGCCACATATCCGCCAGTTATTGCGGCAGTTCGTGTCCCGCCGTCTGCTTGAATAACATCACAATCTATTGCAATCGTGAACCCCGGCATAAAATCAAGGTCTGTTACATTCCGAAGAACCCTGCCAATAATTCTCTGAATCTCATAAATCCTGCCGGATGTGCGGTTCCTCTGAATTCTCTCTTTTGTGCTTCGTGGAAGCATTCCATATTCCGCAGTTACCCACCCGCACCGCTTGTCTCTCAGAAAAAAAGGGACCCTTTCTTCAACAGTAGCCGAGCATATAACTTGAGTCCTGCCAAGCTCAATAAGACAGCTTCCTTCGGGATGCCGAAGATAATCCTTCTCTATTTTTACTGGTCTCAGCTCATCTGATGCTCGCTTATCCTTTCTCTCCATTACTTGATTTTATCTATCCCGCCCATATACGGGATGAGGACATCTGGAACCTTGATGGTCCCGTCTTTTTCTTGATACTGCTCTATAAGGGCAATAAATGTGCGTGGGGTTGCCACTCCTGAACCATTTAAAATATGGACAAATGAAGTTTTAGAGCCCACCGACTGCCGACTGTCAGCTGTGGACTGTGGACTGTGGACTGCCGACTTTTTAAATCTAATTCCTGCTCGCCGTGCTTGAAAGCTTTCACAATTACTTACAGAAGATACTTCAAGCCATTCCTGACTTGCAGGAGCCCAGACTTCTATATCATAAGTCTTGCTTGATGCAAAACTGAGGTCATTCACGGGAAGAAGCAATACACGATACCTGAGCCCAAGCAATTTTAGAACCTCCTCTGCATCCTTCAGCATTGACTCAAGTTCCTCGTAAGAATTCTCAGGGGATGTGAATTTTATTAGTTCCACCTTATTAAATTGATGAACTCTCCTTAATCCGCGTGTTTCCTTGCCATAGGAACCTGCTTCTCTTCTAAAGCTGGCGGCATAGCCAACATACTTAATCGGTAAGCTATCTGCTTTCAAAGTCTCGTCCTGATGCAGATTTACAAGTGGAACTTCTGCGGTCGGATTTAGAAAAAGTTCCTCCCGGGGGATAAAATACATATCGTCCTCAAGCTTTGGCAGTTGAGCTGTCCCGAACATCGATTTCCGATTTACAAGGAATGGCGGAAATACTTCTGTATATCCCTGTTTTATATGCAAATCAAGCATAAAGTTAATAAGTGCACGCTCAAGTCTTGCTCCAAGTCCCAGATAACAAGGAAAGTTTGTGCCGGCTATCTTACTTCCTCTGCTAAAATCAAGTATCTCAAGGGAATCACAAAGTTCATCTGCAGTTCGTGGGGGCGTTAAATTTAACACCCCTACACTTGATTCTCCATACTCCTTCACCACTGTTTCCTTGTCGCGAGGGATATCTGGGTGTGCTAAATTCGGTATGCCTGCCATTATCTCCTGAATACCCGAATTAACATCTTGTAGCTCACTATCCAAATTCTTCTCCTTCTCTGACAGGGATTTTGAATCGCTAATCAGATTAGAGGCATCCTTGCCATCTCTTTTAAGTTGAGCTACATCTTGAGAGAGTTTTTTCTTCTCTCTCCTTATATCATCTATTTCTCCTATGAGTTTTCTTCTTTTCTCATCAAGTTTAATAAATTTATTGATGTCAACACTTTCGCCCTTTTCTTTGATGCCACGATTAATGAGCTCTATATTCTCTCTTGTAAATTTTATATCAAACATATCAGTTAAATCCGTTTAATCCGATTACCAGTGTTTGCGTGTTGGCATAGATTTTAAGATGCTTCAAAATAAAGTCAAGAAAAAACCGCAACCACAGATTTTACAGATATAATATTTTAAACCACAAAGTGCACAAAGAAAGAGGGGTTCAGGGGTTTAGGGGAAAGTGGAACCGCAGACAACACAGATGGACGCGGATAAACGTAGATTACAGATTAAGGGTTTAAAGCTTTAAGAGTTTAATGCTATCCTGATCGGGATTAGTGGATTTTGTATCGGTAGTCTTTTATGTCTACAGATGTTTTTAGGTTCGCAAGCCACTCTTCGTAAATCATTTCCTTTTCCTCTTTTATCCAGTCAGGATACACTTCGGGAATAGCTTTTTCAATTTCTTCTTGGATTGGTTTTTCGTGCTTTAAGCAATGAACGAGATAAATGCCATCTTCGGTTGACACTATTCCGGTTTCGTTCTCAGGAAGATTTGAAGCTTTGAGGAAAATTTCCTGTTGGATGGGCGATTCGTGAATCGCCCCTGCTGAAAATTCCCGGGTTTCGACGGGAAATCCGTTAGCTTGTAAGACTTCTTTGAAAGGTTGAAACGAGGGCTTCAACCTACCCTTTGTTTTGTCAAGTAGTTTTTGGGCAAGTTCTTGTGCCTTGGAGTGATGATATTTATCTCGCACTTTATCGGACAGGGTAGAGAATTCCGGAGTATGAGATTCTTGTATTCCAAGAGTATGTAGGACATAAAAGCAATTAAGTCCTTCAATGGGGCCTATAATTTTATCTTTTTCAGCAAGGTTAATGTAAGAGAGGTCGGCAGGGATAGGCAGTTCATAACCCGCACCTTTGTGGACTTTTAAATCATAGGATTTTGCGGCGGAGAGGAAATCGGATTTAGCGGCAGATATAAAATCGGAGGCTTTGTCTTCTGTGAGCACAAAGCTTTCATCAGACGGTCGGACAGGTAAGATTAATTCTTTATCTTCTTTTGTTATGTGGTATCCGTCGTCTTTTTTCGTGATTCGGTGTTCGGTGTTCGGTGTTTGGGATTGAGTTTGTATGATTTGACAGCCGTATTCTATTGCCAAGCTGTCAAGGGAAGCACCTCCCTGTGCAAAATCTGCAATCTCCTGAGCAATTTCTTTTGTGTAATCTTCATCTTCTGCGGAGATTGGAACTTGAAAGACAACATAATTTATAATTGGCTCCTCTTGAAGCATAAATTCATCCTGATGAGTATTGTAGTATTCCAACAACTCGGGGTTCGGGGTTCGGGGTTCGGGGTTCGGGATTAGTGCGTATTCCAGTGTAAGTTTCAAGTGGGAATGAGCATAAGCTTCAATAAGGTCAATGGTTGTAGGTCTTGCCGCTGATGTTATAGTTTGATATAGGATTTCTCTTGGCATCTGACTTCTTATGAGGAGTTCATAAGACTGGAGCCATTTAGTGTTCGATGGGTCAGATATAATAGCAAGGTATTTATTATAATCAAACTCACCGTTTGTAAGGAGAAGAGTGTCCTGTAATAATTCAGGTGGTGGATTATTTTTAATGATCTCAACAACTTCTTCATCTGTAAGTTCAATTCCTCTCTTTTTCATCTCCTGAATTACCAAAGCTTCTTCTACGAGCGTGCTGAAAGCAAGGTTCTTGCATTTCCAAGCTGGGATTCCCTGTTTCTTGTAGTGTTCAAGGAGATTTGAGTAGTCCCGATAAGAAAGAGGTATTTTCTCTTTGCGAGTCCATCTCTTCATTTTCTGCCAAGCAGAAGTTGGTTTTATGTAAATTTCGCCAACTTTTCCTTGTTCTGTTGGAGTAGGTTTTCGTCCTCCGCCACCCACCATCATAGCAGTCATTCCAGCTACAAATACAACGATAGCAAACCATAGAAATACTCTCATCTTTTTTCTCAATTTACGCATTACCATCATAATATCCTCCTAATTCGTGAATCGTGAATCGTGGTCACAGAAAAGACTACCACGAACACGAACCACCAACACAAATCTCGTTTCTTGCATTATTTCCTTTTTATTTCCTTGATAATGAGCCAGAGGATTCCAATAGTTATGCTTGCATCTGCAATATTAAAGACATACCATCTGGTGTTATTTACCCCAATGTCAATCCAGTCTATAACAGCGCCGATTCTTATACGGTCTATAAAGTTTCCAATCGCCCCTCCCAATATCAGAGAAAGCGGAAGTAATTTAGATTTATATAATATTATAAAGATTGCACAAATTGCAAGGCCGGTAATTGGGAGAATAGGGACTTTATAACGGAGTCCGAAAATTCCATAAGGATTTTGAGTGGTCGTGATTCTCAGAAAATCTCCAATAACTGGCATATTCGCATTTGTCTTGAAGACCCAGAATTTCGTTAATTGGTCTGCAACAAGGGCAATTAGACCTATCCAGAGGATTCTGGTTCGCAGAATGCCGTGCAAAAGCGTTAAGAATTTTTTCCACATTTAATACAAAGTTCTGCGTAAGGGATTGCCTCAAGCCTTTTCGGCGATATTTTGGAGTTACACTTTTCGCAAATCCCATAGGAGTCAGAATATATTTTTTTAATAGCACGGTTGACCTGAGCAAGTTCTTTAACCATTGAAGTGATTAAACAAGAGCGAGATTCCCTGTCTTCTGCATCTCCGCTAATATCAGCCACATGTGTTGGATGAGAAGAGAGGTCGGAGGAAGAGTCTTGTTGCGAGACATTAAATTTCACTTCAAGTTCACCCAATTCATCTTCAAGCTCCTTTTTTTTCGCAAGCAAGAGTTTCTTAAAATATTCAAGTTTTTCAGCGTTCATAATTATCCTCCTTTAATACACGGACACACTTAGAACAAAGTGTTGGGTATTCTGAAGACAGTCCGACATCTTTAGACCATATCCAGCATCGCTCACATCGTTTGCCTTCTGCTTTATCAACAAATGCATCTACTTTCTTGAGGTGCGACATTTCTGGGACTTTATCAATGTTCACCTGTGAAACAATGAAAATATTTGGTAAGTTCGGCAGTTTCTGCTGAAGAAAGTCCCTCGTGTCTTTATCCTCTGTCCATAACGTTACTTTTGCCTCAAGCGTATTTCCAATGAGTTTTTTGTTTCTTGCAGATTCAAGTGCAAGCAGAACATCATCCCGTACAGCTTCTATCAGCTCATAGTCTTTAGCAAGTTTTTCGTCTATCCATTCAGGATTGGCAAAAGGAAGTAACTCAAGGTGCACACTTTGCGAGTTATGAGTTGAGGGTTGAGAGTTGAGAGTTATATGTTGCCAAACTTCCTCTGCGGTAAAAGGAATTATAGGTGCTACAAGTTTCACAAGAGCCAATAAAGTTTCATGTAATACTGTTTGGGCGCTCCTCCGCCCCGGAGAATTCTTGCCATAAGTATAAAGTCTGTCTTTTAATATATCAAGATAAAATTTTGATAAATCAAGCGTGCAGTAGTTGTAAATGCTATGGTAAACTTTATAGAATTCAAAGTTTTCATAACCCTGCTTAACTTTTTTTATGAGCAAGGCAAGCCGGTGTAATATTAACCTGTCAAGCTCAAGCAATTTATCATAAGGGAGCTTTGTTTCAAAGTCATAAAGGTTGCCGAGCAAGAACTTAAATGTATTACGGATTCTTCGGTAAGCCGTGACAGCTGATTCAAGTCCATCGGGGTCAAATGGCACATCACAAGTATAATCAAGTGCCGAGAAATAAAGTCTCAGAATATCTGCCCCCTGCTTCTCAATTATGCTCATTGGAGATATAACATTCCCAAGCGATTTGGACATTTTCTTCATTTCCTTATCAAGAATAAGCCCATGAGTAAGAACAGACTTAAAGCAAGATTTCTCCTCATTAGTCATTGAAAGCAAAAATGAGTGCTGGAACCATCCACGATGATGATCTACCCCTTCACAATAGAGGTCAGCTGGAAATAAACCCTGCGATTTTATCACTGTCCAGCTTGCCCCTGAATCAAACCATACATCAAAAATATCTTTTTCTTTTACAAATTCCTTGTTGCCACACTCTCGGCACGAATCTTTGATAAAATCTTTGACAGGGTGAGTGAACCATCCAATAGAACCTTCCTTTTTAATGATGTCCCTTGCTTGTTCTATAACTTTTGTATCAAGAACGGGAGCCCCACAGCCCTTACAATATAATACAGGAATTGGGATTCCCCACCTTCTCTGCCTGGAAAGACACCAGTCAGGACGGTCTAATATATTATGCAAAATACGTTCCTTGCTCCATCTGGGAATCCAATGAACATTTTCAATCTCATTAACACATCGTTCTCGTAAGTTTTTATGGTCAATCCGCAAGAACCATTGAGGTGTAGCCCTAAATATAAGTGGATTCTTGCATCTCCAGCAATGTGGATATGAGTGAGAAAACTCTTCGTTATGAACAAGTGTTCCTTTCTTCTTGAGAGCTTCTATTATGTGTTTATCTGCGTCAAAAACATACTTTCCCTTAAATTCAGAAACCTCGTCAGTAAAACAACCAGACTCATCTACAGGTGAAATCACAGGGAGTTTATATAAGAGACCTACCTGATAATCTTCATATCCGTGTCCCGGAGCAATATGCACGCATCCTGTCCCGGATTCTTTGCTAACAAAAGTTGACAAAATAACCTTGCATTCTTTATCAAATAACGGATGTTTGTAGGTCATTCCCTCGAGTTCCTCGCCGGCAACACTTTTTTCTATCTCGTAATCTTTTATACCGAGTTTCTCAAGGACTGCATCTTTTAAATCGCTGGCAATGATTAGGGTCTCGCTTCCGACTTTTACAAAGTCATACCGGAGCTTTGGATTGAGTGCTACTGCAACATTAGCAGGAAGCGTCCAAGGAGTAGTAGTCCATATAAAGATAGACACCTTGGGGTTCTGTGTTTTAAATTTAACATATATAGAGGGCGAGCCAATTTCTTTATACTCAAGCTCAGCTTCTGCAAGAGCTGTCTTGCAACTTGTGCACCAATGAACTGGCCGTTTGTCTCTATAAACATATCCGTTTTCTACTAACACTCTAAATATATCAATAACTTTTGCCTCGTATTCAGGATCCATCGTGATATATGGATTATCCCATTCTCCAAATACTCCAAGTCTCGTAAACTCTTCCTTTTGAATGCCCACAAACTTTTGAGCAAATTTTTTGCAGGATTCTCTTAATTCTTCATTAGATAAGTTTTGTCCTTTTTCTCTTAATTCTTTAATTACTTCACGCTCTATAGGCATTCCATGACAGTCCCAGCCAGGAATAAAAGGAACTTTATAACCTGCCATAGTCTTGTATTTTACAATTATATCTTTAAGGATGCGGTTAAAAGCTGTGCCCATATGGATATGGCCATTTGCATAAGGAGGACCGTCATGAAAAATGTATGGCTCGCTATCTTTTCTTGATTCTTGAATGCATTTGTATACCTGGATGCGAGCCCAGTCCTGTAGAATTTCTGATTCTTTTTCAGGGAGATTTGCACGCATAGGGAAATCAGTGTGCGGAAGTTGTATGGTCTCTTTGTAATTCACAGGTTGATATTTATAATATTTCCTCAAGAAGTCAAGTCTTAATTGTATAAAAAGATAAAAAATTACCACTGAGGCACGAAAAAACTGAAATGTTGAATTCTGTCGAGATGAGGTATGACA
This sequence comes from bacterium, assembly GCA_030605695.1. Lineage (GTDB taxonomy): Bacteria > Hydrothermota > UBA3073 > JACQXS01 > JACQXS01 > JAGMCN01. The sequence goes on along the minus strand of JAUWHX010000012.1, from coordinate 66,081 downwards.
AGAAAAGCAGTTTTGGGCAGACATTGTGTAGTCTTTAGCCAAAAAAAGAAAAATAAAGCTTGACTTTTCTAAAATTAGCCCGTTTAATTTCATCATATGAAAGATAAGTTCCAGTTTTTCACAGAAATTGGGGTAGTTAGGTGGACAGGGTTTACAGCAGATTCGTTAGGTTCCCTTTTAGAAGGACTACGAGATGTTCCTGGTTCATCTATTTTTTATCATCTGCATCATGCCCTGTTTCATCGTCAAAGACTTACTCTTCATTATGTAATGAATGATTTTGCTCGTTGGGTTCATAATACATTGGAAGAGAAGCCATTAGCAGAAAAATTAGCTTCGGTTGACCCATTGCAATTTGATTCTATAAGAGGTGCCAGAGAAAAACTTATCCGATACGTAGAAAGTTATATTGGGGAGATTCAGGTTTTTCCTCGCGTCCCAAAAGTGCGAGAACTTTACTTTATGGAGTTAAGAAGTTTTGTTATCCCAGCTCAAGTAGAAGTGGAGAACTTGAATGATTTTATCAATGGATTGCGGAGACTTGGGCGAGGAGCTATGTTACATCACTTTATTGAAGCACGGTATAGACGAAAGGGGAAATATCACAACGATTTTTCTGAATGGCTTGAGACTTATGGAGCAAAAGAAGCGGCTCAAAAATTGGATAAGTTGAATCCTTATCTATATGACCTTGAGACTTTAAGAGATAAGACTATAGATATATTAAAGGCATATCGTGAAAAAAGTTAAATTAGAAGACTATATTCCCTTAGTAGGTGAAGCAACGATAGAGGAAATCAAGCTTTTGGCACAACAATTAAAAGGAGCTCGGGTACAGCATATTAACTCAACCAAAACAGGAGGTGGAGTTGCAGAAATACTAAATCAGCTTGTTCCTCTTATGAACGAAATAGGATTAGAAGTAGAATGGGATGTAATTGAGGGAACTGAAGAATTTTTTGACCTGACAAAATCTTTTCATGTTGCCCTTCATGGTGCGAGAACACGGATTACTCAAAAGATGTTTCAGATATATAAAAAGATGCAAGTAGTTAATCAGGAAAAGATTGATAAAAATGCGGATTTTGTAATTCTTCATGACCCTCAACCTTTGGGGCTTTCGGAATTTCGTCAAAGAGAAAAGAGCAAATGGATATGGTGCTGTCATATTGACATTTCAGAAGCAGATACGAGGGTGTGGAGGTTTCTATCTCCGCTTGTTGACCTTGTCGATGGTGCGATTTTTCATATCCCACAATTTACCAAAGCTGATTTAGATATTCCTCAATATGTAATGCCTCCTTTTATTGACGCGTTTTCTGACAAAAACCGAGATTTGAGAGAGTCTGAGATTTATAAGTTTCTGAAGAAATATGGGTTCTCAACAGATGAGAAATTTATCTTGCAAGTTAGTCGGTTTGATAAACTGAAGGACCCATTAGGAGCTTTGCAAGCATTTAAAATAGTGCAAAAATCTTTTAAAGTCCCTTTTGTGTATATAGGAAACTTTGCTCCAGATGACCCACCAGGGAAAAAAGTCTATGAAGAGTTTATCCAAGAAGCAAATAAAGTGCCTGGAGTTACAGTTATTGCAAATCCTGACCCAAATGACCTTGTGGTGAATGCATTTCAGCGTAGTGCGAGTGTGATATTGCAAAAGTCAATTCGCGAAGGTTTTGGCTTGGTAGTTACAGAAGCAATGTGGAAGAAGCAAGCTGTTATTGGAGGTGACACCGGTGGTATCCGATATCAGATAGTAGATGAGGCAACTGGGTTCCTGGTCAATACTGTGGAAGGAGCGGCTTTCTGGACCCGTCAACTTCTGTCAAATCCGAAACTCGCTACTCTTTTAGGAGAACAGGCTTATGATAGAGTAAGGGCTAACTTTTTACCTCCTCATTATTTGCGAAACCTGCTTTGTGTTCTTCTCTCCGTCAAGCATCCCGGACGAGGCGTGGCTTGTCTTAATAAATGAAATGCCTCTTTGAAGAAATAAAAGAGGTAGAAAAAAAAGTTCAGTCTGCAGAGAGAGTCTTTTTGTTCTTGGATTACGATGGGACGCTTGTCCCAATTAAATCTCGACCTGAACTGGCGGTTTTGCCTATTTCCGCAAGGAAGCTGATAAAGAAGCTCTCGAGCCTTCCAAAAATTTATTTAGCCATAGTCACAGGCAGGTCGTTTAAAGAAATTAAAGATTTGATTGATATTGAGGGGATTATATATATAGGGAATCATGGACTTGAAATAGAATGTGGTTCACCACGACCTTCAAAATGGAGTGGAGAGAAATACTGGGTTCACCCAGCAACTACTCAAATTAGACCTATGATAAAAAAGATTCTCTCCGATGTGAAAGGTTTTGCCAAAGAGATTCCCGGGGTTCTAATAGAAGACAAAGGATTAATCGTGAGCATTCATTATCGGTTGGTTACTGGAAAATCTGCAAAAGAGATAAGAAATATAGTATCTAAGATAGTAAGCCCTTATAGTAAGATATTTTGTATTGGCAGAGGGAAAAAAGTTTATGAGATAAGACCCATTATTGACTGGAATAAAGGGGAAGCCATATCAAAAGTCTCCGAATTGCTTGATTCGCCACGGAGTGGCATTACCAATAAAACCTTAAGAATTTATATTGGGGATGACCTCACCGACGAAGATGCTTTTAAGGTTTTGGGGAAGGAAGAAATATCCGTAGTAGTCGGTAATAGAGAGAACTCAAGTGCACAGTATTTTTGCAGGAATTCAAACGAAGTGTATCAGTTCTTATCTGCCGCATATCAGATTCTAGTAGGAGCAGGTTTTACCTGCGATAATACAATTAAGGGTCGCAACTGAAAGTTGCTCCTACCTTCCGCTAACATTTCACTACCTTCAGTGAACATTCCACTTGACCAAGTGAAACTTTCACTTGACATAGTGAACATTTCACTTGCATTAGTGAACATTTCGCTTGGCATAGTGAACTTCTCACTTGGCATAGTGAATACTTGACTTGACCAAGTGAATTTCTCGCTTGTGTTGGTGAACATTTCACTTGACATAGTTTTTTAATGAGTATGGGGTGGTAAAATGAATTATTTTAGAAAAAGTTCTTGACTTGCTAAAAAGTTGGTTTAAAGTATTTGGAATGTTGAATCCTCTTTTTGTGAAAGTTTTCTTAATACTCCTAATCAGTGCATTCCTGATTCTTATGATAGTATATACAAAGGTGAGCAGACGCCGAAATCCAAGCTCCGAAATGCCAAGAACACCCAGATTGTTGACACTTATAACCGCAGTGTTTGACCGCATGTTTGTATTTTTTATCTTTGTGTTCGCATTTTTTTTTATTAGGGACGAAAACTTTCTCGTAGCCCTATCCTACCAACTTAACTCTTTCCTCCAATTAGTAGGAATGGTATCGTTGACTCTATGGATAATCTTGGCTTGGTGGGGAATTCTATCATTGGGTGAATTTAGTGCGGCACGATGGTCTCGTTTGAAGGACGGGCATCAAATCGTTAAAACTGGATTATATCGTTATGTTAGACATCCCCTTTACTCATCAAGAGTTTTGGCGTACATTGGACTGTTTTTGCTTTCCCAGAACTTCTTTTTCTTGATACTCATTGTGATTTTGCTACCTTTGTTGTATATGCAAGCAAAATTAGAGGAAAATCTACTTATAGAAGTCTTTGGCGAGGAATATAAAATTTATCGGAAGACAACCGGGATGCTCTTTCCACTTTTATTCAAACGAAAAAACGAGGATTCAACAGTAGTTGACTAATACCCCCTTGCTTTAACTCCCTTCTTTTTCATTACCCGAGAATGAATGTTTTTAAAGTTATGCTTGCCGCCAAGAAGCATAGTTGTAATAGGAGCCACTGTCCTTGCCAATTTTGACATTGTGCTTGTTTTATCTCTAATCTCCCACTGTGCAGTCTCGTCCTCTCTTATTCTTGAAATGTGATATAGCTGCCTTATGTTTGTTGCAACAACTACTCTCCTTCTGTGTGCATTTGTCAAACAATATTCAGCTGCCTTCCCATATTTTCTAAATTCATTATACAAATCAACAGACCTGTCGCAAACATCCGTTAGCTCTTGCGACAACCCGATTTCTTCAATATTTGGTGGAATCATATATCCAAGTTCAGGGTCGTAGTCCTGACTTAAGAGAGTATTCATCCTATGCCTCTTTATCTGTGCAAAACAGCTGCTACTTACAATAACTTCATAAATTAGGAAGCCAGTTTCAAATGCTCGTGGGACTTTATCAAATTCGCTGATGTGTTTTAGGGAGTCTTTAACAAAATCTTTGGCTTTTCCTTCATCAAGCAATTTATCTGCCAGAATATAGCAATCATTTGTTGGCTTTTTTGAATATGTGTGCAACAAAGCCGCAATGATTTGTCTGTCCGGATTATTGTGGCTTACAAAAGCTACATCTTCTCCTGAATTTTTACTTCCTAAATTCTTGTATTGATTAAAGCTTTTTTCAACCAAGTCTCTTAAATTATTCTCTGTATATTTAAAATTATCATCTTTTAATTCCTGTCCCGGATTGTGTTGCTTAAATAATTCTGGGTCAGTGAGTTGAATTATAGAAGGGGCTTTTTCTACTATCGCATCATACAACAACTTAGCAAACTCTCTCTCCTCTTTTAATCTGCCGTACTTTAATTCTCTTATTGCCAGCTCTGCTGTCTGCCCCGTATAAGAACACCCAAGCTGGGCTTCAGTTGCTAAGCACAAACTATATCTCGCATCTTCTTTTGCACTGCCTTCTAATTCTCTCAAGTTTCTCTTAGGAAATTTCCTCTTTAAGAATTCAAAAAGCTTCGGATTAGCTTTGAAATAAAAATCATTTTGAAGTTTTACAAGCTCATCAAATTTCGCCAAATCCTCTAAACTAAACTCCTCTGGCTTGACATAATCACCGTCTAATGTAACATATCTTTGGGATTTTTCGGTATATCCTGCTAATCTTCTTTTCTCTATTGATTCTACAAGGAGTCTTGAAACACCTTTTATATTTAAGTTAAAAATGGTATGGTCAGCAACCGAATGATGTCCCATACCATAAATAATTGTCTCGTTTGATTTCCTTGCCTTAGAAATATCTTCTATGGACTCATCAACCAATTCATCAACATCTTTCTCGCTTCTGCTTATTCTGGCATAAGCCGCAGATATTACCTCTGGGGTTGCTTTTTTCTTTTCCTCTTCCGGCAAATCCTCAAGAACCTTTACGGGAACATTAATACCAGCCAAAACAACTTTCATAATGGAGTTTTCTTTATACTATAATAATTCTACCAGAAGTCAATTCTTTTTTCTGAAAACCCCTAAAAAGCCATAATGAGGTTTTCTGCTTGACATTTCAGAAATCAGAAGTATATTAAATAAAGATGGGGGCGAAAGGGTTCGACAGGAGTGATTTGGTAAAGGTTGCATACCGAGGAGCTTGGACCTCGTCAAAACTAAGCAACTTACAACTGACGAAACTTTTGTTGCAAGAGCTGCTTAATGTAGCTCCGTCCTCTAAACTTTGCTCATAGGGTTTGGAAGGACGCCGTAATATGGGATAGTCTTCTTCTTTTTGGCTATTGGAGAAGGAGATGAATTTTTAAGTAGCCTGGCTTTCCAAAATCCTGCCTTGTGGAGTTTGAAGAGCGAGATTAAAAACGAGGACAAGTATGTAGATGCCTTTACAGTGTTGCTTCTGGACGCGGGTTCAATTCCCGCCGCCTCCACCAAAATCAAATAGTCCGTTGCCCATATAATAAACCACAGATGAACACAGATAACTTTAAATTGGTAGAGGGGTTGAGAAAGCAAATAAATTATCATAATTACAGATATTATGTGCTCGCAGACCCCGTGATTTCAGACTATGAGTATGATATGCTGGTTAAGGAACTCGAGAAACTTGAGAAGGAGCATCCGGAGCTTATAACTCCTGATTCTCCAACACAAAGAGTGGGAGAGAAGCTCACAGGAGGATTTAAGCAGGTAAATCACGAAATTCCTATGCTTAGCTTGGAGAACACATATTCTTGGGAGGAGGTATTTGAATTTGACCGCAGGATGCAAAAAGAACTTGACATCAAACCGGAATATACCGTAGAGCCTAAAATTGATGGGTTTGCAGTATCTCTTATGTATAGAAATGGAAAGCTCATACAAGCCAGTACCAGAGGAAATGGACTCAGAGGAGACGAAATAACAAATAATGTGCGGACTATAAAATCTGTGCCTTTAAGGTTACTTGCCGAGGATAAAAATTTAATGAATATTGAGGTGCGGGGCGAGGTGGTAATGCCAAAGAAGAGCTTTGAACGTGTAAATAAAGAAAGAGAAGCACGAGGTGAGTCTTTGTTTGCGAACCCAAGAAACGCCGCCGCTGGAACTATAAAGCATCTTGACCCACAAATTGTGGCAGAACGAGAACTTGATATGATTGTGCATTCAATCCCTTCTGTTCCAGAAAGCTATAAAGACCACTATACTACCCTAAAATATCTAAGTAAAATCGGGCTAAAAGTAAACTCCGACATAAAGCTATGCAAATCTATAGAAGAGGTTATGGACTTTTGTAACTCCTGGGAACCCAAGCGATGGGAATTGCCGTATGAGGTTGATGGAATGGTAATAAAGGTGAATTCTTTTGACCAGCAGAGGCGTCTTGGAGAAACAACAAAGAGTCCGAGGTGGACAATTGCTTATAAATATCCTGCATCACAAGAGACAACAAAACTTGAAGATATAATTTTGCAAGTCGGAAGGATAGGAACCATAACTCCTGTGGCAGTCCTTACCCCCGTAAATATTGGAGGAGTTACAGTTTCCAGAGCCACCTTGCATAACGCAGATGAAATTGCTCGTAAAGATATAAGAGTGGGCGACACCGTATTTGTGGAAAGAAGCGGTGAAGTCATTCCTGAAATTATTAAATCTGTTATAGAAAAACGCACAGGCAAAGAGAAAATCTTTAAAATGCCAGAGAACTGTCCTGCATGCGGAAGTAAGATTGTGAGGCAGGGAGGAGAAGTAGCATGGAGATGCGAAAACTTGCAGTGTCTCCCTCAGGTGCAACGCAGGATAGGACATTTTGTGTCAAGGAACGCTATGGATATAGAAGGATTGGGTGGAAAAGTGATTGCTCAACTCATAGAAGCTGGACTTATTAAAAATTTCACAGACCTTTATTGGCTCAGGAGAGATGAACTTTTAAAACTTGAGCGGATGGCAGATAAGTCTGTTGATAATTTGCTTAAAGCAATTGAGGAATCCAAAAACCGAGATTTCTTTAGAGCTCTCTTTGCAATAGGAATAAGGCATATAGGAATTCATGCTGCAAAGTTGCTTGCAGACCATTTTCCGAGTATAGATAAATTAAAGGAAGCCGGGCTTGAGGAAATAAATGCAATTTCTGAGATAGGACCCGTAATTGCTGGGTCTGTTGTAGAGTTTTTTGAGAATCCTGAAAACCTGAAAACTATAGAAAGATTAAAAAAAGCAGGTGTCCGTTTAGAATCAAATGTAGGGACAGGGTTGAAGCCTGCCTCTACAAAGTCGCTTGCTGGCAAGACATTTGTATTAACTGGAAATCTTACTGGTTTCTCAAGAATTGAGGCAACAGAACTTATAGAATCTCTGGGCGGGAGAGTAAGCTCATCTGTCTCAAAGAATACAGATTATGCAGTAGCAGGTGAATCTCCTGGAAGCAAGTATGACAAAGCCCAAAAGCTTGGCGTCCCAATTATTAATGAGGAAGAATTTAAAAAATTCCTCAAATCTGCAGAATAACACAGAACTTCACTGCCTTATGGATAATTGATGGGGGATGAACCCCCGGTTTTCTACTTGACAATTTAGGTAAATGGAGACAGTTAATATAAAAACGTATGTTTAAAATAAGATTACTCGCAATGTGCATTTTATTTGTTGTTACATTAGTTGCTGGGACAGTAAAAGGTGATTTTCGGGTAAATGCTGATACAGGCACTGCCGCACAAAGAGCCCCTGCAATGGCAATGAATGGATTAGGTAATTTTGTAATAGTATGGATGGATGAGCGTGAAGATACTGGAGACATATATTGCCAAATGTATGACTCTCTGGGTAATCCTCAGGGAATAAATTTTAAGGTTAATGACGATACAGGCAGTGCATCACAGGGCTCTCCTTCAGTAGCAATGAATGATTCTGGGTTTGTAGTAAGTTGGGCAGACTCTCGCAATGATACAACTAACATTTACGCACAACGATATAATAATTTGGGAACCTCATTAGACAGCAATTTTAGAGTGAATGATACATCATCATCGCTTTGGTATTCGAGTCCTTCTATTGGAATATATAAGAACGGAAGGTTTGTGATTACATGGTCTAGTGAAACGATTAGCGGGAATGGAATAAAAGGGCAAATGTATAATAAATCAGGTATACCAGAAGGAGCAAATTTTATTATAGGATCCTGCGGTATGGACATATCCCATTCCTCAGTTAGTTGGGGTAGTTATCCCAACTTTGTAGTTATTTGGCGTTCTATCTGGTATTGGAGTTCTACTACGTACGGGATGGATATAGAGGGGGAAAGATTTGATTCCTTAGGAACCCAAATAGGGAGAATTGGGGTAGCATCAGAGTTTCAAGAAGAGAGTTTCGCTTGTCCTTTAGTAGCTACGGATAATTCAGGAGAATTTATAGTTGTATGGCATGCTCTACGAGGGGAATTCGCTCGTTCATTCAGTGATTCTGGAACTCCACAGTGTGCAGCATTTCTGGTTGATTCAGGTATCAGCTCAGCATGTGTTGCGATGGATGATTCAGGAAAGTTTATTGTTGTGTGGAACGATAAGAGGTATGGAAAATCAAATGTGTTTGCACAAAAGTATTACAATGATAGCTTGCCCTATGGTGAAGCAGCGAGAATTAATAATGAAGATACTTGTTCTCATATATGTGGACGGCAATCTGTGGTAATAAATGATAGTGTATGTGGATTTGTGTGGATGGACAACAGAAATGGGAATTGGGATATATATGCAAAACTTATGAATTGGAGATTGTTCGGAGTTGAAGAAAAGTCAAAAGCTAAGACCCAAATCTCAAAATTAAGAGTTTATCCAAATCCATCTTATGGGGGATTTAATGTTGATTTTATGATACCGAAATCTGGTGAGGTCTCATTAAAATTATATGATGTATCAGGAAGATTAGTTAAGGAAATTATGACTGGATACAAGGAAAAGGGAATGCATTCAATTAGTTATAAAGGAGATGTAAAACCAGGAGTATATTTTTTAAAGACTGATACAAACAAAGTGCATAAATTAATCATAGTAAAATAGAAATTCCTTCCTGCTTTTTTTCTGTGAAGTTTTGTGGCTAATAGATAAGATTATTTCGTGGACATACGGGGGATAATGACTTCTTTGCCTTTATATTGACCGCAATTGTAGCATCTGGTATGAGGTAATATCAGAGTTTTACAGTTAGGGCAGGGAATAAGATTTGGCATTGTTGCTTTCCAGTGGGTTCTACGTTTTCTTCCTCGTGTTTTTGACTGTCTTCGTTTTTGAACTGCCATTTTATGTATTAATCTTGCTTAGACTTTGATATTAATGCTTTTATTTTTGATGTCAAGCTTTTTTACCAAAACTTAAGATTTCCAAGAGAAGTTTTGCTCCTAATACTAAGTCCTGTGTTTTAATGAATTCCTCTTTTGTATGCACTTTTTGCATTCCCGTTCCAATCACACAGGTAGGAATCCCTTTCTCATTGAATATATTTGCATCTGAGCCTCCGCCTCCCTTTTCTGTCTGGATGTCAAGTCCTATTCGCTTGCCTGCTTCAATTGCTCTCTGAACCACAGGAGATTCAACAGGGAGATTAAACCTATTATATTCGCGGCTTACCTTTTCTTTTATAGTTGCAACGAGTAATTTCCCGTCAACTGTTTTCTCGCTTTCTTGTGCTACATCTTTAAAGGCATTGATAATGCGATTAGTTTCTTGCTCAAGTTTTTCCTCTTTATGACTTCTCGCTTCTCCTTCAAGCTCGGCATAACCAGCTACGATATTTGTGGCTGTTCCACCTTTAATTTTGCCAATGTTTGAGGTCGTTTCCTCGTCTATCCTCCCAAGCTTTAGGCGGGATATTGCTTTTCCTGCAAGCTCAATTGCAGATATTCCTTGCTCTGGTGATGCTCCGGCATGAGATTCTACTCCATAAATTTTTATATAAATCTTGTTATGCGAAGGGGCACCTGTTGTAACTTTATCTACATAGTGGCTATCCAGAGAATAACCATATTTTGCCTGTAAAAGAGAATAATCTAAATTCTTTGCCCCAAGAAGCCCTATCTCTTCAGAAAGAGTAAAAACTATTTCAATTGGAGGATGAGATGTTTTCTCAGCAATTAAGACTCTCAATGCCTCAAGTATAATTACAATTCCAGACTTGTCATCTGCTCCAAGAATCGTTGTCCCATCACTTTTTATGACTCCATCCTCAAGTATTGGTTTTATATTGGTTCCAGGAGTTACAGTATCAAGATGAGCATTAAGTAAGATGGCAGGAAGATTATTGTCGCCATCTATTTTTGCAATAATATTTGAGCCGTCAGAGCCGATTTTCTCTCCTGTTTTGTCTAAAAGGACTTGAGCTCCAAGCCCACGGAGTCTTTCTGTAACGATATTGCAAAATTCTCCTTCCCTTAAAGACTCACTCCCGACTTTTACGAACTCAAGAAATTCATCCACCAATCTCTTTTCTCGAATCATAATAACCTCCAATTATTTCCATCATATATAAGTTTATAGACCCCTTTCTCTGCCTGAACCACAAAAAGTCTTTTTCTTTTGCGGGTTAAAGAATCTTCTATGAGTTTTTCACTAATAACTTTTTTTATCTGCTGTTCCTCGCCATTTATGGTAATTGTGGACGGTTTTTCTTCTCCTTTATAGCCTGAATACCATTTTACCTGCACAATGTGATTTTAAGGTGCTTAATTCTTAAGTCAAGGAAAAAGGGATGTGATTTCGTCTTCTAACTTGCGAATTTCTACATCCTCTGATGTTAGAAATTTCTTTTCTTGACAATAGGATATTCTGTATTATATCAGGTGAAGGAGGAAAATATGAATGGAAAAGAAAAAATGGAAGGCAAGGGACAGCGGATAAATATAGAACTCCCTGATGAGGCGGGACAGGGAATTTACTCCAATTTTGCTATTGTCTCACATTCACCGAGTGAGTTTGTAGTTGACTTCACTCGCATAATGCCCGGGCTCAAAAAAGCAAAGGTCTATTCCAGAATCATCTTAGCTCCCCAGCATGCAAAATTACTTATGCGAACCCTTAAAGAGAACATTGAGAAATACGAAAAGAAATTTGGTGATATAAAAATTGAGCAGGAACCACCAAAAGAAATAGGATTTTAAATCGTGAATCGTAATTAGTGAATCGTGGCGGGTTCTATTTTATGAGACTAAAAAGACTCCAAGAAATCATAAAAGTCCTTGAAGAAAGCGATATTGAAGAGCTTGAGATAAAAGGGTTCTTCCGCAGTGTGCGTGTGTCAAAAAAGGCAACTACAAAGGTTGTTCCTACAACAAAAGATCCTCCCCGAGGTCAAAAAGAAATAGTTATTGAGAAAAAGCAGGAAGCTGAGGATGCTCCTGAAGATGAAGGTGTAAGCATAAAAGCTCCAATGGTAGGCACTTTTTATAATTCCTCTTCACCCGAAGCTCCTCCATATGTAGAGGTTGGAGATAAAGTTACTGTTGGTAAAGCTGTTTGCATAATTGAGGCAATGAAGGTAATGAATGAGATAGAATCTGATGTATCCGGAACAATAGTTGAAATTCTTGTAAAAAACGAAGAAGCAGTAGAATACGGGCAATCTCTTTTCTTGGTGGAGCCGGAGTAAAATTCAAAGATTAGAAGATTAAAGATTAAAAGATTGACGATAAATCTGTAATCTTTGAATTTTCTATCTTGTAATTCTCTAATATGTTAAAGAAAATCTTAATAGCGAATCGTGGAGAGATAGCGATTCGAATAATAAGGGCTTGCAAGGAGTTAGGCATTGAAACAGTAGCCATCTACTCTGAGGCGGATTCAAATTCTCTGCATACAAAATTTGCTGATGAGGCAGTTTGTATTGGACCTCCTGCACCCAAAGAATCTTATCTTTCTATCCCTCGTATTATGAGTGCTTGTGAAGTAACTGGAGTGGAAGGAGTGCATCCCGGGTATGGCTTTTTAGCCGAAAACCCGAAGTTTGCGGAGATTTGCGAGGAGAATGGGTTTAAATTTATAGGTCCTTCACCAGAGGCAATCCTTGCAGTTGGAGATAAAACGAATGCCCGTGAGTCAGCCAAAAAGGCAGGGATTCCTGTAATTCCAGGAAGCAATGCATCAATTGATTCGTTGGATGAAGCAAAGAGAATAGGAGAAGAGACCGGATATCCTATGATAATAAAAGCGGTGCTCGGTGGAGGTGGACGAGGAATGCGAATTGTGAATAATCCGGAAGAATTAGAGAAAGCAATTACAGTTGCAAGGCAGGAGGCAAAAGGAGCTTTTGGGGAAGGGAAAGTATATATTGAGAAGTATCTTGAGAAACCAAGACATATTGAGGTTCAGATACTCGCAGATGAATATAATAATATTGTATGGCTGGGTGAGCGTGAATGTTCTATTCAGCGTAGGCACCAAAAACTTATAGAAGAAGCTCCATCTCCTGGCATCACAGCAGAACAACGGGAGAAAATAGGAGAATATGCTGTAACTGTAATGCGCTCAATTGGATATTGCTCAGCTGGAACAGTTGAATTCTTACTCCAGGATAACAATTTTTATTTTCTTGAGATAAATGCAAGGGTTCAGGTTGAGCACCCTGTTACCGAAATGGTAACAGGAATAGATATAATAAAAGAACAATTGCGAATTGCAGGAGGTGAAAAGCTTAAATTTAAGCAAAAGGATATTCATATTAAGGGTCATGCGATAGAGTGTAGAATCAATGCTGAAGACCCAAACAACGATTTTGCTCCTTCACCTGGGAAGATTGAATCACTCTATATTCCCGGAGGTCTGGGGGTAAGGGTTGACACACACATATATGGGGAGTACAAGATTCCACCCAATTATGATTCTTTAATAGCTAAACTAATTGCGCAGGGGGAGACAAGGGCGCAATGTATAGCAATAATTGAGCGAGCATTATCTGAATTTTTAGTAGATGGCATACATACTACTATTCCATTTCATCGAAGCATAATTAAGGATGAGAGATTCAGGAGAGGAGAACTCCATACGGGCTTTATACAATCTTAGCGTTTCGGAGCAAACCTCTGTCTGGAACTTTGTCTAACATATCTGCGAAATTCTGTCCACCTTGGAGTAGGCCATTTAAGCAGGATATAACCTTTGTAGAGCCGAAATTTTCTTTTCTTCAGAGCATACTTTTCCCAGTAAAAATCATCAATTGTGATATTATACAGGGCAGGTTCTTTTCCTCTTAAAGTAATTATTTGGGAAGTAAACTCTTTTCTGAATGCCTCAAGATTCTCTCCTTCTTTGACCCCAGCATATATTAAAAAGGTTTTGACTGCCTCATCAATAGCCTCATTTCTTGCCTCTTTTTCAGTTCTTTTATAGTTGCTTACACCTGTGAAATACATAAAGTTCTCTCCTTCGGCAACAGATTTCTTTGCCCACCCCGGTTTTGCAGGATAAGTACCTGTTATAAAGAGAATTTGCTCTTTATTGCTTGAACAAGAGGATACAAGACAGAAGACAGAAAATAGGAAACAGAAGACAATATATAGGGAATTTCTGTTCCCCGGACTCTGTATTCTGTGTTGCCTATCGGCGCCCCTTTGTAGGTTCGTAGCACCTAACTGGACGGGGTCTGACTTCTGTATTCTAAGTTTTGTCATCTGGTATTAAATTAAGGGAGACACAGATAAAAGCTCAAAAATCAAATCTAATCCCGAAACTTCGGGATGCATTTTGAGTTTTGTAGAGTGTGTCTCCCTCAATTTTATTACTTAACAGCTTCTCTCAGTTTGGCTCCAGGCTGGAACTTAGGAACCTTCTTTGCCGGAACATTAATTGGCTTGCCAGTTCTTGGGTTTCTCGCCTTTCTGGAAGCACGTTTTCTGACTGAAAAGGTGCCAAATCCTACGAGAGTAACTTTGTCGCCTTTTGAAAGAGCATTACTTACACCACCCATAAATGCGTTAATAGCACATTCTGCGGCTTTCTTTGTAATGCCGGCATCTGAAGCGACTTTGGAAACGAGATCTGCCTTCTTCATTTAAATCACCTCCTTTATTTTCATAATTTATTTATTACAAGTCCAGTAATAAGCTTGGGATAAAAATCAGTTGATTTCTGTGGCATTGATTCCTGATGAGCCGAGACCTTTTGTGTCTCTTCTATAGAAGTGGGGTTCAAGATAAATAATAATTTATATTTGCCCTCATTCACTCCTTTAATCCCATTCTCTATATCTCTAATATAGTCTATACATTCCTTTTTTAAAATCCTTTCCTCAGAAATGCTCAATATCCCCTCAAGCATAATTTTATGCAATACCACAACATCTAACTTCTTGTAATCAGCACTTTTCTCCTTGCTTACAAATCCATCTATTAGATTTTCATCCTTTAATCTAAGCCACCAAAATCTCCCATCATAAAGCCCAAATTGATGATGCTTGCAGGAAAGCTTATCAAGGAGTTCATCTTTATTTTTACACTCCTCAAGCTCAAAATACGGCGAAACTCTATTGGCAAAATCACCTGTTTCCACCCCATAAATCGCTCTATGTGTGGGCAAAATCACAAGCCCCGGGTCTTCCATTCCCACAAATGTTATCATTCTATAATTAGCATCTTTGTTCTCTCTACGATAGTTCAGAGCAGTTTCATACCGATGATGCCCATCAGCAATAAGAAGTGTCTTTTGCCTCATTAAATCCTGAATTTCCTTAATTATATCCTCACTCCATGTTCTCCATAATCTATGATGCACCCCGGGCTCATAAGACTCACAAACATCTGCTAACGGTGTCATTCCTGAAATCTTTTCGTCAATGAGCGTTGAGATTTTATGCTCCGGGTCAGAATAAAGCATAAATATCTGCCCAAAATTCGCACGAGTAGCCCTGAGCAAATCTAACCTATCTTTTTTGGGACCTGATAATGTCCGCTCGTGTGGTATCACCACTCCACTTGAGAATTCCTCAAGCTTCAAAAGTGCCACAAAACCCTTGCGAATTCTTCCTTCGCCCAGAAAATTATACTCCTGCCAATAAGGATAAATGCTTGACTCTCCATCCTGTATTAACATCTCTTTGTCTTGCCAGTCTCTAAAAAAACCGCTCGCTTTAGTGTAAGGACTCTCGCTCTTCCCAAGAATAATTCTTACTATGTTATATGGACTTTCCTCGTAATAGGCAGTTTGCCTCTTTCTGGTAATTTTATCGTATGGCTGTGTCACCACATCCTCAAGTTTAACTTTCTCTTGATTGTATCTTAATCCCTTAAACGGTTTAATCTCTGCCATTATTTTGCAAACTCCTTTATTATATTTACTACTTCCTCTCCTACTCTTGCCTGTGCTTCCTTAGTTGATGCCCCTATATGCGGGGTAAATGTCACATTTGGAAGTTTTAGTAGTTCATTTTGAGGAGGCGGTTCCTTTTCAAACACATCAAGCCCTGCTCCTCTTATTTTCTCACTCTTTAATGCTCTTAGCAATGCCTCTTCATCTACCACTCCTCCTCGTGCACAGTTTACCAAAATCACACCTTCCTTCATTTTCTCAAACTCACTATCTCCAATAAAATGCCTTGTCTCGTCGGTGAGAGGAGTATGCACAGATATATAATCAGCTTCCCTAAGCAATTTATCAAGTTCTACAAGCTCCACACCTTCTACATCTTTTACATAAGGGTCATACCCTATTACCTTCATCCCTAAAGCGCGAGAGCGATTAATGAGCTCTCGTCCAATTCTTCCAAGTCCTATTACTCCAAGTGTCTTGCCAGCAAGCTCTATACCCTTTAACTTCTTCTTTTCCCACTGTCCTTCACTTAGTCCCTTGGTCCCTCTCACAATATGTCTTGACAAAGCAAACATATGTGCAAGCACAAGTTCTGCCACACTCGCACTTGATGCCGCAGGTGTATTCTTTACTTCTATACCCTTGGATTTTGCATATTCCACATCTACATTATCAAGTCCTACTCCACCTCGAACAATGAGTTTCATATTTTGCATCTTGTCTATCATATCGCTTCTCACCTTTGTAGCACTCCTCACAGTCATAATATCAAAGTCGTTTACCTTATTTAGAAGTTCTTCTTTTGGCAATGCTGATAAGTCTTCTACTTCAAGCCCTGCCTCTTTTAATCCCTGAATTGCCTGAGGGGCAAGTGGGTCCGCTACCAATACTCTCATTTCCTCCTCCTTTTAAAACTCATTTCTTTTCTGTTATTCTTAACAATAGCGAAAAATCTATTATTTCAAAAACATTTCTTCCATCGCTCGTACTCCATTTCCCAGTTCCACAGGATACCCTAAATTCTTAAGCGTTAATTCGACTGCCGAAATTGCCGTTAGAACATCAAATTTATCCATATACCCGAGATGTGCTATCCTGAATATCTTACCTTTTAAATGCGCCTGTCCACCCGCTACCTTTACTCCATACTTCTTGTCAAGTGTATTCTTTAATTCTATTCCATCTATTCCTTCAGGAACTTTAATTGCAGTTACCGAATTCGCAGGATACTTTGAGAGCAGCTCTAACTCTAATGCACCAGCCGCTGTTCTCGTTGCATTTGCAAGCATAGAGTGTCTTGCCAATACTTTATCAATTCCTTCCTCGTTTAACATCTTAAGCGATTCATCAAGTGCTAAAATCAAAGAAACGGCTGGAGTATAAGGAGTATCTGCCTTCTCCCATGACTTGCGAGCTTTTTTCCAGTCAAAGTAGTATTTCGGGAGATTGGATTGCTCGGCAAATTCCCATGCTTTATTTGATACACTTGCAAACGCAAGTCCCGGGGGTAACATCAACCCTTTTTGCGACCCGGATACACAAATATCCACTCCCCACTCATCGTTCCGAATATCACAAGCCCCAAGTCCCGAAATCGCATCAACCACTAAAATAGTGCCAGCTTTCTCTCTCACTATCTCTCCATACTCCTGTATTGGAAATATCGTGCCTGTTGAAGTCTCGCACAACGGGACAAGCAATGCCTTAATATCAGGGTCCTTGTCCAAATATTCTTTAACCACCGGAGGCTCAGCTATATTTCCCCATTCTACTTCTATAGGTATTACCTTAACTCCATAGGCATTACATATTTCAGCCCATCGTTCACTAAATTTACCTGCTATTGGAACCAACGCCTTATCACCCGACGAAAGCATATTGGCAACCGCACCTTCCATTGCCCCTGTGCCACTGGATGTAAAAGTAAGAACCGGATTCTCAGTCTTGAAAAGGGGTCTCAAATTCTCCGAAACTCTCCCGAAAATTGCGGAATGCTCTTTCGTGCGGTGGTGAATTATCTCCTGCGACTCTACCCGTCTAACTCTATCAGGCACAGGCGTAGGACCTGGCGTCATCAAATACACCTTTCTCATAATCCCTCCTATTCGCAGAAATATCAATGAACCAGAGTCTCGTCTCTAATCAAAGACCCTGCTTGCATTTACAGAATACCGTATCTCTACATCCTTGTCAAGTCTTTTTTTACAAAAAAATTAAAATTTATTATTCTTTGCTCATTTATTTCAGATTTACGATGAAAAGATGGGTTTCCTTCTTCTTTTGTGCCAAATAGACTTAAAATGGCCGTTATAGTATATTGTAGAGGGGTCTCGGTGTTGGAGTGGGGTGCCTCTTTTTTGTCGCAGGCTCGTTTTGAGGGGATTATGTTGAGAGGGGATTATGTTGACTGACGTAGTGGCTAATGCTATGGATGTAAATGGAAGGAGGTTTTACCTGATTAAAATGAGTTTCTTGGTAGATTTGTAATCACCTATGCTGAATTTTGCAAAATAGATGCCTGTAGGGAGTCCTTCTCCGTCCCACTTGACTTTGTAATGCCCGACATTCTTCTCCTCGCCTATCAGCGTCTTTGCACATCTACCTGCTACATCATAAATCTTTAAGGACACTTTGCTCTTAACTGGAATCTGATACTTGATAGTTGTGAACTTGACAAACGGATTTGGTTGAATTTCTAATTTTGCACTTTGTATTTTGTGTTTTGTATTTTCATCCTCTTCAATTCCAGAGGAATAACCATATTTTATTGTAATACAGTCGCAATCCGAACCGTTGTCAATCGCACCTGCAAGAATAATACTTCCTGAATCATCCATAGCTATAGCACAACCACCACTTTCCATACTCCAGATAATATCACCTGAAGGGGTGTACTTTATCGTTAAAGGCCATTGGTCACCTCCTCCCGTAACAATGATATTCTGGGAATCATCTACCACTACACCCCGAGGAGTATGACCTTCTTCGTAGCATCTAAGCCAGAGAGTATCCTCCAATGAGGGACTATACTTCATAATCCAGTAGTCGTATGGACCCCCACAATCATAATTCATCCAGCCCACCATAATAACATTGCCCGAATCATCCAATGCTCCGGCACGAGGAAAGTCACTATCTTCACTAAGATAACTTCCGGTCCAAATTGTATCTCCTGAGGGGCTATATTTTATCATATGATAGTCACCTCCAAACGGCGCCGCATTGTAAAAAGTACCCATAACAATGATATTCCCTGAATCGTCAACCACTACATCGGTAGCACTACCACCATCGTAACGTCTGGTCCACAGAGTATCTCCTGATGAGTTATATTTTATCGTAAAGTAGCTAAACATTGAAACATTATCAGACTTACCCGTAACAACAATATTTCCCGAATCATCAACTGCTATATTCCAAGCTTTATCATCACGACCACCATCATAGCGTCGGGTCCAGATAGTATCTCCTGAGGGGCTGTATTTTATTGTCAAGCAATTATAGCTTGAACCATTGTTAAAGCCGCCTGTAACAATAATATTCCCTTCCTTATCCACCGCTACACCATAGGCATAGTCACTATACCCACTATCATATCTTCTTGTCCACAAAGTATCCGGCTGAGCCATCACTCTTCCAACAGATAGCAGGATACCTGCAAATACGAACAAAGCTGAGGCGAATGTTTTTCCACCCCCGTGCTCCAAAACTTTCATCTTAATTATATAATACTTCCGAAAATGAATCTTGTCCAGTTTTCTCTTTAAAAAATTGGCTGATGACCTGTTTGCTTCACACTTTTACGGAAAACTTAAAAAGACATAATATTTTATAGATAACTCGGAAAACGCTTGACAAAAAAATATCTCTATTTATCCTTGAATAACCTATGTTCAAAAGAAAGCTGTTTTATATCATCGGGATTATAATTGCCACAACTATGCTCGTGTATGGGATTAAGTTCCAGGAGCTTGTAGAAGTAGAGAGAAACGCTACTCTTCTCTGTCTTTCGTGAATAGGGCTCGAATAAGAGGGGGTGCCTCTCTTTCCCAAGTGGAGACATAATTTCAGCTCATTTAGGTAGTTCTGTGATTCGGGTCTCCGGAGGTGGGATTCCTCCGTGCATCTTATTCTCGCATGTATAGACATCGAATAACAAGATATATTATCCAGGTTGCCGCCTTTTTCGCTGCTAATAATCATTTCCACAGAGGTATCTATCAAGGACCGCTTAAGAAATTCTGTTTCCCAGGGCTTAACTGCTACGCCTGTCCACTCGCAAGATTTTCCTGTCCTATAGGTTCTCTTCAACATTTCATTACAATACGGCAATTCCCATTTTACATACTTGGGTTTATAGGACTTATTGGTGTAGTATCGGGTAGATTTATATGCGGATTCTTGTGCCCTTTTGGCTTCTTCCAGGAATTACTTTACAAGCTACGCACTTTTAAGATAAAGCTTCCAAGAAAGGTGGGTTATTTTAAATATGTTGTTCTTGTCGTTGTAATAGCGGTAGCATATATTACCAGCGAGCCCTGGTTCTGTAAATTCTGCCCTGTCGGCACCATTGGAGCCGCAGTCCCACAACTTGCCCTCAATGCCCATTTGAGAAGTATGGTCGGTTTCCTCTTCTACCTGAAATATGCTATACTCATTCTTGTAGTAACTTTCGCCATACTCATCAAGCGACCTTTTTGTCGCCTCTTATGTCCTTTGGGAGCGATATTAGGACTTTTAAATAAAGTTACCTTCTTCCGATTAAAGGTTGACCATGAGAAATGTAATAAATGTGGAACTTGCTACAAGGTATGCCCGATGGACATAAAGATTTATGAATCAGCCACAAACTCAACCGATTGCATAAAATGTTTAATGTGCAAATCCGCCTGTCCACAAAAGGCTATAACTATTAGTGCAGGGATTGACAAGTAGAGATTCTGTCCGTTTTCTTTCTTATTCCATCTGCCACAATTGTATAAGATAAGAGACTTTTTCTCTAAAAAGAGAACTGTTGAGCTTTTTAGAAGTATGTTCCCCGATATAATAGGTCAACTTATTTAACCATTTTTTAAACAAGCACTTTGCCAGCGAAATAACTGCTCTTGGGAGTTGAGAATCGGCGTAATCCCTGAGGATATTAATGCTTGGAAGTGCATATTTGCTATAACAATGATTAGCAAAATATAAAGTGGGAAGCACGAATTCTGTAATGTCTTCTTCTTTGCAGAGGGAGAACGAATTCTCTTCTGAAGCTTTCATAAAATCGCTTAATACTTTGCAAGTTCTATAATATTTGGTATCAGATTTACGAAAGTAATCAGATATTAAAAGATACCCTGAAGGATTTAATAATCTCTTGGCATTTTTTAATGCAGAGTCTAAAGATAAATACTGCACACTCTCGCTCATCAGCAAGAGGTCAAAATGTTCGTTCACAGAATCTCGTGGAAATATAGAAAAGTCCTGTGGAAATGATTTATCTGCGGTATCTGCGACATCCGCGGTTGATGCAGAAAAGTCCTCAAATTTCGTTCTAACAAATTGTAAAGACGGATATTTCTGCTTGATAAGTGTTTCCTGATATTCGTCATTGGAGATGCAAGTTACTTTATATCCCCTATCCGTCAGCGTTTTTGCCATTTTCCCCAGACCGCAACCTACATCTAAAATTGAGTGGACTGACTCCGGGATATAGGATAATAAGTGCAAAGTGTAGTCTTGTTGTGCCTTTTTGAAGTTGCTAAGAGTAAGTTCATCGCCTGGAAAATGTTTTTCTGGAAAGTATCCCCAGTGCAGTTCTTCAAGACCTAAAACTCCACTATAAAACTTTAACCCATAATCTACTTTGTCTGAAGATTTTTTATCCTTTGTATGCATCTATGATATTGACTATCCAGAGAACTATCCATGTAAAGAGGACAGCAAAGAATGCGTAATTAAAGCCCGCCCATACTATTTTAAAGAAGAAAATAGAGGAGAAAAAAACAAGCATAAAAACAATCCCAGCCGCATATCGCTTTCTATACAATTGTCCAGCACCTACTATAACAGTTGAAAGCAAAGTGGCTATAATTCTTCGCCTCCGTTCTTCCATATTTATTACTTTGCAAGGATTTGATTTATCAAATCCTATGTATCAGTGAGATTATAGATAGTTTTATTTTCTTGTCAACTACTTAAAATCTAATTCGTAAAATTCGTGTAATTTGTGGTTCAAAATCTTTATAAAATCTTTTTCTTGACACACCGAGAAAGCAGATTATAATTTCACAGAATGGAACGAACAGAGGCACTAAATCTTGTTAATTCCAAAATAAAGACAAAAAACCTTGTAAAACATTGTCTTGCAGCAGAAGCAGGGATGAAAGAGCTTGCCAATTATTTTAAAGAAGATACAGAAACCTGGGGGCTTACGGGGCTACTGCATGATTTGGATTACGAGGAGACAAAAGACGATTTTCCAAGACATGGGATAAGGACTGTAGAGATGCTCGAAGGAAAAGTAGGTGAGGAGATTTTATATGCGATTAAATCACATCCGGGGCATGTGCCTCCAAAATCAAAGCTTGACATAGCTCTCTATGCACTTGACCCACTTACAGGGCTAATAGTAGCATCCTGCCTTATGCATCCGGAGAAGAAACTTGAGTATCTGGATAAGGATTTTATACTCCGTAGATTTAAGGAAAACAGATTTGCGGCAGGGGCAAATCGCGAGCAAATAAAAAGTTGTGAGCGACTTGGGCTTTCGCTTGAAGATTTTATTGATTTAGCTCTAAAGGGGATGCAGAAAATTCACGAGGAGTTAGGGCTATAGACTTAAGACCAGAGACAAGAGACTTTTTGTCTATAGTCTTATGTCTTTAGTCTATTTTAAAGATGGAAACAGGGTTAATAAAAAGCATAAAGGAAACCGAGAAAAAGGCATCTGAACTCATCCAACAAGCACGAGAAGAGAAAAGCAAAAAGATAAAAGAAGCAGAGCTTGAGCGAGAAAGTAAGTTGAAAGAGGCATTGAAAGGGCGAGAATTTCTTATGGAGAAAGTAGCCGAAGACGCCGAGCAAGAAGCCCTTGAGGAAATATCTGCTCTTAAAAAAGAGGCACACAAAGAAAAGGAATCCTTGACCACGCAAGCAGAAACGAAAAAGAAA
Organism: bacterium; assembly: GCA_030605695.1. Classification (GTDB taxonomy): domain Bacteria; phylum Hydrothermota; class UBA3073; order JACQXS01; family JACQXS01; genus JAGMCN01. Next base: position 43,351 of record JAUWHX010000012.1, on the reverse strand, counting down.
GAAGCGGTCTCGCTTGTTCTTGAAAAAGCTCTGAATCTCTAATAAAGGGTTTAGGGATTAGGGTTTAGACGCCGAGGTGAAATGAAGTCATCTGTTGAAGAAGTTCCTATGAACACGAATTACACGAATAGAAAAAATAAATTTGTGGTATTCGTCCCGTTTGTGTTGTTTGTGTTATAAAATTATGGGTATTGCAAGAATGCAGAAAGTGATGATTGCTGTGCATCAGGACGAGAAAGCAAATCTCCTTGAAGTATTGCAAGACAACGCAATTTTGCACATAAAAGATGTCCGAGAGAGTGAATTAACTAAAGATTACCCTGAACTCCTATCACAAGAAGAAATAACAGATAAAGAGATTGAGAATAACATCACTTTGCTTGGAAGGACAATAGACTACTTGAGAAAATTTAATGGTGGGGCAGGATTTATAGATGCCTTTTTGCCACAAAAGACAGTGGTCTCCGAAGCCATTTATACTGAGGTTATTTCTTCCAGAGAGCCATTATTAGATATTGCCAGCAAGGTAAAGGAGCTTGAAGATGAGCTTACAGAGATAAATAGAGAATACACTGCAGTCAGCTTGCAAAGAGAAACCTTGCTCCCCTGGCAGGAATGGGATACCGAGCTTGAGGCAATCGGTTCCTTGAGGTCAGCAATTTCAAGTGCTGGGGTATTAGCCAATCCGCCGACAGACTGGAAAGAGAAAGCTGGAGAATTAAGATTAGATATTGAAATTGTTCGTGAGGATGCAAGGAAATCCTATATTCTGGTTTCTTATCTTGAAGAGGACGAGAAAGATATTAAGAAATTCTTGACAGAAATAGGGTTTGAAGCCGTAAACTTTGGAGACTTTAAAGGAAAACCAAAAGAAATTATTCAGGAACTTGAGAAAAAATTGACTGAATTTGAGACGCGAGAGGCAAGGATTGTTCGCGAATCCAAGGTCTTTGCGGAAAAGTTGAATAAACTTCATATACTTTTTGATTATTATTCAAATCTGCTTTCTCAAAAGAAGGTAGAAAATTTCGCTCTAAACACTGAAACCACGATATGTATAGAGGGATGGATTAAGGCAAAACAATTTAAAGCATTGGAAAAGTTGACGGAGCAATTTGAGACTGCGAGTTTATCAAAAGCTACTCCAGAGCCCGGGGAAGAGATGCCAGTGGAATTAGAGAATCGGAAAGGGGCACATATCTTTGAGTCCATAACCGAACTCTATGCCTCGCCACATCCGAAGGAATTAGACCCCTCTCCGTTTTTGGCTCCCTTTTTTGTGCTCTTTTTTGCCTTGTGCCTCACGGATGCACTTTATGGACTTATATTTGCAGCAATGTGTTTGTTTCTTGCACGAAAAATTAAGGGCGATAAAAGATTATTATGGGTCTTGTTTGCGGGTGGAATAGCTACGATATTTGCAGGAGCCGCAACAGGAGGATGGTGTGGTGATATGGCAGAAAGATTTAATTTAGGAGTTTTTTCAACTTTTGCACGCAAAGTCCAAGTATTTAATCCAATGGAGAAACCACTTGCTTTCTTTATCCTATCACTTGGAATTGGGTTTGTGCATGTGGCTTTTGGTTATTTTTTAGGATTCATAAAAGCAGTGCGACAGGGAAGAGTATTTGAAGGTATATCAAATAAGTTATCCTGGGATTTTTTCTGGATAGCCATTCTCATATTCGGATTCTCATTCAAGGTGCCCAGACTACAGAATTTTAAACTCATAAGTGGCATTGTGATATTGGCTTCAACAGTTCTTATCCTTTTTGGCTCAGGCGGACCATCAAGAAATTGGTTTTTTAGAGTCGCAAAGGGAGGATTCAACTTCTACCAAGGGTTTATGGGCACTATATCAGATATTATTTCTTATTCAAGACTTATGGCACTTGGACTTGTAACAGCAGGGATTGCAATGGCTGTAAATATATTTGTTGAACTCGTAGGCAAAATTCCTGTGATTGGAATTGTACTCGGAATACTTATTTTCATCGGTGGACATTTATTCTCTGTTGGAATAAATGTTCTCGGTGCATATGTCCATACTTTAAGACTCCAATATGCTGAATTCTTCACAAAGTTCTTTGAAGGCGGTGGAGAAAAGTTCGAGCCTTTTAGAAAAAAAGCAAAGTATATATTGGTGGAGAGTGAAGGGCAAGAATGAAGAAATGTTTTTGGGGTTTTATTGGCGGGATCGTGGTTTCAAGTATAATCTGGGCTATCATTTGTTGTAAAACTGTAGAAACTGAAAACGAGGAAGGGAATTTGCCTCATTCGGAAATATCAAAATTAGAATTAAATGAGGAAATAAGTTTTTCTTCAGGAAGAGCTACAGCTAATATATATAATGGCACGAATTGGTATATAAAAGGGGTTATAGTATTAATTACAGTTGAAAATCCGGAGGGGAGCGAAAAGCTCTCAAGAAAATATGTTTTCGAGCCAAAAGAGGGTTATGCAGACCCTCTTAAATCTACGAAGTATTTTACTACTATAGGATTTGAAGCTGTTGGAGGAGAAAACCTTAAAGTGAACATTGTAGGAGCGAAAGGAAGAAAAAGAAAGCCTAGCTTATTAGAAAAAATTGAGGAGATAGAGTAAAAGGAGGAAAAATGGAGATAGGACTTGTATATGGGATTGCAGGAGCAGCAATAGCTTGCTTCCTTGCAGGCTGTGGCTCTTCTATTGCCATAGGCATCACTGGAAGAACTGCAGCAGGTTTATTAACTGAAGCCCCGGAGAAGTTTGGGAAAATATTTCTTCTCGTCTTCTTGCCCGGAACACAGGGGTTTTATGGTTTTATTATAGCACTTCTTCTTATGATAAAACTTGGTTTGCTCGGTGGAGCAAGAGTTATTCCAACTCCACATCAGGGATTACAATTGCTTCTTGCCTCACTTCCGATTGCTGTTACAGGACTGATTTCCGCAATTCACCAGGGGAAGGTATGTGCTGGTGGGATTGAGATGGCGGCAAAGCAACCGGAATCAACAATGAAGATACTTATATACGGGGTAATGGTAGAGACCTATGCGGTTCTTGGATTCCTAATATCCCTTTTGGTAATTATGCTTGGGATTCAGGTTGGGTAAAATGGAAAAAATATCAAAAAAGATTCTGGACGACGCACAAAAGGAACGAGACGAAATAATTAAATCTGCGGAACAAGAGGTGACTCAAATAAAAAAGCAAACCGATGAAGAACTTGACAAATTGGAAAAGGAGACCGAGGAGCTTGTAAAAGAGGCACTTCTACGAGAGCGACGCCGACTTGTGGGAATGGTAAAACTGAGCACAAGGAATGAACTTCTACAAGCAAAAAGGGAAATTATGGACCGCATATTCAGCGAAGCTTTGGACACACTCATATCAAAAGAGCGTGGGGAATATCTTGACAGGATAAAGAAATTGCTTAAAGAGACAGGAGTTAAGGACGGAGAAATTGTGCTTGGAAAAGAAGAAAGCAAAATAGACCAGAAGTTCATAGAAGATATGAATAAGGAACTGGGCGCTAATTTTTCCGTATCTGATGAGAAAGCTCAAATAAAGGGAGGATTTATCCTACGGCGTGGACGAATCGAGATAGATAGTTCCTTTTCTGCTATCTTGCAGAGTAAGCGAGAAAGGATTGAATTAGAGTTAGCAAAGCTCTTGTTCCAAATTTAGCCACAGTTCGCAGAATCTCGTACAGAGTCTGTCACAGATTCCAAGAGTGACAAATTTCTATGAATCTCCACTAATTTCTAATATTTTCTGTGAATTTCTATGGCTTTACTCTCTACTTAAATTCTAATCCGTTGGATTGATTTTGCTTTCCCGGAAGTTTCGTCTATATCTAACAGTACTCCGTTTAAATGTTCATTCCCTCTTGCTGAATCAAATCGTTGGGGAGTTCCTAATGTAAAATATTTAATGGATTTAGAGGATTTCACACCTATTACAGAATCAAAACCTCCTGTCATCCCAGCATCTGTTATGTAAGCTGTTCCTTGAGGCAAGATTTGTTCGTCTGCTGATTGAACATGAGTGTGTGTGCCCAAGACTGCTGATACTTTCCCATCAAGCCAAAAGCCCATAGTTCTTTTTTCGGCTGGACTTTCTGCGTGGAAATCTACTATTATCATTCGCAGACTCCTGTCGCAGACTCCTTCGGAGTGGACAGGGGTATTTAGTTTCTCAATCTCTCTAATCGCAGTCCTAAAAGGACAATCTGCCTGAGGCATAAGAGTTCTTCCCATTAGATTCATAACTCCAATCTGTACGGTGCCTACATTGAAAATTTGAGAGCCTCTTCCACCTGCTAATTCAGGATAGTTAGCAGGTCTGAGGAGATTTGGGAGAGTGTCTATTTTTGGTATTATCTCTTTTTTATCCCAGAGATGATTGCCAGAGGTAATACAATCTACTCCATATCTTTCAAGTTTACGCAATATAGGTAGAGTAATCCCAAACCCTCCGGCAGAATTTTCTCCATTAGCAATCACAAAGTCAATAGACTCCTTGTCCCTCAATCTCGGGATGATAGAGCTTGCGACTCTCCTGCCGGGTTTACCATAAATATCTCCTACAAATAAAACCTTCATGCTCAAAAATCCTAAATTCTAAGCCCTAAATTCTAAACAATATCTAAATCCCAAATCACAATTCCCAAACATCATTATGGTTTTGTTTGGGATTTGGTGCTTGAACTATTGGAATTTGTTTCGGATTTAGAATTTCGGATTTAGAAATTCTCATATCACTTGGCAGTGGAAACTGCTCTTCTTTCTCTGATTACAGCTACCCTTATTTCTCCGGGATACTTCATTTCTTCCTCAATCTTATGCGAAATGTCAACTGCAAGTTGCGATATACCCTCATCTGGAACTTTCTCTGGCTCTACTATAACTCTAATCTCTCTGCCTGCCTGTATTGCGTATGCTTTATCCACTCCATCAAATTCTGAGACGATAGATTCAAGTTTCTCAATTCTTTCGATATAAGCCTCAAAAGCTTCTCTTCTTGCCCCCGGACGAGCTCCTGATATAGAATCTGCTGCTTCCACAAGGACTGCAATCGCAGAAGTTGGCTCAATATCCTTATGATGTGCTTCAATGGCATTAACTACAATATCGGATTCGCCATACCTTCTTGCAAATTCGGCACCTATCTTCTGGTGAGTCCCCTCATATTCCTGAGATACCGTTTTCCCAATATCATGGAGTAACCCTGCTCGTTTTGCTGTATCCTTAGGAAGTCCAAGCTCCGTTGCCATCAAAAACGCAAGATTAGCCACTTCTTTTGAGTGTGCCAAAACATTTTGTCCATAAGAAGTCCGGAATTTAAGTTGCCCCAAGAGTTTTACGAGCTCTGGATGTAATCCTGATACTTTAAGTTCTGCCACCACATCTTCTCCTACTTTCTGCACAATTCCTGGAAATTCTTTTTTTGCCTGTTCCACAATTTCTTCTATTCTCGTCGGGTGAATCCTGCCATCTATTATAAGCCGTTCAAGTGATTTTTTTGCAACTTCCCGTCGCATAGGGTCAAGGGATGAAATATAGGCACTTTCCGGAGTGTCATCAATCACGAGGTCCACACCTGTAAGAGTTTCAAAAGCGCGAATGTTTCTACCTTCTCTTCCTATTATCCGTCCTTTCATCTCATCTGATGGAAGGGAGACGGTACAAATTGTGGATTCAAGGACATGCTCTGTAGCACATCTTTCTATAGCGGTGGAGACAATCTTTTTTGCTTGCCTTTCTGCTTCAGAGCGAGCGCGTTCCATCTCCTCTCTTATAAACCCACGAGCTTCTTCTCTTGCCTCTGTCTCAAGATTCTGCCTCAGTTGTCGTTTTGCTTCATCCTGAGTCATACCAGCAATCTTTTCAAGCTTGCGGTTTTCCTCTATAATTATGCTATCTAACCTCTCGTTCTTCACCGTGACCTGTTTTTCTGCCTCCAGAAGTTGCACCTCTTTTTTGCTCAATTCAGCATCTTTCCGTGCTATAAGGTCAGCCTTTCGGTCTAAATTTGTAGCCCTTTCATCAAGATACTTCTCCTTTTTTTCAGCTTCTTCTTTTCTCGCACGAATTTCACGCTCAAAATCACTTCTCCGTTTACTCCACTCTGCTCTTAACTCTAACTCTGCAGTTGATTTGTGCTGTGCTGCTCCCTTTTTTGCATCTTCTACTATCTTCTTAGCAGTTTCTTCTGCTTTCTTGATATTGGAAGTGCGAAGCCATTTTTGGATTAAAAACCCAATTGCAAAAAAGGCTATAGCAGTCAAGATATATCCAATTATTTGCATTTAAATCACCGCCTTTCTAAAACACGAATTACACGAAAGTTCCGAATCGCACGAATTATCCTCTCACAGACTCTGCAAACTGAGATGGAAACTTTATTATTCGTGTTATTCGTTTAATTTGTGCCATTTGTGGTTTTTTAAAAAAAGTTCCCCGCAAGTGCCGTGTAGGAAGACATCTTTGAACCCTAAAAAAAGGTGGGTACCGTCTGTTTACTCAAGACAGCTCCCTTTTAAAAGTTGCTGGCTCAAGAATCGCAACCCATCACAAACGCTGCAGGGAACCAAATTAAATGTCAAAAAGCTCTTTTTCTAAAATGCTAACAGCTCGTCCAGTTAATTCTCGTTCCTGAAAAAGTTCATCGGCAATATTTAAAGCAACAAGAACCGCAATATCAAGTGGAGGCTTTGAAGCCCCCTTCAATTCATCAAATTTAGAATTCACATACTCTGCAATATCATTCATATACTCAACAGAAACACCACTTTCTATCGTGATTTTCTCGCCACATATCTGCAATTCTGTGCTCATCTTACTTAATTTGAAAGTCTATCCAGTAATTTTCTCGTTTTCACACGGATTTTTTCCTGCCGGGATAAAAGCTCGCTGTTTTGCATTTTTATCTTCGTATTCTCCTCTTTCATGAGTTTCATTCTCTCTACTATTTCTCTTGCTCGCAATTCCAAAACCTGAAATGTTTCCTTCTCGGTTCCCAATTAAGATGCCTCCTCTAAACTAATACTTTTTACTTTTTCTTTAATTTCACTCTTTGCTCCTTTGAGTCCATAATCCCAAAGTACTATCTCTTTATCTTTACTCTTATATCTTACTATTCCCAATATTGGCACTTTATTTGATAACCACACATCCTCCTCTTTTTGTCTTATGTGGAACGTCCTAAACTTTCCACATGGCAAAGTAACGAGTTCCTTTTCTCCAGATTCTCTTACACTTATATCCGGAAACCCACTTTTTATAGAAAATTTCTCTGCTTGCATTTCAAAAGGAGACTCGCTTACTTTCTTCACAATTAATCTCTTTGCTTCTTCTAACTGTCCTTCTTCTGCCAAAACTTTCGCTACAAGTTCCGACTCCGCAGTCTCAACCCAGAAAAGAGTGGAATCTTTGCCAACTATTGATATACGAATCGGTTCATCGTTTATCTTGTAACAAACCCATTGTCCTGTTTTCCATCTTAAAAGATGATACTCTCCCTTTTTGCTGCAGGATATTATAAGCACAAACAATATAATCCATTCTTTTCTCATCACCAATACTGCACTTAAAGCAAATTAAGAGGTCAAGCAGTTTTTCACTCGTTCTGTAAGTTCGGAAAAAGCATCTGGATTCTCGCGTGCAAGTAGTGCCAGTTCTTTGCGATTAATCTTTACTTCCAACTTCTTAAGCCCCCAAATAAATTTGCTATAAGAAAGTCCAAACTCCCTGCATTTTGCATTTACCTGAAGGATGGAAAGCTGTCTCATCTCACGCTTTTTCCTCCTTCTGTCCCGATATGCATAGACAAGGGATTTCATTACCTGCACTCTCGCTATCCGATACAATTTTCCTCTTTTCCCGCGATATCCCTTAGCAAGCTTGAGCCACCTTTTTCTTCGCTGTCTTACTCTATTTTTTACTCTTGCCATATCTCTCTGGTGAAACAGACATTTTGCCTGTTATCAATTTTTGTATCTTTAATAAGGAATAAGCCTCTCTATCCTTTTTTTATCTCCGTTACTTACTGCCGCACTCTTTCTTAGTTGCCTTTTTCTCTTTCTTGTTTTCCCTGTAAGTAAATGCGAATGAGAGGCATGCTTCCTTTTAAAAGAATGTGCCCGTTTCTTAAAACGCTTCTGGGCTGCCTTCTTTGTTTTTATCTTAGGCATCGTGTTTCGGAGCAATTACAATGCTCATTATCTTTCCATCTATTCTTGGGGCTTGTTCTATAGCCCCGGGTAAACCTTTTGCAAAATCTAAAAGAACCTCCTTCCCTCTATTAGCATAAATTATCTCTCTACCCCTAAATCTAAGCTTTGCTCTTATTTTATTACCCTGAGCCAAAAACTTCTCTGCCTGCTTCATTCTCACGGCTATATCACCCTCTTGAATATTCAGACCCAATTTTATCTCCTTTGTCTGCACCGATTTATGTTTCTGCTTATCCTTTTTGTGTTGCTCATACTTATATTTTCCATAATCCATTATCTTGCATATAGGAGGCCTCGCTGTCGGAACAATCTCTACAAGGTCAAGTCCCTGATCAAAAGCTCTTCTCAATGCCTCATCTCTCTTGAGAACCCCTATTTGCTTCCCATCAGAATCTATTATCCTTAACTCAAAGAACCTAATCCTTTCGTTTACTCTCGTCCTCGGTTTATATTTTTTATATCCTGGCTTCAATTTTCTTATCTAACAAGTTTATGAAATCTTTTATACTATAGCTCCCTATATCTCCTGCTCCCCGTGCTCTCACGCTTACCGTTCCTGCCTTCTTCTCTCGCTCACCTACTATTAAAACATAAGGGCTTTTGCTCTCTTTCCTTATCTTGGCTCCTATCTGCTCATCCCCAAGTGATGACTTAACTCTATATCCTTCAAGCTCAGACGCCACTTCTCTCGCATAATCTGTTGACTTCTCTGTTACGCTTGCCACTACCACCTGAGCAGGTGCTAACCATACTGGGAAAGCCCCGTTATAATGCTCTATTAACATCCCAAAAAACCGCTCCATCGCACCAAGCACCGTCCTATGAACCATTATCACCGGATGCGACTTGTTATCCTTGCCTATATATTCCACATTAAATCTTCTCGGCAGATTAAAGTCAAACTGGATTGTCGGTCCCTGCCACGCTCTCCCGAGTGCATCAAAGAGCTCTATATCTATTTTAGGCCCATAAAATACCGCCTCTCCTTCCGCCCTTTTGTATGCCAAACCCTTACTTGAAAGAACTTCCTCTAACACTCCTTCTGCATGCTCCCATTCTTTATCACTACCCGCATATTTTCCACCGCCGCCGGGCTCTCTGACAGACAAATTAATCTTATAATCTCTAAACCCAAACGACTCCAGCATATACTGAGCTAATTCCAACACTCCCATAACTTCTGAAAACGCCTGTTCTTCCTGACAAAATATGTGTGCATCATCTTGTGTAAAGCCCCTTACTCTTGTAAGCCCATGCAAAACGCCAGATTTCTCACACCTATAAACCGTCCCCAGCTCCGCATATCTTACTGGAAGTTCACGATAACTCCGAATTCTGGATTTGTAAAGTAAAATATGATATATACAATTCATTGGTTTTAGCACATAATCCTCATCATCAAATTTTAGGGTTGTCAAATGTTCATAATAATCATAATGTCCTGAAGTCCGCCACAAACCTGCTTTCGCTATATGAGGAGTATTAACAAGCTGATAACCTCTTTTTATGTGTTCTTTTTTCCAGAAACTTTCTATTACATCTCTTGTTATTGCTCCATCCGGATTCCATGCTACAAGCCCCGGTCCCGCTTCCTCAAAAATGCTGTATAACTCAAGCTCTTTCCCAAGCTTCCGATGGTCTCTTGCTCTCGCCTCTTCCAGCTTCTTCAAATAATCCTCAAGTTCTACATCTGTCGGAAAACTTATCCCGTATATCCTTTGCAACATTGGGTTATGCTCGTCGCCCTTCCAATATGCTCCTGCTATTTTTAGTAATTTAAACGCTTTAATCCTGCCAGCACTTGGAATATGTGGTCCCCTACACAAATCAACAAACTCTCCATTCTCACTTTTCACTTTCAACTTTTCACTTCTCACCTCATAAATAGATATATTCCCATCTAACTCTTTAATAAGCTCAACCTTGTAGTCCTCTTTTAAACCTTTAAACAATTTAACTGCTTCTTCTTTTTTAAGCTCCCGTCTTTTGAATCCCTCATCTGCTTTTATTATTTTCTTCATCCTCTTTTCTATTTTCTCAAGGTCTTCTGGAGTAAAACGATGCGAAGTCTCAAAATCATAATAAAACCCCTCACTAATAGGAGGTCCTATACCAAGTTTAGTATCAGGCCAAAGCTCCTTAACTGCTTGTGCCATTATATGAGCAGTGGAGTGCCAATATATTTTCTTCCCTTCCTCATCCTCAAATTTAAGGGGTTCTACTTTCGCAGAGCCATCTAAAATATTGGAAAGGTCTCTTGGCTCTCCATCTACCAATCCAGCAATAGCATTCTTATCTTTTATCTTATCTTTCACTCTCGTCATAACCTCTGTAGCTCAACCTTTAAACCCTTCAACTTTTAAACTCTCAACTCTTATATCTTCTTTCTTTACAGAAGTCAACCAAAAAAACTTAAATCTTGCATAAAAGTTCATAAAAATTTCCTCTCAGAACTTTTGAACCCTTTAAACCCTTGAACCTTTAAACTCTTATTGTAATTTTTCTTTTCTCTGTGTTTATCTGCGGTTTCATATCTTTTCTTTGTGGCTAATCTTTTCTGTAATTTGTAATCTGTAATCTTTGTGTCTTCGTGTCTTTGTGGTGAAAAAAAGAATATGGACTCTTAAACTCTAATCTGGGCACTAGAGGATTTGAACCTCTGACCTCTTGCATGTCAAGCAAGCGCGCTAACCAACTGCGCCAAGTGCCCAGCAATTACTACTCTCGTAGGAGCAACCTCCCGCAAGCATAATTTGCAATCTCCAATCTCTAATTTTTGTGTCTTTGTGGTTAATCTTTTTTTGTAATCTGCAATTCAACTCTTGAACTCCTAAACCCTAACCCCTATTTCAAGCGGGCGATGGGACTCGAACCCACGACGTCCAGCTTGGGAAGCTGACATTCTACCACTGAATTACACCCGCACATCATTAAACCTTTAAACTCCCGAACTCATATTGTCAAGTCTTAAATCAAAGAAAGTCCTTAAAAAGTGCTTGACAAAACGAACATTTTATATTATATATTATAATAGGAGGCTAACGCTCTAAAAACACGAACTAATCGTGCATACATAAGAATTCTGATAATAAGTGTATTTAATTAATCGTAGTGAGTTATAAAGAGGAGGTAGCAAAAATGAGAGTGTGGATATTCGTGATTCTGGCTTTAGTTTCAGTGCAGGTAAGTGGGCGAACGGTTACCTTCAATAGATACACCGTTGACTCTTTGGTACCTAAGCCTCACGGAAACTGGGCTGGAGACATAGATGGAACCAGCCCTCCATATCAGTTAGATATTTTCGCAACAATTACTGTCCCGGCTCAAGCAGTATGGTATGCAAATAGTAATTGGGGAAAGAGCTGGTCGCCAAGAAAGGATGTATGGACTACTCCCAGAGACCTTTATAATTTGGAGATAGCCGGAGCTGACTTTGATGAAAATGGAACTGTAGATGCTGTTTCGGTAGATATGGCGAGTGCTAACTTTACCGTATCATCCCTGGGACTCAGTGATAACCTTGGAGGAGGTAATTTTACAACAAAAATCATAGGTACTCTTGACGGACGTTACAAACAGATAAGGGTAAGAGATGTAGATGCTGACGGTGATACCGATATTGTTGTTACTGTTAATACCCCATATTCGCAGGCGGATATTGGACTCTACTGGTACAAGAATACCGGAGGAATGAATTTTACAGAGCATTTCATAGGAAAATGTAACCCCTGGAAGGTTGATTGTTATGATGGTGATGACGGTGATGGTCATTTAGAGATGGTCGTTAGCGAAACTTGGCATGGTTCCGGTTCTACTACCGACCCTTGTCGGCTAATTTTGTATAAAAATGATGGATTTGAAGTCTTCACTCCTATTGTTCTTGACACTTATGGTTGGGGAGGTTCTGGTGTGAGTTGTGCTGAACTTAATAATGATGGTAAAACAGATATAATATGTGGAGATGTAGAGAAGAGTATTCTTTATTGGTATAAAAACCTCGGAGGCAACAGTTTTGAGAGAGATACTATAGATGTTAATTGTCCTGCTATTGATGGAATTGATGTAGGAGATTTTGAACCTGATGGTGATATGGATATAGTAGCTGCTGGTCGTGATTATTGGTTCAGATGGTATGAGAATGATGGAAATGGCAATTTCACACCCCACACCATAGATACACAATACAAGTATTTTGACCTTCCTTATGTTACTTACTTAGATGGAGATACTTGTCCGGATATAGTATTAACTGAGGAGTCATCAAGTGGACATGTATTTGCTTATCTCAATCCCTGCGACCCATCAGGGATAGAGGAAACAGAAATTACTCCTACCAACACTTATCTCAAAGTCCCATCTCTGATTAGCAGTGAGTCAGTCAATTTAGAATACGGTATAGAAAAAAGAGGAGATGTAAGGTTGGAAGTTATAGATATAACTGGAAGAACCGTGCAGGTCATTGAGAATAGTGGCTATAAAGAAGCCGGGGCATATAAGATAGATTGGAATCTAATTGGAGAACCAAATGGCATATACTTTTTGAGATTAGAGGCAGGAAACCATCTCCCTGTTGTAAAGAAAATAACTGTTATTAGATGATGAAATGCCACTCACAGTCATACGACCCGTATGGGAGTCTGCGACAAAATCACCAAACCACTAACAATCTCTGTGTTCTTTGTGGTTAAAAAATCTGTGTTCATCCGCGTTTATCTGCGGTTAAAAAAAGGTTTTTCACGGGAGGAAAAAGGGTTTTCTCGGGAGCGAAAAGGTTTTTGTCGGGAGCGAAAAGGTTTTTCACGGGAGGAAAAAGGTTTTTCTTGAGAGCGAAAAGGGTTTTCTCGTGAGGAAAAAGGGAGGTGTCTAATGCCAGATTTTATACCTACAGACCATGCAGCATTTGATGCGTGGGCAACGAGGTTTAAAGATTATGTAACTGCTAATTATGCGGCACTTGGACTGACCGTTGGTCAGAAGAACGAAATTCTCAATGCTTGTATTGCATCGCATTTTTCGTTCGTAGCCAAGCAAGAGGAGGAGAATATATATCGTGGAAAAGTCGAAGAGGACCGTGCTAATAGGAAAATAAACAAGCAAGTCTTACGAAAATACTCCAGACACTTTCAAGGACGTGTGGAAACCACGGATACGCAAAGAGAAGGACTTGGCTTACCAGTTTGGGATAAGGTGAAAACCCCAGTAGGAGTGCCGACTATTGCTCCGGAGCTTGAGATAGATTTTTCGCAGCGATTGCAACATACAGTTCATGCAGGAACCAATCCACAGAACGAAAATCTAAATAAGAAACCGAAAGGTGTGGCGTCTATCGAGCTTAGGAAGAAGGTTGGTGAGGTGCCTACAGGTCCTGATGATATGCAAATAGCGGTTGTTATGACGAGTAGCCCTGCTATTCTTGATTGCTCGGGGCAGGCTGGCAAAACAGTTTATTATGTAGCGCGGTATTTGAATACCAAAGGGCAACCGGGACCTTGGGGTGAGGTAGAAAGTGCCGAAGTAACTGGAATATAGGAAATAGGACGCAGATTAACGCAGAAAAAACAGGATTAAGAATTAAACCACAAAGACACAAAGGCACAAAGGTCACGAAGTTTTTATTAGATTTTTGCTTCTTGGCGTTCTTGATGTCTCCGTGACTTTGTGGTGAAATCTTTTCTTAAAAAAAGAATGTATTTTCTTAGTGAAATTTAGTGCTTTAGTGTTTTAGTGGCTGGATAACAAAAAAAGGAGGGTATTATGTATTACAAAAATGGTATGCGTAAAATAAGTGTGAAGCTTTTGATACTTGGAGTTATTAGTTTGATGTTCTATGGAAACCTGTGTGCAGACACAGGCATTTTTAGGCCCAGTGCTAATGTGGCGGGTGAAATTAATCTTGCCCCCTGGCCTTGGGGCACAACTAATTGGGAAAATGTAGCTGATCTATCTACTGCTCCAACCCCTAACGACAATACTACTGTAAGTCGGTCGTCTACTACTTTTCTACGAGATTTATATGATATAGCCGACCATACTACTGAATCAGGAACGATTAATAATGTAATGGTGGTTGCCAGAGTGAGAAGCACTTCCTCCGTAGACGGTTTAAAGATTTGGGTTAAGACTGGTGGCACCGAGTATAAGAGTGACACAAAATCTGTTACTACGGGTTGGGCCGCTTACTTTCATGAATGGGCAACCAATCCGAAAACAGGTAATGCCTGGACATGGACGGATATAGATGCTCTGCAAGTAGGGATTTCTCTCGCCGCCGCTTCTTATATGAAAACTACATACTGCTCTCAGGTCTGTGTTTATGTTAATCCATCCCCTGCTACGTATTATGTAGAAAAAACTGGAAGCGATGCCAATGATGGGACTAACTCCACCACAGATGCTTGGCTCACTATTGGTAAGGCTGCGGATAATATGTTTATTTCTGGCGATATCGTTTATGTTGGGGCCGGGACATATACTGAAAATAATGTAACGTTTGCATATTCAGGGAAGGTTGGAAACCTTACTTCCTGTATCGCTGTTGGCGATGTGACTTTAAACGCGACACACCTCTGGGATGCTAATGGATTTTACATCACAGGTGACTATATAAAGATAGAGGGATTTAAGATTATTAACGCGGGCGATGACGAGACTTATGGTGGTATTAAGGCAAGCGGTGAGGGTATAGTCATATCCGAGAACACCATTTACGATAATTGCAGCGGTATTGTTGGAGCTGGCGCTACTAATTTAACCATATCCAATAACAGTATTCACTCTAATCTTGTTCGCGGTATTACTGGGACTGGGAGTAATGCAACTATAAAAAATAACCTTATTTACTCTAATTCTTCCCCCGTTACTTGCGCCGGTATTAACGGACCCGGGAATGGTTCAGAAATAACCAATAACACTATTTACGGAAACCAGGATTACGGTATTCTTATGTCGACTGGGGTTACGGGTGTAACCATAAAAAATAACATTATCACCAATCATTCCACTGGTATAGATTGTAAGTCTTGTGCCCTGACTATCAGCTACAATGATGTTTGGGGTAATACGATCCACGAGTATGATAATGACGAAAATGCTACTAAGACAAGGAATATATCCGACAACCCAGACTTTGTTAGCACGAGCAAAAAAACTCTTGACTTCCACTTGCAAAGCACTTACGTTGGCTCATCAGACCCAGACACAGCCCCTGGCTCATGCCATAATGGAGTGTGGGGAGCAAATCCTAGTATTGGAACCTGGGAGGTAGATGGAGTTTGCTCTCCTTGTATTGATGGTGGTCCCGATGACCCTAGTACCATTGAACCCGAGCCTAATGGTGATAAAATAAATATGGGGGCATTTGGTAATACTGCTCAGGCCTCCAAGAATTGTTTCGGTATAACTGCTGTTGAGCTCATTTCATTTGATGCAAGACCAGAAAAGAATTATATCCTGCTAAATTGGATGACAGAAGCTGAGATTGATAACTCTAAGTGGCTAATTAAACGAGCAGAGAATAAGGATGCTGATTACAAGCAAATCACAAAGCTTCACGCTCAAGGAGTCCCAAATACCTATATCTATATTGACTCTCTCATAACTCCCGGCCAGACTTACTGGTATAAACTGGGCGATGTAGATAAGAGTGGTTCAATCACCTGGCACGGACCTGTATTAGCAAAAGCAGGGCATAAGATTAAATTCTCTTTCTCTCTCAAAGACCCTGCTGCTAACCCAAGCACAGGAAAAGTTAAGCTTGAATATTCTATCCCGGGCTATCAAGGAGATAAACAGCGTCCAGTAACTTTAAAGATATACAATGTCAGTGGGCAGGTTGTCAAGACACTCGTAGATGAGAGACAGGAACCCGGACATTATACTATTTGGTGGGATGGCAGGAATAATGAGAGTAAAAAAGTAGGAAGCGGGACATATTTCTGTCATTTCAAGGCAAACGGCGAGTTAGTTCGCAAACTAATTCGTATTAAGTAAGCAAACAAGATAAAGTTAATGAAAGAAATCCAGTCAATCTTGTCAAAAGAAAGAATCCTTGATTACATAGGAAAGTATATATTTTCCACAGCTAATTGGAGGAACAATGATTAAAAGAAGAAAGAATATGATTATAGGAATAATTATTCTATGCACACTGATAGGCAGTAAAATTGCCAACACCGCATATCTTCCCTGGCCCACGATTATGCAAAATAACCAACGGACAAGCGTTTATCCGGGGTTTGGCGAAATAGGAAATATGCATACCGTTGACTTTAAGTGGAGAATAACTAATATAAGTAGTCTCTCTAATTTAGCGGCTCTGGGGGATTTGGATGGAGATAATGTTGCAGATGTTGTAGTAGTAAGCAGCGGTGGCACTGTATGTGTTCTTGAAGGCACTGATGGAAGCATTAGATGGACCAAGTCATTGGGCGCGAATGTCTACTCTGCTGCACCTGCACTTGCAGATATAGATGGGGATAACACGATAGAAATTGTCATAGGTGCAACCAATGGGACTGTTTATGCTCTTGATGGCACTAATGGAAATATTGAATGGAGCAAAAATGTATCAGGTCAGGAGATTTGGTCTTCTCCTGCAATTGGTGACATTGATGGAATTGGGGCAACAATAGAAGTTGTAATGGTGCTAAAGGACAAGACAGTTGCTCTTAAAGGCGGCAGTAATGGTGATATTTTGTGGACACAACCGTTAGCTGCGGCAGAGATGGTGCCGGCATTGGGTGATGTTGATGGTGATGGTGCAATAGAGGTTATTTCTGGCTCAAGTAATAATATTTATGCTCTCAATGGAGCTACTGGAGCTATAAAATGGACAACTTCTGTATCTGGAGCTGGCGCAACGGAGTATGTTTTTATACCATCGATTGCGGATATTGATAATGATGACACAGTAGAAGTAGTAGTTCAGCCTTCCAGCTATGTCTATGCAATCAATGGGACAAATGGCAATATTAAATGGACCAAGAATTTCGGTATATTGCAGGGTGGAACAACTACATATGCTGGAGTAGCACTTGGAGATATAGATGGAGATGCCGGACTTGAGGTAATAATTCGCGATGGGTTCTCTAAAATTTATGCACTTGATGAAAATACAGGTAATATATTATGGAGTTACCCTCATCCAAGTTCCCAGGGCTTTGTCAAAGCAATCCCCATATTAGCAGATGTGGAAGATGAGGGAGTCCTTGAAGTGGTAACAGGTGACCATAGTGGATATATCCCTTGTTTAGAAAGCGAAAGTGGAGCAGAAAAATGGAACCTTCAGCTTAATCCAGGTGACCTTCATTGTAATCATTCGGTAG
This sequence comes from bacterium, assembly GCA_030605695.1. Taxonomy (GTDB): domain Bacteria; phylum Hydrothermota; class UBA3073; order JACQXS01; family JACQXS01; genus JAGMCN01. Next base: position 25,810 of record JAUWHX010000012.1, on the reverse strand, counting down.
GAGATATAGATGGAGATGGATGCTTTGAGATAGTAGGAATTAGCTGTGGAGCAATGGGAGCAAGCTATGCTAAAGTTTATGCTATTGAAGCAGAGTGCCCAGTCAATAGGATTGAGGAAAATGAGCTCATAGAGAGGGATATTGACTTCAAGGCATTTGCCAGAAAAAATGATATGGAGATTTCTTTCTACTTGCCGAATAACGTTGATGTTTCCATCTCTATTTTTGATGTCTGTGGAAGAGAAAGGAGTTGCTTAAATCTTGGCAGATTGGGAATAGGAAACCACCAAATAAGCTTGAATATAAGCGAGTTTGAGAATTCTGTATATTTTGTGCGACTTTCACTTGGCAAGAAATACTTAACAAAAAAGGTAATGGTAATCAAGTAAGATATCGCTGGAGAAAATCTATCTAAAAATTTTTCCACATACATATAAATCTGCTTTCATATAGTATAGACAGCGAAAGCGATGAAAAATTTGTGATTAGAAAGAGAACAGAAGGATTCAGAAATACTCTATTTTTGCAATCTCTTTCTCCTATTCAAGCTTGATTGAAATTAAATTGGCAAATATAATGCCTTTCACTTGACTTTCTTCTAAAGAGTAGAAGAATATTTCGTAGAGAAAAAAGATGCATATCAAACTAATTGTTCCAACATGGGAAGAAGAAAGTATAAGAAAGATGGCTGGAAGTTTCAGGTGGCCCCCTCTTAATTTACCAATTCTCGCAGCCCTTACTCCACGAGATATAAAAGTATCTATTGTTGATGAAAATGTTGAAGAGATAGACTGGGAAGATATACCTGATTTTGTTGGTATAACTTGTATGACTGCCCAGGCACCTCGTGCATACTCTATAGCAAGCAAATACCGCAAGTTAGGAGCTCAAGTAGTGTTGGGTGGTATTCATCCAAGTATGTTGCCTGAGGAGGCAATCCAATATGCTGATGCAGTGGTGATAGGTGAGGCTGAGCTGTTGTGGCCAAAAGTTGTACAAGATTTCAAATCAAGAAATTTGCAGAAATTTTATAAAGCTGACAAAAGACCCTCTATGAGTTCTATCCCTATACCAAGACGTGACCTCTTGAAGCTTGACAAATACATACTTTTCAACTCCATACAAGTTTTCCGAGGTTGCCCTCATAATTGTTCATTCTGTTCGGTAACAAAGTTCTTCGGTAATACTTATAGGGCAAGAAGTATTCCTGATGTAATCAGAGAAATGAAAATGTTAAAAGGAACAAGACTTCGTTCAAAGATATTTGCATTTATTGATGACAATATAGCTGGCATGCCTCGTTATACAAAAGAACTTTGTAAAGCTATGATCCCACTTAAAATCTGGTGGGGAAGTCAAGCTTCAATAAATGTTGCTAATGATATTGAACTGGTAAAATTACTTGCCAAAAGTGGGTGTAGAGCACTTTTCATTGGACTTGAATCAATATCTCCTGAGTCACTTAAAGAAGCTCATAAGTCATTCATCAAAGTCTCGAAATTTGCTGATGCAGTTAAAAGATTACATGACTACGGTATAATAGTAGAAGGGGCGTTTGTATTTGGATTTGATGCAGATGATGAATCAATTTTTGAGCGCACAGTGAAATTTGCCGATAAAATAGGCATAGATTTAGCACAATTTACTGTATTAACTCCTTTTCCAGGCACAAGATTGTGGGATAAAGTTGAAGATAGAATAATAACAAAAGACTGGTCAAAATATACAATTGGCAATGTTGTGTTTAAACCACAAAAAATGAGCGTGGAGAAATTACAGAAAGGAGTCGATTGGGCATGGAGCAATTTTTACTCGGTCCGTAATGTAGATAAACGCATTTTGCGAGCACTCAAGCGACCTGGAAATGTTGTTCCAATTTCAATCCTTCAACACAGTTATCGTAAGAACATCAAGCAAAAGAAACGGTACTTAAAATCTCTCGAAGAATCTTGTGGACAAGAATAACCAGTAAATCTCAGGCATTATCCTTAAGAATTATCCAAAGAATCCTGTGGACCTATATAATTTGAAATCACTAACCAAATTTATGTATGATTTGAAGAATCTCGTAGAGTCTGTGACCTGTGGAGATATTTATCTTCTTCTATCTCGTCTCTCTTTTCTTTTATCTTTTCCTCCGAATCCCCCTTCTCTACCGCGATCAAAGGTGCTACGGCTCCCAGAACCGTAACCGCCGGCATCTCTATTTCGGTATTCCGGCTTTGGCCGAGCTTCGTTAACAACAATCGATCTTCCATTGAGATCAGAGTTATTAAACATCTCGATTGCCTTTTTAGCTTCTTCATCAGTTGACATTTCAACAAAGCCAAAACCTTTGCTTCTGCCTGAGAACTTGTCTGTAATGACATTCGCAGACTCTACTGTTCCTGCTTTAGCAAATAGCTCTTCTAACTGGCTATTTGTTACTTCGTAGGGAAAATTCCCTACATACAATTTCTTCGCCACCTCTTCCTCCTTTTCCATCTGGCAGTGAAAGGCTATGACCCCGTTCTGTTAAGTGCTCCGAACTCATAAAGGGGAGGCGTAGTCGCCAACAAAGCCATTACATCCCAGAATATTAATCCCGATATATCGTGATGGACATATATTATATATCCTCACAAACTCTATCGTATTAGCTTTTTACCTCTTGTCAAGGGAAAATATTCCGTTTTTATTTCCGTTTCCCGATAATTCCATGGAGCCTCAAATTACTACTCGCGGAAAAGGAAGCTTGTAATTAAGCGGAGGACGGGACTCGAACCCGCAACCCTTCCGATAATTCAAGCGGGAGATGGGGCTCGAACCCACAACCCCCAGCTTGGAAGGCTAGTGCTCTACCAATTGAGCTACTCCCGCACAAAATCGGAATACTCTACCAATTGAGTTACCTCCGCATAAATTGAGATACCTACTTACTTAATTTTATGGGGAGAGAAGGATTCGAACCTTCGAAGGCATTCGCCAACAGATTTACAGTCTGCCCCCTTTGGCCACTTGGGTATCTCCCCAATCTAAAGATTCTACGAGAGCTGGCGGAGGGAATTGAACCCCCGACCTGAGATTTACAAAACCCCTGCTCTGCCTCTGAGCTACGCCAGCAATTAATTCTAATTATATGAACTTTTTTGGTTTGTCAAGAGACTTTTTTAGAAGTAATTTCAAAAACTTACAGCTTCACTACCTCCAAAAAGAATTGACAAAGCTAAATTTTGCTATATTCATAGAAAAGACTGGAGGTAATATGAGAGTTTCTAATTTAAGAAAGGAGATTAAGGAAGTAGATGGATTTATTGTTACCAATCTTCCTAATATATACTATCTTGTCGGATTTACCGGGTCAAGTGGAGTTCTTGTTATTACTCAAAAGGAAGCAGTTTTCTTCACCGATTTTAGGTATAAAGAGCAATGCGCAAGAGAAATTAAAGATGCAGATGTAGTTATAATCAAAAAATCCTTGATTAGGGATGTTTTACGGCATTCTGTTGTTAAGTCTTTAAAGAAGATTGGATTTGAAGAGAGTATAAAATACTCAAGCTACTCTACATTGAAAAAAGGGCTTAAGGGGAAGAAATTTTTACCTCTAAAAAATGAGGTTGGAAAACTTAGGAAGATAAAAGAGCCAGGTGAAATAAAAACTATCAAAGAAGCGGCAAAGCTCTCTCTCTCTTCGTTTGAAGATATTAAATCTCTTGTAAAGCCGGGAGTTCGGGAAGAAGATATAGCAGTTGAACTTGAATATCGTATGAAAAAAAATGGTGCACAGGACACTTCATTTGAGACAATTGTTGCGAGTGGTCCAAATGCTGCACTCCCACACGCAAGAGCAGGAAACAGGAAATTAAAAGATGGTGATACTGTTGTTTTGGATTTCGGCGTAATGTTCAATCATTATGCGTCAGACACAACTCGCACTATAATACTTGGCGAAAATCCCAAAGCGAACGAGATATATAAAATTGCTGAAGAAGCTCAGCTTGCCGCTATCCGAAAAGTAAAGATAGGAGTTCCCTTAAAAGAACTTGACCGCATCGCACGAGATATAATATCTGACGCAGGTTATGGCGAGTATTTTGGACATAGCCTTGGACACGGAGTAGGGCTTGAGGTTCATGAAGGTCCGAGTGTTTCGGGAAAAAGTGAAGATACTGTGGAAACTGGAATGGTTTTTACTGTGGAACCCGGAATATATCTTCCAAATTCTTGTGGAGTGAGGATAGAAGATATGGTGGTAGTGAAAGATAAAGGCATTGAGATAATAACAAAAATATAAATGCCTAAAATTCTAAATGCAAAAGTAAATAGAAATTTATAGAGATTGATGGAAATTAAGTAGAAATTGTTTGTCTCTATAAGTTTCTATTAGTTTCCATAAATTTCTACTAATCTCTAATTTTTGCATTTGGACTTTTGAATAATGAGAGTATTCATAGCCATAAAAGTCCCTGATTTAATAAAAGAGGAAATCTCCAAGCTTCAAAAAGGGCTGGATATCCAGTTCGCAGAATCCTGTGGAAATGTTCGGTGGGTAACACCTCAAAACATTCATCTTACCTTGAAATTTCTTGGTGAAGTGCCTGAAGAGCAAATTGAAACAATAATTGAGGCAATAGAATCTTCTCTTGGGAAAACAGAGCCATTTGATATTTCTTTTGAAGAGGTAGGCGGATTCCCAAATCTTAAGCGTCCAAGAGTTTTATGGGTAGGAGCAAAACAAGGAAAAGCCCAACTCGTTGAACTTATGCAGAAGTTGAACGAGAAGCTTTCTGCGATTGGATTTGAGACTGAAGCTCGTGAGTCTGTGCCGCATCTTACAATTGGCAGGATTAAGAAAGTTAAGAGCTTAGAGTTTAAAGTTAAAAGTTTCAAGGCAACACCCTTTCCGGTAGAGCGAATTTATTTAATAAAAAGTAAGCTTACTCCTCAAGGTCCAATATATACGGATATTAAGGAATTTAGATTATGAGATAACCACAGAAATACCGGAATGAAGAAAACTAATATTATAATACTATTCCTTATTCCTATTCCATTATTCGGGTATTGGGGGAGCTATTATAATATAGCAAATTTCAGGAGCCCGTCGCTCAGGCTTGCAGCAATGGGTAATTTTGGAGTTATAATAGAAAGTGAACTTTGTGAACTCAATTTTTATGACTTTGGGCAAAATGTAGCAGGTCTCGTAGAGAATGACGGGACTCGCACATTAGCAAGAAGCGTGGGTATCTATAATAAGAACAAATATAAACCAAGCTGGAATGATTCTTATGAAGAAGAATGGTTTACCAGTAAAAAAGGAATAGTTGAAGCTACTTGGCAAGTTTCTAATATGGCATTTAGTTTGAAACCATTGTATTGTCAAACTCCTTATTACTGGTATTTGGAGTCTATGAAAGAGCAAGGATTATCTTTTTCGTATGCTTACAAATTTCCTTGGTTTATTATTGGTGGAGAGATAGGAGGCAAAAGAAACTACAAGAAAGAAGAGAAAGATACTATTACTTGTTACGAAAAAGAATGGGATACGAAAGAGGCTAAAGTAGGTGTAATTTCTCCTTCTTTAAGATTAGTTGGAGGAAGTCTTTACACTGGCGTGAGTTTTGAGTGTCAAGATAATGACTATGAGAAATCCGAATATGGATATATGAGAGAAATAAAAGAAAAAGAAGTTAGTATTCAGGTAATATATCTCTGGGAAGCCAAACTTAAGATTGGTTTACGCTCAGAAGTTTTAGAAAAACAGGATGTAAGAAAATACTCAAATGATTCTCAAAAAGATACAACAGAGATGTTGAAGGCAACAAAGATGAAGGGAATTTACGCAATAGGAAGTGGAGAACATAAAATCAATGTGGGGTTTGAAATGGAATTTGCCACACCAATTATCTGGGAGTATTTTGGATATCCTTGGTGGACATATAAGGGAAAGAAATTTGGATATGGAAGTGGGCTCCTTTACTCACATTCCAAAAGAGGATGTTTTGGAATAGAGTTCTTGATGAGTAAAAACAAATTAGAACCCTACGAGAATGAGTCCTCCACAGATAGATGGCGTAGCATACGGGTTGGTGGAGAACTTAATATAATAAAATGCTTTTGCTTGCGAGGCGGATATTGTGCAGAATCAAGATATTATGAAAATGATTGGACTGGTTATTGGGAACGAAGTGAAGTGTACTGCGCAGGATTAGGAGTAAAGTTATTACATCTCAAGCTGGATTTAGCTTATAATTTTGAAGAAGAAATTTTCTCGGATGGGGGAAACTATATAAATAGTCATACAGTTGGCATTGCCGTGACTTTTTATCCATGAAAAGAGCAACTATTATATTTTTGGGACTTATTCCATTCTCTTTATATGCACTTTGGGGGAACGAGAGTGTGGAATTTAGAAGTAAATCACTCCGAACAGCAGGTATGGGGTTTTTCTTACTCGTAATGGACGACCAGTTATACGAACTGAATTTCTATGATTTTGGAGCTAATGTTGCAGGACTTGTTGAAGATGATAGTGGAACCACATTTATTCGAACTACAGGTATAGAGCATAAGAATGTTGGGATAACAAAATCGTGGTCAAGAGACGAAGGATGGAATGTAAAAGAAAAGTGGGCTACAGGAAGAAAGGTAGATTTGGAAGGAGTTTACAGAACTCCTGTCTATGCTATAAAAATTAAGACTACTCCAGTTCTAAATGCACCTTTGTTTTGGGGCGCAGATATGAGTGGAAGAGAAATTCTTATAAAATCAAAGACCCGAGATTTTGCATTTACCTATGCTCAAAGCCCAAATCCTAATTTTATTTGGGGTGGAGAAATAAGATTTAGTGATAGATATGAGAAAAACGAATATAAAAATGTTGATACAACCACTTGTTATACCAAAGACAAAGATATAGGTGAAATTAAAGTAGGAATCATACTTCCCGCATTTATTGAGAACTTATCTTTAGGATACAGTTTTGAAGGCAAAAAACTTGGAATGGGAGAAACCGATTACACTGGAGGAGGTGTAGGGCTTGGCACTCAAGTCTTTTATACACCTAAAACTCACATAAAATTAGGATTGCGAGCTAATCTACAAGTAATAGATGAAAAAAGGGAAGAATATTTTCCTGAAACTTGCGGAACCTTGAAAGACATTGCCTTAAGAGGTCTTTATACACTTAAGAGAGAAGGCAACCGAATAAATCTTGGTTTGTGGCTTGGATATGCAAGTCCTATTTATGAAGAAATCTTTGGATTTTCGTTCATCAATGAGGAAAGGCATCTTGATTATGGATTAGGTATTTCTTATTTTAATAGAGATAGAGCAACAATAGGGATAGAGTTACATCAGAAGAAAACGGAGAATACCGAGGAGTCCAAGTATTATTATCATTACGAAGAAATTTGTATCGGGGGCGAACTTCATATAGATGGTCCTTTATTTGTTCTCGCTGGATATTCTCTCACAAAATGGGAGGGAGAACTCTATTGTTTTGGGCTCACATTCTTAGCAAATCGGATAAGGTGTGATGCGGCTTATAATTTTGAACAAATATCTCCTTGGTTAGAAGAAAAAAACCACACTTTTGGGATTAGCTTAACATTTTATCCTTAATATTAACACTATATGCATTAAGGAATTTAGATTATGAACAAGAAATTAGGAGATTATTATCCCGTGTGGATAGAGTTTGTGGTTATTTTTCTTATATTCTGGAGCTTTTACCTCGCGATTACAGCTTATCCTGACCTACAGGATAAGATTCCAACTCACTTTAATACTCGTGGTGAGCCGGATGGCTGGAGCCCAAAAACCTGGATAAACTTGCTCTTCTTGCCCTTTGGTCAAATAGGGCTTTATATCCTAATGACAATAGGAGCTTGGATTATTACAAGAAGCAAAAATCCCATTAGGTTTATTAATCTTCCAGTTAGTGCCAAGCGTCTTCAAATTTTAAATGGCCCAGAAACGGAAGAAACAAGAAAAGTAACGATAAGAGAACTTCTTGCTATAAAGATTGTTGTTTTAGGAATGTTCACCTACATAGAATATTTTACTGTCAAAGTGGCATTAGGCGTAGAAAAGGGACTAAGTTATTGGATTTGGCTTTTTGTTATTTTTCTTCTTGTCACTGCTGGCTGGATGACCTTAAATATTTATCGTACCATCTGGAAGGCAGAGAATAAAATCTCTTGATATTTCTTGCATTTGAGTGTAGAAAGTCAAAGGGAGGAAAAATGAGGAATTTTATAAAAATATGGGTTATTCTAATTGTTGGAAGTATAGGGTATGGGGCAGATTCTCATAATGTAGAATTTGTAGGGAACTGGCCTTTTGGTGCAGCATATACAGTTGCATATGATTCTGCAAGAGCACTCATATTTTGTAGCTCAAGAGGTGGAGTATATGTCCTTGATGCTTCCTCATTAGCAAAACCACTTAAGCTATCCGAAAAAATCCATACAGAAAATTGGGTGAATGACTTGTTTTACGATAGCTCTACAGGGAGACTTTACATTGCAGCAGACACGGATGGGATTAAAATCTGGGATATGGAAAACCCATCAAATCCTGTAGAGTTAGGTAATTATGACACCCCAGGATATGCTTATGGAGTAGCAGTAAAAGACACTTTTGCCTATGTAGCAGACTATAGCGTGGGATTAAGAGTAATCAATGTCTCAACTCCCTCAGCTCCCAAGGAGGTAGGCCATTGCGAAACACCTGGCTATGCTTTAAGAGTGACAATTCGGGGCGCTCTTGCTTATGTAGCAGACTATGATGGAGGGATGAGGATAATAAATATCTCTAACCCTATACACCCACAGGAAATAGGACATTATGACACACCCGGCAAAGCTTATGAGGTAGCAGTAAAAGACTCTTTTGCTTATGTATCGGACTATAATTCAGGGGTAAGGATAATAAATATTTCTGACTCCATACACCCACAGGAAATAACGCATTACAGCACGTCTGATGTTGCTTATGGTATAACAGTTAGAGACTCGTATGCATATATTTCCTGTGGACAAGCTGGGGTAGGAATAATTGATATTTCAACACCTTCAAACCCTGTGGAGAAATGCTATTTTAATACTCCTGGTCTTGCCTGTCGGACAAAACTTTGTGGTTATCACCTTTATGTTGCAGATTACACTAAAGGGTTGGGAATACTCAATGTCTTAAACCCCTCATTACCTCAAGCAGTAGGTTATTATGCTACACCTACATACGCTTGGGGAATAGCAATAAAAGGTTCTTATGTCTATGTCGCAGATGATGCAAGTGGGCTAAAAGTAATTAACTGCTCTAAGCTATCTGCACCCGAAGAAATAGGAGAATATAATACTCCGGGCTCTGCTTGGGGAGTAACGGTAGAGGGAGATTATGCCTATGTCGCAGATGCGAACTCAGGGCTACAGATAATCAATATCTTAAATCCTTCATCTCCCGAGTATGCAGGTGATTGCAGCACTCCAGATAAGGCATATAATGTGGCAATAAAAGGTTCTTATGCCTATGTCGCAGATGCATTTGCAGGATTAAGAATAATCAATATTTTAAACCCTTCATCCCCAGAAGAAATAACTTATTATGATACACAAAATGCTAAGGGAGTAGTAGTAGAAGGTTCTTATGCCTATGTCGCAGACGGAAACTCAGGACTACAGAAAATTAATATTTCAAGTCCCTCATCTCCAACCGGGGCAGGTTCTTACAATAGTTCAGGTTTAGGCTCAGGAGTAGCAATAAAAGGTCCTTATGTCTATCTTGCAGATTATGATGGGGGACTAAAGATAATTAATGCTTCGTCTTTGGAAAGAGTAGGGGAGTGTCCCACTCCAGACTTTGCTCGAGCTGTAGCGGTAGAAGGAGATTATGCTTATGTTGCGGCTACGACAGCCGGAGTGAGAGTAATTGACATTTCAACTCCTTCAGAAGCTCATGAAGTTGGTTACTATGTTACACCTGGGCACGCTTGTGGTGTAGGAGTTTCCGATGGGTATATATATGTTGCAAGTTATGATGCCGGATTGCAGATTTATAGGAATATCCTTGTTGGAATTGAAGAAGCTGAGAAATCACAAGCCACAAATCACAAGTTACAAGTTTACCCAAATCCATTCATCCAACATACCGTTATTCGTTATCAGTTGCCAGATAAACTCTCAACTCACTCATTAACGATTCACGATATTGCTGGCAGACTCATTCGCACCCTTCTCCATACGGATATTGAGACGATTAACGATGCAGGGTTCACGATTCACGAAATAATATGGGATGGGAAGGATGAGAAAGGGAAGAAGCTCCCTGCGGGCATCTACTTTATGGAGTTAAAAACAGATGAAATTAAGACTACGAGAAAACTCACAATATTAAGGTAAACTGTTATGCAACAAATATCATACTGAATTTATTTCAGCATCTAATCCATTAGCCAACGAATAAATCAGTTGAATCCGCTTACTAACTACTGAATGTAAAGTTGAAAACTTATAAGAGTTGCCCTACTATCTTAAAATAACTAACTTTTTTGTCTCGTTGTGTTCTCCATCTGTGAATTTTGCAAAATATACCCCAGACGGAACTTTTCTTGCATCCCAGGTTATTTCGTGAATCGGTAATCGTGAATCGGTAATCGGAAATTCTCGGATGAGTCTGCCAGCAATATCGTGAATCGTTAATCGTAAATCGTTAATCGTCAGGTTTTTGTTTAACGAATAACGAATACTGGTTTTTTGGGTAAAGGGATTTGGGTAAACTTGTAGAGATATGCTATGACGTGTTCCTACCTCTTCTGTTGCCGGGGATGGAAAATAATTTATCCCTATGTGTTTAAATACAGGTGTTGAATCCTGCGTTGGACTTGAGAACTTGACTTTATACTGAATATACCCCTTGCCATCAAATGCATCTGGAATTGTATCGCAGGAATGACTTAACTTAAAAGAATCTGTTCCCCACATATCTCCCTCTGTATTAGTGCGAATCCAAACTTCAATAGCTCCTCCATTAAGGTCTGCGTCCCAGAATACAGAATCGTAATTTACTTCATTAGATGCACTTGCTTCAAAACTTGAAGACTTGAGCCAACCTGATGAAAAATAGCCAGCTTTCCAAACCGCTGTGCTACTTCCTACTCCTTTGTTTGTCCCAGTATATAAAAATCCATTAGATGTTTGAAGCACAGAATATATACTGCTTGCAGTAGCATCTATTCCTTCGCTTGACCAATTCTGCCCATCAGTAGATTTATACAAGCTACCCAATCTACCTGTGCCAGCATAAATTGTGCCGTCTCCTTGCAAAAGAGAATATATGCAATTCGCATATTCCATTGTTTGAGTTGTATCCCAAACATTGCCTCCATCTTGAGTCTTAAATACTTTCCCGGAGTCAGGGCCTGTGCCAGCATAAATTGTTGAGTCGTCTGCCAAGAGAAGCGAATAAACTACTTTATCTATATGAGGAGATGTTGTAGTATCAAAAGTTGTTCCATCTCCTGATTTAAAAACTCCGGGATATTCATTTGGTCCTTTACTCCTTGTTCCAGCAGCATATAAAGTATCGCCTACTTCAATTATATCCCATATTCTGACTCCATTATTCACAGTTAATTTATTCCAGTTATTGCCATCGGAGGATTTCCATATCTCACCATTCCAAGTGCCTGCATAAAATATGCTATCCTGAGTTTCAAGTAAAGCGTTGACTGATTCTGTTAATCCGGTGGCGAGCCAAGAGCCAGTGTATTTAAAAACTCCCTGGTCAGTGCCTGCATATAAAGTATCTGCATGAGATTCTAATAGAGCGTGAACCCAGTTACAGCTTGGGATATTAGTGTTGACCCAAGTATTACCGAGGTTCCCTGATTTAAACACAAATCCTTTTTGTGCGACACTATCACCACCTGCATAAATTATTGAATCCCGAGTCTCAATGAGTGCCCAGATATGATTTGCAGGAAGCTCACCTGTGCCTGTCCATCCATCCGGAGCGTCAAGTAAAATGCCTCCATGGACTCTTGAATGACTTATATGACTTTTATTAAAATATTTTGTTGAGTCTATCCAACTTGGCTGGCCTCCGCCTCCTGACCAATCAGTCTGAGACCAACACCCTAAAAGCAAAAAAAACAAAATTGCCATTTTTTATCTCATTTCTATTTTTGTTGAAATTATCTATTCCTGAGTTTCACATAGGTAGAGTCCCAACATCTATAACATCTGTCATCGTAAGGGGTGCCATCAGGATAGTTACCAGACTCGTGGTAATTCGAGAACTCACGAGGGGTTTTACCAATAATTATAATTTTTACCGCTCTTATGTTCTCTAATGAATCTGCGGCAACTGGTGTTATGAGTGTATCTCCGTTAGCATCAAAATATCTAAATCCGAGATAGTCTATGCTCTCTGCAACAAGCAGAGTGTCAAATCCCCCTATTCCCAGGGTAACATACCTGTAAAGATTATCACCGGACGCATGATATCCTATTTCTTCACCCTCTTCGCAAACTTCACTGGAATCTGTATCTGCTCTCATAAATGCTCGGTCGTCACGCGCAACACGAATTGCTGGGTCAAACTCTGGAGCTGGGGCTTGTTTTGGGTTATAGCCGGCGAGTCTTAAATCTGAAATTATAATATCAAGAGCTCCTCTCACATTGCTGCGTACTTCAATAAGTGCTTTCTCTTTTACAAATATTCGTTGATTTGCAAGATGAAAAGCTATAGCTGCTGTTATAATTAGAGAAGAAATGACAAGTGTTACTAAAAGCTCAATAATGGTAAGTCCTTTATTATTCATAATCAGAGATTTGTGTTACAACACTTATATTTGAAGTTCCAAGATTTCCAGGAAGCCTTCCGGGCTTGGGCCAAGAGCATCTAACTTCTACCTGAATTATATTGCCATTATCTGTGAGCACCCAAGTTCTTGTAAAGTGCCATCCGCCCAGCACACCGCCAAGTATGTGAGTTCCACTATCGTTCCCGGCGGCGATAAAAGCTTTCAATGTATCAAAAGGCACACTTCTAAAGAATTCTATGAAGTCTTCAGAAAGTATTGCGGCTTCAGCGAGTCTATCTGCGCGAGCGTTCATTGCCGAACTCACAGGGAAGAAATTAATTAATGTGACTACCACGATTCCGAGTATAAAAACCGATACAATAGCTTCTACAATGCTAAATCCTTTATTCATTATAATTTTTTTACCTCTCCACTTTTATGTGGCCGGTAGCAGGAATAATATAAAACCTGACATCATCATTTTTCTTGTTTATTATTATAAGATCAGAAGTTAACATAACTCCTGTGCGGTCTGGATAAAACTCGAAATCAGAACCAGAAGTTTGGAAAGAAATGCCGTTTGGAAGTAACTTCGATGCGTCGTAATCAAATGTTCCATCTCCGTCAGGGTCTTTTCCTACTTTATATTCATTAATACCTGCAAAGGATACTCTGTAAACAATTCTTTCTGACATTGCGCGTGCGCGTGCGACCTTGAGAGTGGAAAGTATCTCATCTCTTGCTCTTGTTAGCCGCATTCTTACAATATAATTCCTGAAAGAGGGTATAGCAATGCTTCCTATTATTCCCATCATAACTATTACTACCATCATTTCTATCATTGTGAATCCTTTTTTTCTCATTTTTCCTCTTCTCATAGATAATATACTTCCAAAAACTTAATTTGTCAAGTGGAAATTTATAGGTAGAGAAATTCTATCGCAATTTTATTATTTTTCTTGACATACTATGGAAGTATAAACCACAGAGACCACGGAGGTTGCAACAAAGAGACCACAGAGCAATTCAAATCTTTTCATATTTCTGTATTTTCTCTGTGTTCTCTGTGGTTAAATCATTTTTTTCTTGACATTGATGGAAAGTTTGATAAAGTTTAAAAAGTTCATTGAAACATTTGGTGCCGAGTAGGCAGAGGAAGTTTCCGTGAGATTCGGAACACTGCCCCGCAACGGTAATCTTTTGCATATAAACTATGTGCAGAGTAGTCCGGTCTATTGCCTATTTTGGTAAGTACCTTCGGAGGAGGGGAAGATGAAAAAGTTGCATAGGAGACCCGACCCAGAAGGTTGGGTTTTTGTTTTTAACCGACCATGGGAGAGGATATCTTTTATATCTATCATTACTACTGTTCTTGCATTTATACCTCAGCTTGCATCTACAGAATGGCATCAATTTCATGGAAATGCAACAAACAGAGGCTCTGCTGACTTGGGTCCAGGAGTATCATACTTTTCTGCAGCTCGTTTTGTTGTGGGTGATAGCTTAATTGCTGGCAGTAGTCCATGTGTGATGAATGGCAGAATATTCGTCTATGGGATTATGGAGAACGAAATCGGTGATGTAGTTGGCAAGATAGAAGCATTTGACGAAAAAACAGGTGGTTCACTTTGGAAAAGTCCTATTTGTCCCCCCGTTTGGGGTTCGTGGTCATCTCCATCTGCTGATCCAATTAGTAATTCTGTATATATTGGTTCATGTGATACTCTCTATAGAATTGATGCTAATACAGGCGAATACATCTGGAAAAGCAAGTCACCAGATGGAGGGTTTATTAATGCATCTCCTACAATTAACATAGACGATAATCTTGTTTATATAAATACTTATGGTGGTTTTGCTGCGTCAACCTATCTTTATGCATTCAGAATCTCCGATGGATATGTAGTTTGGTCAAACTTCCTTTGGGGACAGGGACAAGGTTGCCCGGCATACGATGCTGACCGTGGTAGAGTTTATTTCCCCGTGAATGTAAACCATAGCTCTACATCTCCTGGAAAGATTGCGGCATTCGATGCTGTAACAGGAGATGCGATATGGGTAAGTGCCAATACACATAGCTGTGCGTGTTTCGGAAGTGCTACTTATGATTCCAAAACAGGAACAGTGATGGCAGGAGGTTGGAATGGCAGTATGCTAATAGTTAATGCGGATGATGGAAGTTTTGTTATAGAGGCAAATGTTGTTAATGGTGGCGATTACACACCTGCTATTGGGAATACTTATGTCTATGTTACTGGTGCTGGAGGAACACAAGCCATTGACCCTGCTACAGGAAATACATTCTGGCATCGTTCAGAACCTGGAGAGTGGACAAATGCTGTTTGTTATGCGGCAGATGATGGAACGGGACGAGATGTTGTATATGATGGAGGAGGTGGTCTCTATATGTTGGATGCAAACGAGGGCACTATTTTAGCTACTTATGGAAGCACATTAGCTGGAACTCCTGCTCTTGCAAATGGCAATGTGTATTTCATACAACGAGCTCCAGGAAAGGTTGCTGATGGCAAATTGGTAGCATTGGGATGTGACATTCTTGCCGTAGAGTTGGCTTACTTTGATGCACAAGGTGAGATTGGGGAGATAATTGTTAATTGGATGACTGAAGTTGAGATAAATATCTCAAGATGGCTCATAGCAAGAGCTGGAAAAGAGGAAGACGGATATGTAGAGATAGTAAATATGCCCGCAAAAGGAGGTTCTGCAACATACACATACTCGGATAAAGATGTTATCTCAGGAATTCAATACTATTACAAACTTGGTGAGATAGAGTGTGGATGTGGAGCTATGAATACCATCTGGCACGGTCCTATTACAGCTATTGCCAGGAGCCCAAGAGAGAGACCGAAAGTTCTGGAACTCTCGCAAAACTTTCCCAATCCAATTTTCTCATTTACTACTATTGATTATGCCTTGCCGAAGTCCACGAAAGTCAAATTATGGATATATAATATTGCTGGAAGATGTGTAAGAAAATTGGTTGATGAGAAAAAAGAGAGCGGATGCTATAAAGTAAAGTGGGATAGAACGGACAGCCAGGGAAAACCTGTGGCCAGTGGGCTCTACATATATAAGTTAGAGACAGAACATTTTAGCAAAACTCGCAAGATGTTGATTCTAAAATAGGGGCTATGATTGACATATATAACAACATCAGATTGAGGGGAAAAAATGAAGTATTTTTTGAAAACAATTAAATTCAGTGTGTTTGGTTTAGACAAACTATGGAAAAGGCTATTTTTTGCACCTATTATTACCACTGTTCTTGTATTTATACCTCAGCTTGTATCTACAGAATGGCATCAATTTCATGGAAATGCAACAAACAGAGGCTCGGCTGAGCTGGGTCCCGGAGTATCATACTTTTCCACACCTCGTTTCGTCGTTGGTGATAGCTTAATTGCTCCCAGCAGTCCATGTGTGATGAATGGCAGAATATTTGTTTATGGAGTTGCTAATGGTAGTGGTTTTGTACAAGCTTTTGATGAAAATACAGGCGATTCACTTTGGACAAGACCTATTACTTTACCCGGTTTTGGTTCTTGGTCATCTCTATCTGCTGACCTAATTAGTAATTCTGTGTATATTGGTTCAGGTAACTTTCTTTATAGAATTGATGCTGTTACTGGTGATAGTATTTGGGCTGTCAGTACAAAATATGCTGTAGTTAATGCTTCCCCAACAATTAACATAGACGATAATCTGATTTACATAAACACTTACGGTGGTTTTGGGGCTACTACTCTTCTTTGGGCATTCAATATTGCCAATGGAGACTCGGTCTGGTGTAACGAGCTTTGGGGACAGGGACAAGGTTGCCCGGCATATGATGCTAATCGTAGTAGAGTATATTTTCCTGTGAATGTACTGCATCAGTGGACATCTCCTGGGAAAATTGCGGCATTTGATGCTGTAACAGGAGATGAGATATGGGTAAGTGCCAATACACATAGCTGTGCGTGTTTCGGAAGTGCTACTTATGACTCCAAAACAGGAACAGTAATGGCAGGAGGATGGAATGGCAGTATGCTAATAGTTAATGCAGATGATGGAAGTTTTGTTATAGAAGCCAATGATATTCAGAGTGGTGGTGATTATACACCTGCGATTGGAAAAAGTTATGTCTATGTTACTGGTGATGGAGGAACGGCTGGCATTAATCCTACCACAGGAGGGACAGTATGGCATACTCCTGGAACCGGAAGCTGGTGCAGTGCTGCCTGCTATGCAGAAGATGATGGAACGGGACAAGATGTTGTATATGTTGGAGGAGGTGGTTTGTATATGTTGGATGCAGACGATGGCACTATTTTAGCTACCTATGGAAGCAGTGGAACTGGAACACCTGCTCTTGCAAATGGCAATGTATATTTCATACAACGAGATCCGGGAAAGTTTGTATATGATGGCAAATTGGTAGCGTTGGGACCTGTTCCTTCTATCTCTGTGGAGGAGTTAGTAGATATTTCCAGAGAGGGTTTCTTGTCCCAAAACTATCCTAACCCATTTAGTCAGAAGACAGAAATCAGATTTCAGATACCAGAAGTTGGTGAACAGTGCTGTAGTAGGCAGGAATTTAGTTTGCAGATTTATGATTTAGCAGGCAGATTGGTCAGATCTTTTCCAATTACCTCCACAGGATCCGATGGACAATCACATAATAACTTAATTACTAAAGTAGTCTGGGATGGAAATGACAATCATAATAATCCTGTAGCCAGTGGGTTTTATATATATAAGTTAGAGACAGAGCATTTTAGTAAAGCTCGGAAGATGTTGCTTCTGAAATAGAAGCTATGATTGACATATATAACGACATCAAATTGAGGAGGGAAAAATGAAGGATTTTATATTTTCTTTGATGGTTTTGTGTCTTGTTTTTGGAAATCAGGTTCTGGCATCACCTTATGCCTCTGAAGTAATTGAACATTCTGCTGACCTTGACGGAAGCGGTCCTTATAATGACCCGCAGAATGTGCTCGGTCAACCGGCAACAATCAACGGGGACTGCGGTTGTGTTTCAATGGTCTGCGCGGCATGGGGCTATAATACTCTTACTACTATAAACGATGGTTCGTATATTATCGTTAAATTCGATCATCAAGTTAAAGATGATCTGAATAATCCATTCGGGGTTGATTTTATTGTTTTTGGAAACGCTTTTCACCCGGCAGATGGCCCGGTTGATTGGACTACTGACATGGAGGTTCGTAAGCTTCTCAGCGGCGGTCTTTTTGCAGAACCTGTATTAGTTGCAGTAAGCCAGAATGGAACCGACTGGTATGAGTATAGTAGTGGTCCTTACGGAGATACCAAATTCCCCACAAATGCCAAAAAATGGGACAGGATAAATCACCAGTGGGGTAACTTGCTGGACTTTACAAAACCGGTTGACCCGTCAATTGATCCAGCAATTTATGGGGGGATGAGCGTTGCTGATGTAATTGACCAGTATTATGCACCTTCAGGTGGCGGCACAGGATTTGATTTAGAACCATCGGGATATGACTCAATTCTATACATAAAAGTGTACGGCTCCAATGGAGGCGAGATTGACGCCTTTTCTGATGTGAGTCCCGATGATACAATATCTGTGGAGGAGTTAGTAGATAAATCAATGCCCAAACAATATTCCTTGTCTCAGAACTATCCAAATCCATTTAATTTGAGAACAACCATCTCATTTAGAATACCAGAGAATAGCTTATATACGAGCTTAAAGATATATAACTTACAAGGGCAACTGGTAAGGATATTAGAACAGGGATACAAATCTCCCGGTTATTACAAGACAGTTTGGGATGGAAAAGATAGTCATAATAATCCTGTAGTTAGTGGGCTCTACATATATAAGTTAGAGACAGAACATTTTAGCAAAACTCGGAAAATGTTGATTTTAAGATAGACACTGTGATTAATTTTTTGTTGTGTATAATACTTTTAGTCTCTGCAACCGAACAGTCTTCAGATTCTTTCAAAGTCCACGATGAAGAGAAATTACGTTGCTACAAGTTGCCTCCTGTAATAGTGAAAGCCAAGAGGTGGAAGTGGATATTAGATACCAGTCCTATATCTGGAGAAATCGTAGATATAAGAGAAGTTGAACGCACTTCTGATATTGGTGGCATTATCAAAGCTATGGTTAATGCGGATGTTGTGTGTTATGGAGGAGAAGGAAGCTCACAGATATTGTCACTGCGTGGGGCATCTCCTGAGCAAACACTTTTTCTTGTAGATGGCTCTCAAATTAACACGGCACAGGGTGGTAGTGTAGATCTGTCGCAGTGGCCAATATCATGGATAGACCGTATAGAAATTTATAGAGCTGGCGGCTCTGTGGAAATGGGTGCTCAAGCAATTGGTGGCATAGTCAATATAGTAACTAAGAAAGAAAAGGAGTCACATAAATATATCTCATTAAGAGTTGGCTCTCAAAACCTTCTTGATGTTAATACGTTTTGGGATTCAAAGCTTTTTAATGATAAGTTTTATTTCTCGGCAGGAGCCCAAAGAAAGCAAGGAAAAGGAGATTTTTGGTTCGTTGATGAGAATCACGATACGATTCGACAGAGAGAAAATGCCGATTACAAAACCATAGGTGTAATGACAAAAATTGGATATGATTTTGGTGATAACAATTTGGAACTGAATTTAAGGTTGCAAGGTTGTGATAGAGGTTCTCCAGGATTTAGTGAGTTTCCCACACCTGATGCCAGATTAAATGACCATGTATGCAGAGTTCAGGGAAAATTTGCTTATAACAGAGGTTTTTTGCGTTCAGAAAGTAGAATGTATGCCAATTGGCTCAACAGAAGCTATTACAATCCACATCCAATTATTTATGCTGATGATACACACGAAAACTTTGCTCTTGGGATAGAGGAAAAATGCCATTTATTATGGACTTCAAATTTCAAGACTTCACTCGGAATTGAATTAAGAAAAGATAAATTGATAAGCACAACAGATGGAGAGCGTGAAAGAAAAAAGATAGGAACTTTTTTTCAAAATGAAATATTAGCGGGAAATAGGAAAAACAGATACATAGTTCTACTACCTGGAATTCGTGTTGAATGGGTAGATGAATTTCTGCCAGAAATATGCCCTGGGTTAGGAATTGTCTATACTCTCATTAGAGAATTTCTCATACTAAAAGCATCTACTGAAAAGACCTTTAGACCACCGACTTTTGATGACTTATTTTGGCCTGCAAGTGCTATGGCTGTTGGAAACCCGGATTTACTGCCAGAAGAAGCAAGAAATTTTGACCTGGGGGTGATAGTATATCCTTTATCTAACCAGATAAGAACTACATTTACAGGATTTCATCGTGATGTTACAAATTTGATTGAATGGGTTCCCGGGGCCAAAGGAATTTGGAGACCTCATAATGTTGGTAAAGCCAGAATAAGAGGTATTGAAACAGAACTATCAAGCTCTTTTCATATGAGCAAAATTCTTCTTGAAATTGTCTCCAACTATACATACACGAAAGCTGAAGATTTAACTGGTGAGCGTAATAGAGTTGGGAAACAGCTTGTGAGAAGACCAATGCAGAAAGCCAATTTGCAAATTTATATGTCATTTAAAAACTGCCAAATATCAACCACCTGGAATTATGTTGGCATTCGTTATACTACTTCTGCAAATACAAAATGGATTCCAGAATACATAGTAGGTAATTGTAATATGCTTTATCAATTGAATAAGAATATAAATTTATCAATAGGAGTAAAAAATATAATGGGGAAACGGTATATTGATATCATAAATTTTCCTGTCCCTGGAAGGACATTGAATATCAATGCATCATTTGATTTTTGACGGAAAAGGAGGCAAGATGGAAAGTTTTGGGAGATTGTCTTTGGCGCTAATGCTTTGTGCGTCAAAAGCGTTGTGTCTGGGGATAGGGGCTGATTCGGTTGTGTCTGTAAACTATGGTGCAAATGCAGGTTTTGGACAGGACAGTTTTCCACAAATCGTTCTTGGTATGCCCAAAGGGACGGGCCCAATGATGGGCTCATTAGATGTTTTGTCTCTTGGTAAAAATGGAGATATAACCTTAGTTTTTCTGGATGAAATAATGGTTGATGGTCCAGGTTCTGACCTTGCTGTGTTTGAAAATCCTTTTTTTATTGGTGGTAATTCAAATAATATTTATCTGGAGGTAGCTTTTGTAGAAATCAGTACCGAAGGAAGTTTGTTTATACCATATCCTTTTGAATTTGACTCTACAATCCACCCGGTGGGAAACCCAGCGAGATATAAAGGACTGGCAGGCGTTTGGCCTGTTAATTCAAATGAGGGTATTCCTGACCCAAGGAATTCTGACTCTTCGGGCGGTGATTTCTTTGACCTGAGCGAAGTAAGGCTTGAGAATGCCCGTTTCGTACGGATTATTGACGCTGGAGACTCAATATATGATGGAGGATGGGATAAAGGGGCTGCCGGTTTTGACCTTGATGCAATAGTTGCAATACATTGGACTGATGCAGCCAATCCCTTTATGGTTACAGACGCAAAGGCAATCTCCGATACAGAGATTGTTGTTCACTTTTCAAAGAGTTTGGCAAGTGACAGCGGATTTCCCTTAGAATATTTTAAACTTGATAGTATTCCTTTGATATCTGGAGATGAAGTTTTAGTTTCCGATTCCATAACAGCGACACTTATACTCAATACAACACCCTCATTGGGAGATACAATGCCTATTTTAACTGTGAGTCAATATATTGGGAGTCAAACGGGAGAGAATCTGTTGAATCGGTATGATAAACAGATAGGAAAGTATTTTGGAATTTCTGAAGTCTGTGATTCCCAAGTAAATATAGCAAAAATCACAGTGTTCCCAAACCCGTCATTTGGCAAGGTGATGTTTTTGGTTAATGTGAAACAGGAAAAAACTTACAGTATAGACATTTTCAATATTACAGGGCAGAAAGTGCACACAATAAATGCTAACTCTAACAAGGTTTTGTGGGATACCTGCGCTAAGTCAAGCGAAAAACTTGCCAGTGGGTACTATATATGTAAACTTAATACTGGAGGGGAAAATGCAATTTGCAAGATACTTTTATTTAGATAAGAGAAAACATTATTTGCTAATTTTTGCAGTTTTTTTGTTACTCGTTGGGAGTTGCAAGAAAGAACAACCTACATCGCCGGATACACCGGAGTCTACAGAACCAATCTTGCTTGTAGTAAACAGTCTGGGGGAGACGCTTTCGTTAATATATCTGGATGACGGAAAGGTTGATAACGATATATTAACATTTGGGTTATGGACGAATCACATTGTTGTAAATTCAGGAGGAGATACAGCTTATGTGGTTAATTCGGGAGATAATAATATTCAGGTTGTTAATTTAGCATCGTTGACAGATGTTTGCACAATAGATGTAGGAATAGGAAATAACCCTTGGCATATAGCAGTTGCTGATACATTGGGGTTTGTAACAAACTTTTTAACTGCTACAGTGTCAGTGATAAATCTTAATGAATGTTGTGTTATTGATACTATTTCTGTTGGGATAGCACCAGAAGGTATTTTAGTACATAGAGATAAAGTGTATGTTGTGAATACTGGCTATTCTTACGGAACTTATGCTCAAGGAACCGTATCAGTAATTGATATAACTACAAGACAGGTTGAAGCTACTATTAATGTTCCGACAAATCCACAAGAGATAGCAAGTGACCCGGCAGGGAATCTACATGTGGTCTGCACAGGTGATTATACGAGTGGTGCAGCAGGGAAAATAGCTGTTATTGATACTGACACAAGATGTATAATAGATACGGTAGTTCTGGGTGGTTCACCTTGCGGAGTAGTTTTTACTCCCGGTGGAATAGCTTATGTTGTTGGCTACTGGGGTGGATTGATGAGTTATAAGTGGACAGACAGAACAATATTACATAATGCAGACAGTTCAGTAATTGATAGAGACGGATTTATGAGTATAGTAATTGATACTACTGCAGGGAATCTTTATATCTGCGATTTTGAGCAAGATTGTATATTGTCAATCTCTCTCTCTGACGAATCTATAAAAGAAACTTACGAAGTGGGAGACGGGCCTGTAAGTATAGCTTTAAGGAGATAATATTATGAAGATGTTACGAGCTCCACCAATAAGTCATCAGTTTAAATAAAAAGCGCAAACTAAATTTAAAAAGGAGGAACGATGTTGAGAATACTACCATTAGTTTTACTATTAGGAAGTGTTGTTAGAGCACAAATCACAAAGACTGCTTTTGTGGTGAATAACATGGCTGAGACTCTATCCAGAATTAACCTTGAGACAGGCGAGGTCTTTAATGATATAGTGAGTTTGGGACTTGTGCCCAATCAGATTGTCATTCAGGGAGATAGAGGATATGTGGTTAACTCTAACTCAAACAATATTCAGATAATTGATTTGGAGAATGACAGTAGTTTGGGAACGATTGAATTAGGTGACAGTAACAATCCCTGGAATATTGCCTTTCTCAACGATAGTATTGCTTATGTAACCAATTTTGAATCAAATACTGTTTTCCGCATAAATATCTTTGCACAGGAGGTTACTGATACTATTCATGTTGGACTGTCTCCAGAAGGTATTTGTGTAGTTGGTAACAAAGTCTGGGTGGCTAACACAGCTCTTGACCCAGTAACCTATCAGTATGGGCAGGGCATAGTATATGTGATAGATGCTACTAACAATTTGGTTATAGATTCCATATTTGTTTGCACTAATCCTCAGTCGCTGGCACTTGATTCTGATGGTGAGCTTAATGTAGTTTGCACAGGAGACTATTTCTCTACATGGGGAGAGGTTTATGTAATTGATACCACTACTTTTTCTATAATGGATACAATTGATATTGGTGGTTCACCAAGTAGTATAGCAATTGCACCAAATGGAAAAGCTATCGTAGGTGCAGGAGGATGGGTTGATAGCGGATATATCTATACCTTTGATGCCCATACAAATGAAATATTAAGAGGATTTGGTAATCCTATTCTTGTGGGAAAGGGAGTTGTAGGTGTAGCGTGTGACAATGCTAACAATGCCTATTCTTGCAACTTCAGCGATAATAGCATTTCGGTGATTGATTCTAACAATACGGTTTATACTTACAGCGTTAGTAATGGACCCCAATCAATAGCAATATATGAAAAAGAAGCGGGCATTGAGGATGAGCAGATTAACGAAACTATTGTTTGTAAGCTCTTTCAGAATCAACCTAATCCATTCAACCGAACAACAGAAATTCTGTATAGTCTTAAATCTCGGTCTCAAGTCTCTATCTCTATTTACGACCTTACAGGAAGTCTTGTCCGAACTCTCGTTAATTGCAAGCAGAATTCCGGATTCTATACCATTATTTGGGATGGTACAACCAATAAAGGCAAGAAAGTTCAGAATGGAGCATATTTCTGTCAGATGAAAGTGGGCGATTATATAAGTATGAAAAAGATGTTAATTCTCAGATAGATTTCCTCTTATGCGAAGGTTAATTTGAATAGAATCTATAATTTGCCAAATCTTAAACTCTCCATTCGGGTAGAGAATTTGTTTGATGAGAAGTATCAAGAAATCTATGGGTATGAGGTTCTGGGAAGAAGTATATATAGTGGGATAGGAGTTACTTTCTAATAGGGATTGAAGAGATAGAAATGTTCCCATTCCGGCATCCTTTACGCGGTTCTCCACTCTCATAGGGTTGGGCTTGTATCCATCTCATTTTACAAGACTCCTGTCCGCAGGATTCTGCGAATATATATTCTCTACTCTTTTCGCCGTCCTATTAATATTAAATTCACCCATCACCCATTCTCTTGCTCTATCTATCATCTTTTTGGCAATTTCTGGATTTTCTCTTAAGAAAATTATGGACTCTACTGCTTTGTTAATACTGGGAGGAATTAAAATGCCGCAACCTTCCGGCACTACTTCAGCCACTCCACCAACTTTAAATGCAACAACAGGAACGCCTGATGCCATTGCTTCTATCAAAGTAATTCCGAAAGCTTCCCAATTACTGGTGAATAAAAATACATCAAACACAGATAAAATATCTGGAATATCATCCCTCGCTCCTGTAAAAATTACTTTACCATTAAGATTTAGAGTTTCTACTAAATGTTCTAACTCGTTTCTCAATGCTCCTTCTCCAACAATTACAAATTTAGCATTATTTACTCTCTTTGCAACTTGAATAAATTTATCTATCCCTTTTGCTGGAACTAAATTGCCCACAATCCCTACTACCCATTCCTCTGGCTTAATACCAAGTTCTTTCCTCACATTGGATAGGTGAGAGCTCTCGCTCTCACCTACAAATTTATCTACATTTATACCATTGTAGATAACTGAAATCAAGTTCTCTGAAATCTTCTCTTTTCTCATAGCAATTTCTCTCGTATATTGGGAGTTAGCAATATACCAGTCCACTAATTTAGCAGTTACCCTTTTCCACAAAAGGACTCTGGAACTCTCCCATTTTTCAGGTCCAAGCTTTGTGCCGTGGATATGCTGAATAAAAATTGAGTGCGGAGACCAGATTTTAGAGAGTCTTACAAGCGGAGGCCCATTATGGTCATGAATAATATCAAATCTCTCCTGCTTAATAAAAGATAGGTACCTCTTGAAATTAAAAATGTCAAACCCTGACCGCATATTAAACTCAACCACTTTAATTCCTTCTTGCTCTGCCCGATTCCCTAAAACTGACTTTCTACTCATATAAGCAATCGTAGGGGCGAGTCGGCGACTCGCCCCTACAAACTGGTGTCTTGCAAGCTCATAAGCTAAATTCTCTGCCCCTCCTAAATCTCCAGACCAGTTTATATGCAATACCTTCATTAACTTAAGATATCAGGGATAATCCTGAATAAATATAAAAAACAAAACGGGACACAGATTTGGATAAAATAAACAAATTATATCTGTGTAAATC
Organism: bacterium; assembly: GCA_030605695.1. GTDB lineage: Bacteria > Hydrothermota > UBA3073 > JACQXS01 > JACQXS01 > JAGMCN01. Next base: position 57 of record JAUWHX010000012.1, on the reverse strand, counting down.
TGTAATTTTTATAAAAGGATTGCGAAAAATTTAGTAAATATGTAGCACATTCTCCTT